>NZ_CP014854.1:311136-622273 GCF_002214365.1 Thermococcus celer Vu 13 = JCM 8558
GACGACCAGTTCATGAGCCCCACCTACACAATGGACGTCGCCAGAACCCTGGGGAAGTTTTTAAAGCTCGGACCGGAGTTTGGAGTTTATCACATGGTGAACGAAGGCTTTTGCTCGTGGTATGAATTTACAAAGGCAATATTTGAGATTTTGGAGTGGGATGTTGAGGTGAAACCCATAAAGTCGAGCGAGCTTAACAGGCTGGCGAGGAGGCCGGGGTTCTCGGCCCTGGAGAACGCGAAGATTCACGACATCGGCTTAAAAATGCCCGGATGGAAGGAGGGGCTGAGGGAATATTTAAGTGAAAAGGATTATTTTTAGCAGTGTAAAAAGATTTTCGGGAAATTTAAAGGGAGTTATTGTTCTTTTTGTCGTCCTTTAAAATTTCTTGGAGCCTTTTGGCTCTTTCGACAAGATAATCATAACCGGTTAAGGAGTTAATAAAATTATAAGGTAGAACGTCTAAAAAGTTTCTGAGTTCCTCCCTTTTTATTTCTGGAGGGGCTTCTTGCAGTCGTTCTACTATCAATTCCAGCTCCCGCAGGCATTGCTCAAGAGAACGTTCAAGATCTCTCTTGACTTCCGGCTTGACATCTGAAGAGGAATAAATGGGGTAAAGAGTAATCATAATGTCAGTAAAGAGAGTTCTAAAGATTGGGTGTATTATATCCAATATCCATATTGCCTCATTCTGACTTATCCTGCTCGTGTTAAATTGATCAATGGTATGTAAGGTAATAAAACGCATCCAAAAGGCTAATTCTTCACTAAAGTTTAATATTGTTTTGAACTCATTTAAATCCTGCTCTGTTTTTGTTTCTGTTCTTTTTGTTACCATTTTTCCTATTGTTTCTAACTTTTTTGAAAAGTCAGTTCGAACGTATTCATCAATCTTTTGAAGGATGTAAGCGGTAACCTCTACATTCTGAGATTGCATGCTCCTAGAGGATATTCTGGAGAGTTTCTTGAGAGTACCCTCATCGTTAATACTATAAATTTTCAAAAATCTGTCAATGAGTTTTCTTGGATTAAAGAGGATAAAGGAATTATATATAAATTATATATAAACAGAGGTACAATTAGAAGATTAAATGTGCCCCACAGATAAGCCAGACGTATCCAGAGAGTGGCAATGTTTTCTGCATTTTGCAACAATATTAGCGTAAAGACTATGGAAGCTACATAGGAGATAAACACCAGGCAAAATTCACAATTTTTGCTATAGACATCAAGAACGACCTCTGAGTATTCTTTTAGAGTGAGCTGAATCCCAACGAGCATCATGGTTATGTATATGGATATAATTGCCCCTTCTACTTGAGCCAATGCACTCAGGAAGTATCTGGTGTCTTGGGGGTTAAGGTTTTGGAAGAATCCTAGTTCTAAAAAGACCTGCGTTACCTCCACACTTATTACGAAGGATATAATATATGATGACCATAGGTCATGCTCTTTTAACACTCTGATTAATCCGTGCATGAGAGTATTAAGTGTCTTTGATTTAAAAACGTTAATACTGAAAAGTGGATAATACAGCAATTCTTAAAAAGCTAAGTGTCTCATCAAATCCCTGAGCGGGGTGCAATCATGAACACTGTCCAGAGAATAGCAAAAAATATGATGGTACTTATAACTGCGAGAATCCTGAGCATGTTGTTTGGCTTTTTCTACGTAATGTATACTGCGAGGTATCTGGGCCCGGCTAATTATGGTATTCTGGCGTTTGCCCTCGCCTTGAACGGGATTTTTGGTGTTATAACAAATTTTGGCCTTGATCCTTTGACCGTTAGAGAGGTTGCGAGGGATAAAAGCCTGGCTAAAAAGTACCTGGCTAATGGAATTGTGCTGAAGTTAACTTTTGGCGTCTTGACGTTTTTGTTGGTTTTTGGAGTGGTATACCTCTTGGGCTATCCTGATATCACAAGGAAGGTTGTGTATATAATAACTCTATCAACTGTAGTGAACGGGATTAACAACCTTTTCAACGATGTTTACCAGGCTTTCGAGAGGATGGAGTTCATGTCCATTGGACAGATATTGGGGAGTGCGCTTTCTCTGGTTTTTGCAGTAATCGCGATCAAACTAGGATTGAACGTTGTACACTTTGCAATGATTCCTCTTGCTGTGAGTCTGATACTTCTTGTGTATCATGCCATTATAACCACATGGAAGTTCTTAAAGCCGAAGGTTGAGGTGGACGTTGGCTTTTGGAGGAGTACTTTAAGGGAAGCGTGGCCCTTTGCATTGACGGCGGTTTTTGTCTCAATCTACTATTGGATTGATTCCGTCATGCTCTCCTACATGAAGGGGGATGAAGTTGTCGGGTGGTATAATGCGGCTTACCGGTTGGTATTGATTTTACTGGTCATTCCGGGCATTTATTTCACCTCATTGTATCCATTGATGTCGAGGTTTTTTAAGGACTCAAAAGACTCGTTGAGATTCACTTTTGAGCGATCTTTTAAATATATGAGCATGCTTGCCTTTCCAATCGGCGTCGGAACCACACTGTTGGCGGATAGGATAATCCTGTTTATATTTGGTCCA
Organism: Thermococcus celer Vu 13 = JCM 8558; assembly: GCF_002214365.1. Classification (NCBI taxonomy): domain Archaea; kingdom Methanobacteriati; phylum Methanobacteriota; class Thermococci; order Thermococcales; family Thermococcaceae; genus Thermococcus; species Thermococcus celer. The sequence goes on from NZ_CP014854.1 coordinate 313,684, forward strand.
GCATATTTACCATCTGCAAAAGCCCTGCAGATTCTGGTCTGGAGTGTTGTTTGTATTTATTTGAGTTCGCCCTATGGACAGCTGGTTCGCTCAGCTAACAGGCAAGGAGTAGAAACAAAGATTACTGCAATGGGAGCCGTTTTAAATACTGTGTTGAATGCAATCATTATTCCAAAATGGAGCTACGTGGGAGCAAGTTCGACAACTTTAGCAACAGAATTGTTTGTAACGTTGTTTTATTTCTACACTTTTCGAAAAACTGAATTTTTTGGGCCTCTCATTTTGATTCACATGGGCAGAGCAATGGTTGCTTCTATTATAATGGGAGCATTCATATGGTTCTTTCCGAGGCTTAACCTGCTCTTAATAATAGGATCAAGCATTACGATATACTTTATAACTTATTATGCTCTAAATGGTGTAGATGTAACTGATAAGAAAATTATAAAGGAACTCAAAGGGGTGAAAGCAAGATGAAAATTAACTACACCATGTTTGGAACTGGCTTAACTGGTGGAGTTAGGGTAATACTGGAAATAGCAAATCACCTAGTTAAGAGAGGACATGAGGTAACAATAACATCTCTCGGAAGAGAAAACGACCATAAGTGGTTTCCACTAAAAGCCAGGACAATCTATGTTAAAAGGCCAAAGTACATTCTTGGGGCAAGATACGTGATTAGAAAATACCTAAAAAACCATTGGTTTGAGGCCTACCCCCAAGCTGAAATAAGGAAGCTTGCAGAAGCTACTCCAGATGATATTGACATAAATGTGGCTACCTTTTGCTTCACTGCATATTCAGTATTCGCAAGTGAAAAAGGTGTCCCCTTTTATCACATGCAACACTATGAACCGCTGTTTTTTGATGATGCTTTTTTAAAGAAATTGGCGGAAGGAACATATCACCTTCCTCTAAACAAGATTTCAAATTCCATATGGCTTCATAACATTATGAAGGAAAAATATGGGGTCGAGACACCTATAGTTAATCCAGCTATTGATCACAATGTCTTTTATCCTCGAGAGATTGAAAAAGAAAGTAACAAGTTAAGAGTTATTGCCTTTGGAAAACAAACACGGTGGAAAGGGTTTCCAGAGTTATTGAAGGCAATGGAGGTTGTAATGAAACAGAGAAATGATGTGGAATTTGTAGTGTATGGTGCCAAAAAGCCAACTTATGAATCAAGAGTTCCATATAAGTTCGTTCAAAGACCATCAGACGAAGAACTGGCGCAACTTTATTCCTCTGCTGATGTGGTTGTAACTGCTTCTTGGTATGAGAGTTTCCCACTCCCACCACTTGAGGCAATGGCATGTGGGGCACCCGTTGTAACTACGAGGTATGGAACGGAAGATTATGCATTCCATGGGAAGAATGCATTAGTGGTTCCGCCTAAAGATCCCAAAGCATTAGCTGAAGCAATATTGAGATTGTTAAATGATGAAGACCTAAGAGAACAATTCCGGAGGGAAGGGCCAAAGACAGCGAAGCGATTTACATGGGATAATACAGTAGACAAAGTAGAGAAGTTATTCAAAGGTGCTCTTAAAGGGTGATGAAAAATGAAAATCGGAATCCTCGGCGGTGGCTTAGCGGGGCTCTCTCTGGGATATTTCTTAAACCAGAGGGGATACGACTTTTTAATTTTGGAGAAAAACCCTGAGACTGGGGGGCTCCTTAAGTCTGTTCAAATTGAAGGGTTCACGTTTGACGTTGGCGGCTCCCACATAATATTCTCGAGGGATAGAGAGATTTTGAATTTCATGGCGTCCCTCCTTGGTGATAACGTGGTCAAAAACCGCAGGAATACAAAAATCCTCTACAAAGGTCGTTATGTGAAGTACCCCTTTGAAAATGGACTGGCTGACCTGCCAAAGCAGGACAACTTCGAGTGCCTGTATTACTTCGTCCAAAATCTAATCGCAAAGGAGAAGGGGCTTTTGAAACCTCCAAGAAACATGAAAGACTGGTTTTATTACACCTTCGGCAAGGGGATTGCCGAGAAGTATTTGATCCCCTACAACGAGAAAATATGGAAGTATCCGCTTGATAAGATGAGCACAGTCTGGGTTGAGAGAATCCCGAATCCACCGATTGAGGACGTGATAAAATCCTCCCTGGGAATCTCAACCGAGGGGTACACCCACCAGCTTTACTTTTACTACCCAAAATTCGGTGGAATCCAGAGCTTAGCCAGAGCCTTGGAAAGACCAATAAAAGACAAAATCGTCACAAATTTTGAAGCTAAGAGTATCAAAAAGGAAAATGGGAAATGGATAATATCGAATGGCAAGTGTGAGTTTGAGTTTGACAGAGTGATCTCCACCATCCCAATACCAGAATTGATTAAGTCCTTAGATGATGTTCCTGAAGAAATTATTGAAGCCGTGAATAATCTAAACTTTAATTCCCTTATTACTGTCGGGATTGGCGTTGATAGATCAAAGCTCAACGATTTCTCCTGGCTTTATATTCCGGATAAGGACATCTTACCGCACAGGGTTAGTTTTCCATCGAATTATTCCCCCCACGTTGCTCCATCGGGTAAGTCCTCAATCTTGGCTGAAGTTACATATAGAGAAGGGGATGAGATAAGTAGAATAAAGGATGATGAGATCGCCGGGATAACAGTGGAGAATCTCCATAAGCTGGGAATTATGGACAAAAAGGACGTTGTACTAACAACGGTCCACAGATTTAAATACGCTTACGTTATATACGATCTTGATTACAGGAATAATCTCGAAGCCATCTTTAAATATTTAAATGAAATTGGAATTGAGAGTATTGGAAGATTCGGGAGCTGGGAATATGCAAACATGGACGCGGTAATTAAAATGGTGAAGGATTATGTTGGATGAAACCTTAACCCAAGGGTTTTAATCATAATCCTCAACTGAAAGGACAAGTGACGGAGGCTAAGTTTAAATAGTGGAAGATCAAATTATAAATTGGTGACTAAAAATGAAAGTGGAAATCAAAAAAATAGATTCCCAGGGCAGGATTGTATTACCCATCTCATGGAGAAGAAGGATAAAGGGGGATGAAGTGGTGGTTATTGAAGAGGAGGGGAAAGTTGAAATCCTTCCAAGGGATGTGGACCTGTCCAAATACGTGGATTCGGTGGAAGTGGATGTCGATAACTTTGGGGATTACCACAAACTGAGAAAGGAGCTGAGGGAGAAGAAATGAGGTTCATTGATGCAAATGTTTTCATCTACGCAGTTTTAAAACCCAAGAGAGAATTAAACGAGAAGGAGCTGGAGATAAAAAGGGTTTCAAAAGAGATATTCAATCGGATAAACGAGGGGGAAGAGGTTATAACAACGGTGGCACATTTAAGCGAGGTTGCAAACGTACTGGAGGATGCTGCGAATCTCAGCTTTGCAGTCTCTTTCCTGAAGGATGTGTTGATAAAGGGAAACGTTATTGTCGAGGAGGTTAGCGATAAGGATTATATGGAAAGCGTTTTGCTGGCGGAGGAGAAGGGAGTTAGTATCAACGATGCCCTTGCTTATATTTTGATGAAAAGGAGAGGGATAGAGGAGATCTATACTTTTGACAGACATTTTGAAAACTTGGATGTTAGAATAGTTAATAGTGTGAAGGATTTAATCTTTAATCGTGAGGAAGAAAAGTACACTAAAAGAGATCACCTGTAAACATAATATTCCCAAACCTGATTGCTTGAATATATTTTGTTAAAATCATACAGTTGCTTCCACAACTTTGTTTGCTTTAGAGGAACGAATTGATGCCTCTGGATTCCTCCAATATCAAAATAAAACGCTTCAATTTCCTTAAACAATACCGTTTCTTTTCCAAGATACACATACTGGTTTCCGTTATGTGCATAGATGCTAACTTGTGGCTCTTTGCCAAAACTCTTAGTTTTCATCCCCAATCCAAGAAAGAGTGGGAATTTAAAGTTACCTAACCACACAGCATTACCCTCGGGAGTATAGTATTTCAACCATCTCGCTCCTGTTATCTCAGCAGGGCTCCAAGATGGAGAATGATATTTATCCAGCCATAGGACAGGTTGTGGATCTTTTGTAACTTCGAGCATAAAACCAGAGTTAAATAGGAAATACACTAATAAAAACCCCGCCAGCGCCTTGGTCATGCGTCTAATGTTAACATGATCGAGCTTAACTCTGAATAGCTTGCGAAACCCCTTGAGAATAGTGGCAGTCCCAATAACAAGGTAAGGAGACAAGAAGAACAACGTGATCTGATATAAACGGGTGGCATTTAATCTATTCGCAAAGAAGGGAACTATTACACCTGCGACATCGTATGCAAAAAACACAAAGGATAGAACATAGAATTCGATGTACTTCCTCTCTTTCTGTTTGATAAGAGTATAAACCACTGCCACCATCCCAATTGAAATCAAACCCTGAGCAATCAAGTTTATCCACTTTGCTATTTCTCTTGTGAGTGTTGTTTTGCTCGCGATAATTGCGAGTCCCTGAGAGTACTGGGGCTTGAGGATGTTCTTTAGCATTATGACAGTGAAATAACCGATATCAACCAGTTTGTGGAATTCAAATCCTCCTCCCACATATTGATACCATAGGAGGGTAAATAACCAGAATAATACTACATAGCTTTCCTTTATTATTGAGTTCTTTTTGGCTAAGCTAACTGGAATAACAAATAGCAGGGCGAACATGACCATATAGGCAGTTCCATAATGGGAAACTATGAGGGAGGTTCCAAAAATCAGCAGCAATAGAGGATGCACTCTTTTTATTAGAGCATAAACCATTAAGGCAAGATACAACTCTGCGATCATCTGTCTTGCAAGAGCCATCATTTCTGTAAAGAAGGTGAATAGAAACATGAAAAAGAGTATCGAAAGCTCGGCCCAGATTTTTTTCCCCAAGAGCCGTTCATAAGCTTTCAGGAGTATTACCGAAACCATGGAAAAGATTAGAGGGTAAATTATCTTGAAAATCGGGATTATGCCAATGTTTAGGATTAAAGAGTACAGCGGGGCTAAGATGTTCACGCTTGCAACAGTGTTGTACTGATAGTATGTCGAAACATTCCACATTCCCTGTCTCAAAACTAAATGAGCATAGTAATACTCCCCGCTTATGTCATACCCCCATATATAGTTCCAGGACACCCCAAAGACGGTTGACCACATGAGAGAGATGGCTATTGACCATATGGCAAAAGCCCTGTTGAAGTTTTTTACCTTGATAAAAATAATAGGAGTAAGTGAGATAACAAAGTACAGGGCCAGCAATCCTCGGTTGTCTCCATAGAAGCTGAACATGTATGCACTCAAAAGCGAAAACAAAGGCAAAAGCAGGAAGAAGAGATCCCACCTTGTTATTTTGGGAAATTTTGACAGGTTTTCTTGAGTCTCCAGGCTTCTATTCTGTTGGATTACAAGGAGAGATACCACAATGACATTAAACGTTACCAGAAGTGGCTTTAATGTTATTGGCCTCTTAATTCCAATGAACGGATAAATGAAGTTCGCAAAGATGCCCATGAACATTACAGTGGAGATACTCAGGGCAACTGTCATGAAGATGCTTTCAGAAATACTCTCCACCCTTGTTCTTAAAATCTTCAAAAGGAGATATCCGGGTAGAAACGTTAGGGCAATAAAGCCAAAAACTTCTCTGGCTAGGGGTATATGAATACCCAAATGATCGATTATTATTGATGAGTCCAGCCCTATCAAAATCGAAGCCGTGATTATAAGTGCCTTCCTGTCCATTGAACCCACTCCCATGTAATCACCACCAAAAAGCCTTTTAATATTTTTGTGGATACCCATTAAGATGCTTATGAACTATCCAAGAGTCTCAATCATAATCCTCAACTGGAACGGCTGGAGGGATACGGTTGAGTGTTTGGAGTCGCTCTACAGGATAACCTATCCAAATTACGATGTTATTGTTGTGGATAATGGTTCTAGGGATGAATCCATTCAGAAGATAAAAGAGTATGCCAGAGGCAAGATTAAAGTCAATTCCAAGTTCTTCAAGTACAATCCCAAAAATAAGCCAATAAAGGTTTTTGAGGTTGGCGAGGATGAAGCTAAGGAGGGAAAGTTCAATAGACCGCTTTATGAAAAACTTGACCCCGATAGGAGGATGATTCTGATTAAAAACAGGGATAACTACGGGTTCGCCGGCGGGAACAACGTTGGGATAAAGTTTGCCTTGAGCGTTTTGAATCCGAGTTATGTTCTGCTATTGAATAATGATACTGTTGTTGATCCCGATTTTTTGAGTGAGCTTGTTAAGGTTGCTGAGAGTGATGAGAAGATTGGGATTGTGGGGCCAAAGATTTATTACTATGATTACAACGGAAGGAGCGATATGATTAATTTTACTGGAGCAGATTTAATCCTTTGGAGGGGGACTGAAAAAAGGTATGGATTCAATGAAGTGGATCGTGGACAGTGGGATAGAATCATGAGTGTTGACAAAATTGAAGGTTCCTGCATGTTAATAAAGAAAGAGATTCTTGAAAAGGTAGGGTTTTTTGATGAAAAATTTTTCTGTTACTGGGAAGAGACAGATTTGTGTCTTAGGACAAAACATACCGGGCATAACTTGCTCTATGTACCAACCGCAAGGACATGGCATAAAGTAGCTTCCTCTAGTGGAGGAATACTGAGTAATTTCCATGAGTATTACATGACTAGAAATAGATTATGGTTTCTAAAAAGAAATTCCTCTTCAAGTGTAATGCGAAAACATCTAACGTATACTCTATTGTGGGAGTTGCCCTTCAAAGTTACTTCACTTGTATTATACTATAAAAGACCTCGTTTGGTTTTTGCATATCTAAAGGGTCTCTCAGATGGGATTACAGGATTAAAAGCCATGTGATTTTACGACTTAGAATTGATCAATGACTGAATAACTTTTACCATATCTTCCATGGAATCCGCAATAAAAATCTTATCTCCAATAAGCTCCTCAAATCCTCTTGCTCCAAGAGATGTTGATATTACTGGCGTATCTATCTTTAAATAATCAAACATTTTAATCTCTATTCCAGTTGGAGACGTAAACTTTGGATTTATAAACAAATCACATCTGCTTAGAACACTTCCTAAATTCTGCACGAATCCCAAGAATTTTACATTTTTAGGTATTTCATCTTTCTGCCCCCTGAATAAGTTTCCAACACTACCAATAATCCAGAATTCGAATTTGGTATCTGATAATCGCTTGCTGAGCTCAATGATTTTTTCAACAGCATCAATGTTGTGGGTAGTTGCGCTTCCTATGAATCCAATCACTATCTTTCCTTTTTCCTTAAATTCTTTGGAAATTTCTAATTTTCGTTTTTTTCTGATTGGTACCCATACGTATACATCCCGATCCTCTATACTTTGGGCAAGCATTTCTCTATCTTGGGGGGAAACACAGAAAATGAAGTCTACATGTTTCAAATTGTAAAATTCAATCCATTTATACACTCTCGAAATGGTAGACACGATCCTGTTAGGTATCCCAAATATCCTTAGTTTCTCTTCTAAGAATATGTACTCAATGTTGTGCTCTATAATAATCGTTGGTTTATTTGTTAATTTCTTTACGATTGCCGCTCCAATTGGAAAATTGACTATGATGAGGTCGTATTTTTCTTTAATTTCATTACATGATTTTTTAAGAGTCGGATCTATTCTCAGTAACAGTTCCACAATTGCAGTTATAAACGGTAAAAGTAAACTCCCAAAAGGGCTTGTTTTCTTCTTTTTAATCATTCCGGTTGCAAATTTTATGTTAATCTTTGTAGCATTCTGAAACAATCTAAGAATTTTGAAAACCGCTGAAATATTAAACAAGGACTCCAATTCTACATTTTTATTAATGATTCTAAGATATCTAACCTGTTCTCTTATTAGCCTTTCTCCTCCTCTGTTACCTTGTAGAATATCCAAAACATCAATAGGAGCTAAGATTAATATATCATTTGCTTTTTTTAATATTTTCTCTGCTGAATTGTACTGAATATCAACTTTCATTTTTATCAACCACTCTCCTGTATATATTCAACGTTTGAGTAGCAATATTCTCCCACATGAATCGCTCCGCGTACTTCCTTATCTTCTCCCTGTCCCAATCTTTTTCAAGGGCTATTAAAATCTTTTCCGCCAAACATTCTGGATCCTTTGGTGGGCAGAGCAGGCCGTAATCCTCGGAGGTTATTATTTCCTCACTGCCGCCATTGTACGTTGCAACAACTGGAGTTCCAACGGCCATCGCTTCTAACTGAACAATTCCAAAGCTTTCGCTCAAGCTCGGAAGGACGAAGAGGTCGGCGGCGTTCATCCATAATGGTATCTCGTTATGTGGTTTGGGACCCACAAGTTTTACATAATCATCTAAATCCAACTTTTTAACCTGATTTTTCAGTTTGTTTTCCAGTTTCCCACCGCCGACTATGATACAAAGAACATCTTTTCTATGCTTTACAACCTCTCCCATGACATCTATCAGGTATCTGTGCCCTTTAACCTCAACCAGATTCCCAACCGTCAGAATTATCCTTTTGTTAAGAGGTAACTTCAGGATTTTTCTGCACTCCTTTTGGTCTTGTGGATAGAATAAATCGCTTCTAAACCCATTTGGGACGAGTTTAACCGGGGTGTTGATATCTAATCTTCTAATTGAAGACAAGTTTTTATTGCTAACCGTTATTACATAATCGGAAGAACTTAAGACATGTCTTATCAGTTTCTTCCATCTTTCATTTCGGAAGGGTAAGTCGTAAACATCGTATCCGTGAGCAGTAACAACTGCTGGAACATTGAACTTCTTTCCAAGCCTTACCGCCGCGTACCCACTCGGCCAAGTAAAATGAGCATGAATCAGATCGAACTCAATGTTGTTCTTTTCTATGTATTTTTTAAATAGATTGGCCAATTTATCACCAAGCCCATAATTTTGTCCATCGGGAGTGAAATAGAAGGATGAGACTACATGCACCTTAACATTTTCAGGTGTTTCAGTCAAATCTACAAGCCACTTCTTTGAAAACTTTTCAATGTGCCTGAAATACGAAAAGGGCAGATATCGAGCAAGTTCCGAAAGGTAATTATGATGAACAAAGACGTTGATTTCATCGAAATATTTGCTCTGAGCTTCTACAAGATCTTTTATAAAAGTGTGATAATGAGGAGAGATCACCAATAACTTCATGTTATCACTCCCTGATGAGTCTTAACCCCCACCCAATATCTCTATAATTCTTTTACTCGCCTTCCCGTCTCCAAACTTGTACGTGTACGTTCTCCCGTCAGGCTCAAACTCCCTAACAGCCTTTAGTATCTTCTCCTTATCGGCCCCAACAAGAACGTTCCATCCATCCTCAACAGTCTCAACCCATTCCGTTTTTTCCCTTAAAGTAATGCATGGAACTCTCAAAAAGTAAGCCTCCTTCTGCACGCCTCCAGAATCTGTCAAAATCTTTCTCGCGTTCTTCTCAAGCACGATGTTATGCTCTCCAAGTTTTTTCTATTGTCCGTGTTCTCAGCCCGATGAACAGTCGCAAGGTAATACTCCATCGGCTTTAATCCCAACTCATCCAGTATTTTTGATTCCCTCTCAGCGATCTTAATATTGTAGAGCAACGCATCCAACATGACGTCCCCCGTTAAATAAACTCCTTCCCTAATTCCCTCATTTTTCAGATTCTCAACTGCAGTTTCAGTTGGAGCAAAGAGGTGATCACTAATGTGATCCGTCAAAACCCGATTAACCTCCTCCGGCATTCGCTTATCAAAACTCCTCAAACCAGCCTCAACGTGGGCCACTTTAATGTGAAGCTTAACCGCCGCCAAAGCCCCAGCGAGGGTAGAGTTAGTATCCCCGTAAACCAGAACCAAATCGGGCTCTTCCCTGAGCAGAACCTCCTCAATCCGCTTTAACATTTCACCCGTTTGATAACCGTGACTCCCGGAACCGACCCCCAGATTATAATCTGGTTCTCTAATATTCAACTGCTCGAAAAAGATTTTGTTCATTTCATAATCATAATGCTGGCCCGTGTGCACGATAACCTCTTGGATGCCAGCCTTTTCAAGTTCTCGAGAAACCGGAACCATCTTAATGAACTGCGGCCGAGCACCAACAACCGTAACAACCCTCATGGGCATCACCTAAACCGATGCTGAATTTTTGGGTTTTGCCTGAATTCCTCCAGGCTTTCAGGATAGTTCTCGAGGAACCATACCATAAAGGACGTTATATCGATCTTCTCTTTCAAGAGTTTTTCCCTTTTTCTGTACCACTCTCTTTTGAGACCATTCAGTTGAACCAGTTCAACGGCTTTTTTTATTGCCTCTTCGCGGTCTCTGATGTTGAACATAAGGCCAAAGCGTTTCTCAAGCTCTATGAAGTTGCCCATATCCTTTGGGCCAACGAACTTGTTGCTTCTGATGGTCGGAGTTCCCAACAGAGCCCCTTCCGTAGCCATTGTCTGGGTATCAGTAACCAAGAGTTTAGCATGGTAAATAACATCATGTATTCTGCTCTTGGGAACCGGGAGAAGATATTTTTCTAACTCCCCTGGAACTTTCCCTTCAGCGGAGATGAAAACGTGGGCATGCTTTTCGAGTTCTTTCACGAGTGTTATCTTGTCTTCGGTCGTGAAGCCTCTAACCCCTTCATCGTGGGCAGCGTCAAAGGCGTTGAACCTTAATAAGACATAATCTTCCCCTTTAGAAATCCCCAAAAGATCAAAAATGTCGTCATTGGGAGTATAATAATTGGGATGTAAATATGCAAGCTCTTTGTAACTGGCTACTCTGAGATGCTTTTTTCCCAACTCATCTCTAAATGACTCCGGAGTCAATAAAACGTCCGTAAAAGGCATCATGGCCTTAAATTGGAGAGAAAGGAGTGTGTGTATGCTCGGTTCCGAATCATAGAACTGAACATAAGGAGCCCTAAGTAATTTGGATGTATATGCACCATATATTTCAAATCCCGTTACTACGCCTATTTTTTCTTTGCGCAGGAATGTAAACGCCTTGAGGACGTCTTTAGGTAATGTAATAATCCGTTTAGACCCCTTAGGTGGCTTTGAAAAAACAGCGTAATCAAACCCTAATGCGTTTAATATGTCCAACGTTTCTCCATAATCCCTCGCCAGGAGGTGCACATTATAACCTTTTTCTGTTAATCTTCTCAAAATATTTCTGTAGAAATGAACCTGAGCAGGAGTACTTACAAAGATAGCTATGGATTTCATCTCGTTCTCCCTCCTATTTACTTTTGTCTCATACTCCTCTTTATCTCCACCATCACCTTAAACATGTAGCTCATCACGAAACCTATAACTAAAAACTGAACCCCGCCGAGCACGAGGATGGCGGTAACTATGGCGAGCAGATCGTGGGAGACATGATTTAACCACTCGTAAACAACGTAAACCCCCGAGATGAACCCAAGGAGGAGGAAGAACACCCCGAGGAAGTAGAGGTACTTGGCCGGGTTGTACCTCACGAGGAGCTCGGCTATCGTCCTCCCTATCCTGAGCCCGTCACCGAGGGGGCTGAGCTTGGTATCGCCGTGGCGCCTGTGATAATTTATGGGCACCTCGATGATACTGAAGCCGTTGGCGAGGGTCTCGACGGTCAGCTCTGCTTCAACCTCAAAGCCGTGCTTGAGGAGGTTGACGTTTTTATAGACGTCCCTGGTTAGGGCCCTGTACCCGGAAAGGATATCGTAGAGCTCAACGCCGTAAAGAAAGCGGAAGAGCCAGTTCAACACTTTGTTTCCAAACAAGTTTAACCGTGTGAACGCTCCGTCCTCAAAGTTAACCAGCCGGTTCCCTATAACGTGTTCGGCAACGCCCCTCCTTATGGGTTCGAGCATCTCCTCTATATCATTAGGGTCATAAGTCCCGTCCCCGTCGATGAGAACGGCGACATCGGTATCGACCATGGAGAAAGCCTCGGCAACCGCCTGGCCCTTGCCCTTGCCGCTCTGCACGATGACCTTTGCACCTTTCTCCCCCGCCACCTCGCGGGTTCTATCCTTACTGTTGCCATCTATGACGAGGATGTTACCGTATCCGAGCTTTTTAAAAGCGTCTATAACCTTTCCGATGCCTTCCTCCTCGTTGAGGGTGGGGATTATTATGGTGACGTCCTCCGGGGTTATATCCTGCTTTTTAGTGATATTCAGCACCCCCCGTGGAAACGCTTGGGTTAAATAATCGAGCCAGAGCAACAACCGAACCAATCGTCAGCTCCTCGTTGTAGGCCGGGATGAGTACCAGGACGTTGTCCTCCGCCATGCCGCTTATCCCTCTCTGTCAGTTATATGGACAACTCACTTCAGTTTTGTAATTGACATCGTTATAAAGTTTTCTAAGTGCACCTCATAAAATTGCCGTGCTTCCAAGGATATATTTCATCTAATCTTTCGCCGTGTTACGTTCTCACGGGAATTTTTCCAGGTTCTCACCCACTGTATACAACACAAATTCACCATTCCATTGGACAACGAAACTCCTTGCTCAACTTTGGGGAATTGTTGTGAACATCACCTGTGAAAAGCTGAAGGAGATTTGAGGGGCTTGCAGTTGAAGGACAGATATTTAAGAGTTCCTAACTACCTTTTACTGGTGGCGAGGAGCATTGGAGGATTCCAAAATGGGCCTGGGGAGAGGATTGAGTTCATAAAACTCTACGTGGAGTGGCTCAAAGGACACCGAACGAGGTCTGGAGCAGACAGCAGGCGGAGTTCATCAACGCCCTCCTTGAGAACGCAAGGAACTTCCCCCTGTCAAAGGAGGAATACCTGAGGATCAAGAAGGGGGCGAGGAACATGAAACGGGTTCTCAAATTAGTATTTTGACGATTATTTTATTATCTCGTACACCCTCTTAGCCACTATGAACGAAAAAACGAGGAGGAGCAGGTAGGCCGAGAGCTTTAACGAGCTCTTAACGTCCCTCGGCAGGTAGAACTCGCCCACCTCAAGGGTAATCAGTATCCCGATGAGTGCCACGGTCAGGAATATCTCAACGGATGGAATTATCAGAGCGGAGATGACCACCCAAAGGGCCAGGAACAGGATGACGTTCTCCCTCATAGCCATCTCTCGACCCCACCGAGCCTTCTCAACGTAACCTTAACGTGTTCACCGGCATTTTCAACGGACTCCACCTCGAGGAGCTCTCCCGAACCCATCGCTATCCCCAGGAGAACCGCCGAGACCGCGGGATCGGCATAGGCCGGTCCACCACACAGGGGCTTTGCGAAAACCTCTATCTCTCCGTCTTCCTTCTCAAAGACCTCCGCCGAGCCGAGGCCGAGAGCGCTGAGAACGGATGATACCGCGGAGGCCGCGTATCCGATGCCCGTCCCCGAGAGCTCACCAACGTTTTCAAGGGTGTAGTCAATGATTCCCCTGCCCGGAGGCGGGCCTATCAGAACTCCACTTTCATCCTCGGTTCCCGCTAAAAAGACGGTGTTTCCATCCAGCTTTCCGAGGGGCACCCTGAAATCCTTTGACCGGGGGATGAACACCCCTCCGGATGGGAGGTTCTCGTATGGGGGGATAACAACCGGGTTTCCCTTCAGCTCCAGGTCTTCGACGAGGTTTCCGACGAACCTGCAGAACGGATCGCAGCTGAGGACGAGCGATTCCTTCTCGACCTGTCCGCCCATGGGGAGGGCCGCGACCACCAGCCCGAGGATTACCGTGCCGATGCCGAGGTTTACAAGGTAGGGAACCCCTGAGGTGCCCCCGTAGTACCAGAGTCCGATTCCAGCGATTACAAGGATACCTCCCCAGATCCGCCCCATCCCAACACCTGAATGAACAAAACTTAAAAGGTTTTTATGCCTTGTGGATGTGATGGCAATGAGAGAAGCAGCGTTTTTAATAACCCTCATTTTAATCATCGGCTCACTTCCCCTCACGGCCGGAAAGGGTGTGGAGAAGCCGGTTCAGAGGGATGTCTTTCTGTACGACTACTTCTCGGAAGTCCTGGTTCACTTCGAGTACTCCCTGAAGTACACGCTGGCCAACGAGAGCTACGGCCTGAAACTGGCCACTCAGACCCTCAACGAACTGGAACTTATAAACACAGAGGCCATGTACTACAGGGACAGGGGCGTTGACTCACCAGTGATGGAGGTCATCCCCCCCTTCTACGACTTCGCCAGGGAGCTCGTTACATTGGACAACATGACCCTCGAATTCCAGAGGAAGCCCACCCCTGCTCTGGCGGCCGGGATAACCGGCACCATTAGGAGGATGGAGGGGGATCTAAATAAGATCTCAGCGCTCAGGCTCCGGAACGGCACGAAGGTTCTGGCATTCAACACGGAGAAGGTTGGTAAGTACCTGGAGGCCATAAGGAAGCTCGTCTCCAAGACGGGTCCGACAGGGAAGTTAATGATAGGGATCTCAACCAACAGTCCCATCCTCCACCAGAACGTCACGATCTTTGGCTCCTGTCCCGGCAACGAGACCGTTACGATCGTGATAGCCGGAAAAAACTCCACCATCCTCATCCCGATAAAACCCATCAACGGGCTCTTTTCCACAACGTACTCCTTCGATAGGCTTGGAACGTACACCGTATATGCCACCCAGCGGGGAAACAGATCCAACGTGGTAACCGTCACCGTCAGGAAGATCCCCTCCCTCTTTCTGGCCCCGGATGCCGTGAGTGCCCTCTTGAATCAAACGGCCACGATATCCGGAAAGCTCGTTGACTACTACGGGAAACCCCTGGGGGGGCGGAATATAACGGTTGGAAACGAATCGCTGACCACTAACCCGGACGGAAGCTTCTCAAAGGGATACCTCTCCCCAAAAGCCATCGGTTTCAGGGTATCATTGAAGTTTGATGGCGATTCAACCCACTCGGGAACGACAAAAACCGTTACCGTTAAGTTCAAGCGCTACCCCGTGACTATAACGCTGAACGGTCCCCAGGAGATAACCCTCGGGAAAACGGCCTCTTTCACTGGAAACATTCGACCCCGCCTGAGCGTCCCCATTAGCATATACGTCAACGGCAAGCCCTACCTTAACTTAACATCTGAAGAGGGAAACTTCTCCTTCACGTTAAGGCCTGAGGAAACAGGCGATATCGAGGTGTACGCCGCGTTCCCCGGCAACGAGGTTTACGGGGAGGCAACCTCCAACGTGCTGACGATCAACGTGGTTTCGCCGTTGAGCAGGTTACCGAGGTACATCGAGACCACGTTGATAGCTCTCGTCTTTATGGGTGGAATCATCATTCTCAAACGTAAGAAACGGCACCCGACGAGAAAACTCGAAAAAATTAGGGAACCTTCACCCGTACAGGGGAGGGACGAAGGGCCAACAACCGCAGCCGAAGTCGAAATACCGAAGGACGTCGGTGAAGCCTACCGGTTACTCAGGGAGAAGTTAAGGGATCGCTTCGGGGTAGGCGAGAGCCTCACTCCGAGGGAGGTCCTTGGGATACTGAAGGGCAGGGAGTTTTACCCCTACCTCGAGAGGGTCACTTTACTCCACGAGAAAGCCGTTTACGGGAACGTTCCGCTAACAACGGAGGAGCTTGCGGAGTTCATAGAAGACGTAAGGAGGATCATGGAGGGGGATTCCAGATGAACAAGACGATAAGGTACCTCATCCTCATCCTCCTCATCCTGACGTTCCTGACCATGCCCCTCACCGTTCCGATGTTCAAGAGCTCCACCGCCTACAGCATGTTCAACACCGGCTGGGACGGGGTTTCCGGGTTCGCGAGGCTGGCCTATCACAGAGGAAAGACGATAACGCCGATCTTCCAGTCGTTTGATATCGCCGGAGTGGGGGACCTCGACGGCGTCCTCCTGATAATAGGGCCCAACGTGACGTTCACGGCGGCCGAGATGGAGGGGATAAAGCTCTTCCTGGAAAGGGGAAACACCCTCTTCATAGCCGACGACTTCGGGACGGGAAACGAGATACTCCGGGCTCTAAACGTGCCGGTTGGGATCTCAAAAGACCCCCTCAGGGATTTCTTCTACGACAAAGACGACAGGTTCGTGGTCTCCGTAAGGATAGAAGACCCCATCCTTGCCCGGAACGTTACGGAGATCATCACCAACGAGCCCTCTGCCATAATAGTCACAGGAAATGGCGAGGCCTACGCCAGCAAGGTCTCCATGGTGAACTTCCACAGGAGAATGTTTCCACTGCTGACGGAGGTCAGGTACGGGAAGGGAAGGATAGTGGTGCTGTCCGACCCGGATGTCCTGACGAACCAGCTCTACGGAGAAAACGAGCCGTTCCTGAGGAACCTGATAGACTACCTCGGCGGGGATAGGTTTTACATCGACGAGGCCCATCATCCTGATTTCAACCTCTACACCACCGGCACCGTTACGATAACCCGCGTGCTCTCAAGGAGGACGGCTATTGGGTTGATGCTCCTCATAGCAACGATGATACTGCTGTGGGAAATCGGAGCCTTCGGGATAACGGCACGGTTGACGTCGCGCCTCCTCGCGCGCCTTTTCAATGAAAACGAAAACGTTGAAGAGGTTGCCCTCCTCCTCGCGGAGGAGAGGGGCTGGGACGAGAAGGAGATAATTGAGATGCTCGAAAGGATGGGTGGTTGATATGATACTCGAAAAGATCCAAAAAGAAGTTGGAAAGGCCATTGAGGGCATGGACGACGTGGTCGAGCTCATGACGATAGCCCTGCTGGCGGAGGGACACGTACTCCTTGAGGGGGTTCCCGGAATAGCCAAGACGACGCTCAGCAAGAACTTCGCGGGAACCCTCGGGCTGAAGTTCTCGAGGATACAGATGACGCCCGACCTCCTCCCGGCGGACATCCTGGGCCACACGTTCTATGACATGCGCGCGGGCGAGTTCAAGATAAGGAAAGGGCCGATATTCGCCAACGTCGTCCTCGTAGACGAGATAAACCGGGCCTCCCCGAAAACGCAATCGGCCCTGCTCGAGGCGATGGAGGAGAAGCAGGTAACCATAGAGGGACTCCCGCTCAAGCTACCGGAACCCTTCATAGTGCTCGCCACCAGGAACCCCGTTGAGCTGGAGGGTGTCTATGAGCTCCCCACGGCTCAAACGGACCGTTTCATGATGAAGATAGACCTGACTTACCTACCGGAGGAGAGCGAGAAGAGGATGCTCCGGAGGAAGAGCCTCGGCGAGTTCTCGAAGGCGAAGCAGGTGGTTCTCGGTACAGAACTCGCGAGGGCAAGAAGGGAGGCCCAGAAGGTTCACGTCAGCGACGCGATAATCGACTACATCTACGAGATCGTCAAGGCCACGAGACTGGATGAGAGGGTTATACTGGGTGTCTCACCGAGGGGAGGCGAGCACCTGCTTTATACGGCCAGGGTGAAGGCTTACCTTGAGGGAAGAACCTACGTGATCCCCGATGACGTCAAGTGGCTGGCCGTTCCAGTGCTCGCCCACAGGATCGTCGTCAAACCCGAGTACGAGGTCGAGGGCGTCAACGGAAAAACTGTGGTCAGAGAAGCTCTCGAGAACGTAGAGGTGCCGACCGAATGAAGCCAGCGGAAGTCATCCTATCCCTTGCCGCGGTGGTCTCGGCAACGGCGTACCTCCTTGCCAGCCCGGCCGTTGCGTTAATCGGGGTGGTTCTGATGGCCTACTACGCGCTGGCCAGGCTCAGCTTCGAGCCGAGGGTCAGGGTCAGCCGGCGTTTTCCTGCCAGGGGAACGGAGAAGGAACCTTTAAAGGCCGAGATTCACATTGAAAACGACTCCCCCATCCCCGGCGTATTGAAGATAAGGGAAACCTCCGAGAAGGCCTTTGCAAAGGACCTTAGGGTGGAGTTGAAACCCGGCGAGAGGAGGTACGTAACCCAGACGATAGTGCCCCAGTCCAAGGGCAGGGTAGACTTGAAGGGTAAAGCGGAGTTCGAGGACGCCCTCGGCCTGTTCAAGGAGGACGTTAAAGTAGAGGAGCACGGAGGGATAACCGTTTTCCCCTCGCCGGGTAGCATAGGGGAAGCGATGAAAGAGAGGAGGCAGGTGGAGGCGCTCGCGGAGGCAGAAAAGGCCCTTGGAATCGGCGCGGAAACTTTGGACTTCGAGGAACTCAGGGAGTTCATGCCGGGCGACGATATAATCAGAGTAGACTGGAAGGCAACGTCAAGACTCCAGACGCTCATAGTCAGGGTGTTCAAGAGGGAGACCCTCGCGGACGTTTATCTCCTGATAAACGTGGCTAAGGAGTTCAGGAGGGAGATGAGGCCGGGCAGGATCGACTACCTCGTCCTGATAACCTCCCAGTTAACCGCGTACTTCAAGCACTTCGGGCACGCGATCAAAGTAATAGCTTACGACGATTCCGGCGTCGTCAAAGTGATAGAGAATGCCTCGGATCCCCTGAAGGTGGTGCTGGAACTCGGCCTGAAGGGGGAAAGGGGCCTGCCCCAGATAACACCCTCACGTTTGTCCCCGAAAAGATCTTCCCTCGGCCGCACCGTCTCAAAGCTCAGGAAGGGAACGGAGGCATCGGGTCCCGTTGCGGCAGCCATGAAGGTCGAGAGCGGGGCTTACGTCCTTATGGTTGACGATCTCGGCCTCCATCCGGGTGAGATAATCAAAGCGTCACGGATCCTTGACAGGAAAGGGGCGAAGGCGGTTCTGCTCTACCCCAATCCTGTACTCTTCATGAGCAAGAAAGACCTGACGAAGGAGAAACTCGAAACCCTTTACAGAGCCTACCGGGAGAGAAAGGAGATGATGAAGAGGGTAATCGGGTGGATAAAGGTCATCGAGGTTGGCCCAAGGGATCTCTTGCCGAAGGTGGTGAGAAAACTATGATAGGGCTGGTGGCTTCCATCCTCGTGGGTGTGGCCCTCCAGAACTACCCCTTCCTCCTGGCCGCCATCCCGTACCTCCTCCGGGTGAAGAGCAGGAACCTGAGCCTGATGGCGTTCTACGGCTACGTTATCCTGCTCGCCCTCACCCTTCCGGGGGGGTCCATATACAGCTGGGAAGGCATCAAAACGGCGCTCTTCGCCTCCACTTCAACCTTCCTTCTTCTCGACGACGTTCTAAGGGGTGTTAGGATAGGGGAGAAAGAGGCGATTATCTCGGGCGTCCTAATAGCATCGGCCTTCAACGACTACGCCCTCTCGGTCGCCCTCATCGGGGTTACCCTCTACCTGGCTTATCTGTACTTCGGAAAGGCAGTTTATTACCTCGCGGGATGGCTCGGAGCATCGGTTATCGCGCTCGCCATGATGAAAGACCAACTTAAAGATCCGGTTGCCCAGACGTTCGTTGTAATCGGTCTCGGGCTGATCCTCCTGATGGTCTCAGAGAGGAAGAACGTTGAGTTCCTGGAGGTGGGCCTCCGGGAGGAGTGATCGGTTTTTGATTTTTTCACTTGCCTTCACCGCTGTCATATTCGCGGTTTACAGAACTCCCGCCGTTCTGTACCTTGGATTGCTCTACTCGATGATGGTGGCATTCTCACGCGGGGGACTCGTGGAGAGAACGCTAAGGCTGGACGCTCAGGCCCTCGTTGGGGTTCTTTTAGTGGGAATCTCCCCGGTATTCCTGATCGTCCGATTTGGCGAGTACCCGAGTCCCGCGACATTTCATGCGCTGGTTCTAATAGGGGTATCACTTCTGCTCTTCGAGGTGAAGAGCACAGCGCTACCGAACTCAATCGCGCTCTTCGAAATGTCTTTAGCTGCGGCCGTCAGAATGGAGATTGTAGAGAGGATGATAGCCAGAACGAGCGACATCTTCGTCGGGGCCACCTCCCACCTCGTGCGCTGGATGGTGGATCTATCCGGCATCCCAATCAAGGTTCAGGGCAACACGGCGGTGGTGAGGAACAGCATCATCGTGATAGGGTCCGGTTGTTCGGGACTCGACGCCTTTGTGCTCTACCTCCTGGCCTCCACGCTCCTGATACTCCTGAGGAAATCGGGAAGAGAGGAGGCGGCGCTTCTCCTCCTGGGTGCCGTCGGGATAATCCCCCTGAACGCCCTCAGAATATTCACGCTCCTCGTCGTAGGCTACCACAGCGGGATCCCCTTCCTCGAGCTCTTCCACTCCCACCTCGGCGACCTGCCCCATCGCCACGTTGCCGCTGAAGAACGGAACTTGGGAAACATGAATGTCCGCATAGTAGTCAACGTGCCCATCCTGGACATCGTTCCATGTGTTGCCCGAGACGTCCGTCATGGCGTCGAGCACGTCACTTCCTCCAAGCTCCCAGGCTTCGTTATTAGTCTGATTAACCCTCACCACTCCGAGCGCAACCCGTATGAAGCCATCCCCCAGAGATCCGAGCTCATCCTTCTTGATCCTTACCTCAACTGCATTGTGAGTGGTCGAGGCGGCGAATTCATCAGCGGAAGTTGAGATATCGTTCCATATTCCATTGAGGAGATCGAGTCCGTAGTACCTCGTTCCGTCCCCACCCTGAACCTTAACCCACGTGTCATCTGAACTTGAAGCGCTGAAGTTGGCGAGGTTAATGGTCAGCTGACGCTCCCAGTAAGCGCTGGAGTTTAGCTCTGTCTCCGCGTGGTAGGCAAAGTAATGAATTCCAGTGCCGTCATGGTCTGTGTCTATGGTTATCATGGATCCCCATCCACGGTTATGGAGTGAGCACTAACCAGCCCAACCACTCCCCCAAGCACCAGCAAACTTAGGAGCAGGACGATCACCCTCCTCATGGTACTCCCCCGGGATAGCCACATACTAAGGTTTGCAGCGAATCCGTTATTGGACTTCAGGTGTATGTATCACTCACAGAGATATGCATATTTTAGCGTATAAAGATTTCCGGGAAATTGAAAGCCAAGCTAAGGCCATCTCCCATTATACCGAACTTTCTTAACCTATGGCCCCTCCAGACAATATCACAACCGTTTTAAGCCTTCCAGCTCATACCCAATGAAGGTGATGAAATGGACCTGAAAAGGCACTGGGATCTGCTCACGATAATCGCTCTCTCACTCCTCCTGGACCTTCTCATCGCCCTCTATCCAGACAGCATCCTGAGAAAAGCCCTCGGCCTGGCCTTCGTCCTCTTCTTCCCGGGTTACGTCTTCGTGACGGCCCTCTTCCCCAACAGACCGGAACTCGACAACCTCGAGCGGCTGGCCCTGAGCTTCGGGCTGAGCATAGCGATAGTCCCGCTGATAGGCCTCGGCCTCAACTACACGCCCTGGGGGATACGGCTCCTCCCGATACTCGTCAGCCTCACGGTCTTCAACATCGTCCTTGCCATCGCCGCCATCTACCGCCGTTCGAAAGCGTTCGATCCGTGGATCCCCTGGATAACGCTGGAAAAAATAAAGGAAGAGCTCGAGTGGGAAAAGGCGAGCAAACTCGATAAGGCTTTGATGGTGATCCTCATCATCGCCATCCTGACCTCCATCGGAACCCTAACCTATATCATCACCCATCCCAAGCCCGGAGAGGCGTTCACGGAGTTCTACATCCTCGGCCCGAACGGGAAGGCCGCCGATTACCCGACGGACCTCAAGGTTGGGGAAAACGGGACGGTCATAATCGGGATAGTCAACCACGAGCACAGGAACGTAACTTACTATGTCCAGGTCTGGCTGGTGAACCTAACTTGGGACAACGAGACCAACACCACGCTGATCCACGGGATGTACCCGATGCCAGGCTGGTTCAACGTGACGCTACCGCCGGTTCCCGTAAACATAGAGGGCAACTGGACGCCGCAGTTCGAGAGGAACTACACCTTCAGCATCGATAGGCCTGGCAAATGGCAGGTCTGGTTCCTCCTCTTCAAGGACACACAGCCGGAGCTTCCGCCGGCCCCACCGGACGGAAACTACGCGGAAACGGATGCGAGGAACCTCATCCTCGAGGCGGTAAACGGAACGATCCAGAGCCTCAAGCTCAACGTGAACGTGAGGCCTTGATCCTTTCATATTGTTTGGGTTGTAAAATTATTCTTACGCCCCTATCCAGATATTACTTGAGCCAATAGAAAAATTTATAAGCGTTCACACCGCAATTCCCCTGCCTACTATAATGGGTGGTGCTGTATGAGATATGGGGAAGTTGTGGCGATAGGTGTTCTCGCGGCCCTGCTGGTGCTGGCGGGTCCGGCCAGGTCCATCTTTACCGACGTTGCGCACTCCAACGACAACGAGTTCGGCTCGGGCGAATTTGACATAGCCGTAAGCAAGGACGGAAGCAGATTCTACAACGACATCAAGCTTTTCGAGTTCTCCAACCTGAAACCCGGCGACGAGAGGACGTTCACCTTTTACATCAAGAACCGCGGTGACGTCGACGTCTCCAGGATGACCATGACCCTCAACATCAAAGACCTCGAGGAGAGCGAGATGAGTCCGGCCGAGAAGGCCGTCGACAACACCACCGACGTCGGGGAGCTGAGCAAGTACCTTGTAGTGAACGAGCTGAGGGTGCATCTCGGAGACCAGTCCTGGACCGTCGATTCCACGAAGGGGAGGACCCTAAGCGAACTGAGCGGAGTGGAAATAGGGCTCCTCAATGGGCAACAACTCAAAGCCGGCGAGGTTCTGGAGGTCGAGGTGACGGTGAGGTTCTCGGAGAAGGCCGGCAACGAGTGTCAAACTGACAAAACCATCGTCGATATGGAACTCAACGCGGAGCAGTGAACTTTTAGTTTCTTAAATCATTGCATTCAACGGGGGAAGCCCCTGATTACTGGCCAGGAATTCCATTCTATCCTCCTTCCTTTTTCCCCTTTGGAGAACCCGGATAAAAACTGATACGACTATCTCCTTCTTTCCGATTTTGATCTCGGCGTGAAGTTCCTGAACGCCCCGGGAAAGCAGATATGGGCTGATCTTGAATTTTTTAGAGGCATCCAGTATCTCAAGACCGATAACTCCAGGCTTGGAGTTAATCCTACCCATATCAAGAATTATATCATCCAGCTGGACGGAGCTTTCGTATTCCCCCTCGGGGATCCTCACAAAGAGGGAATCCCCCAGCGGGTCGTAATCGATTATCTTCACATTATTTTCCATCTTCCCTCATCCTCCGTCTCTTCTCCTGCAGGTACGCTGTTATTAGAGTCAGGCGGACTTTACTTTTAAACTGTCGGGCTTTAACCACGATCACTAAATCCTTGTCTCCGTCTAACGAATAATAAAGGAGGAACTTCTCCCCGATCTCATCCTGCTGAATTATCCCCACGATCCCCTGGGGATTAGTGAACACCCTTCGTATCCAGTCGTGGGGAATATCCCTGCCAGCCAGGCGATTTTGAAAATGAACGGTTTCTATGAACTCAACGTTCTTTGAATGGATGAGTTTCATGAGCTGATAGGGATTCATCCGCCCTCACTACGTTCATCAGAGAAGAATCTTAAAAAAGTTACGGGAAGAGGATTTGCTTTTATCTCGCTTGGATATACCCCAACAGTGAACTTTTAAACCCCCCTTCAATTCTTTCTCCATGGCGGGAAGAATCGGCATCATCTTCGACATGGACGGCGTCCTCTACCGGGGAAGCGAGCCGGTCGAGGGGGCGAGGGAGCTCGTAAGGTTCCTCAAAGAAAATGGAATTCCTTTCATCTTCCTCACCAACAACTCCACCAAGGACCCGGCAATGTACCGGGAAAAGCTACTCTCGATGGGCATCGACGTTCCGGAGGAGGCCATAGTCACCTCGGGTCTGGCCACGAGGCTGTACATGGAGGGGCACTTCGAACCCGGGAAGGTCTTCGTGGTCGGCGGGAAAGGGCTCCGCATGGAGATGGAGAGACTGGGCTGGGGTGTAATCGACGTCGATGGGGCCAGAAACGGCCTTTGGAGGGAGGTGAAGTACGTCGTCGTGGGTCTCGACCCCGATTTAACCTACGAAAAGCTCAAGTACGCGGCGCTGGCGATAAGGGACGGGGCGAAGTTCATAGGCACGAACCCCGACACCACGTATCCGGCCGAGGAAGGGCTCTACCCAGGAGCCGGTTCAATAATAGCCGCCCTGAAGGCCTCGACCGGAGTTGAACCCCTGATAATCGGCAAGCCCAACGAACCGGCCTACGAGGTGGCCAAGGGCAAGCTCGATGCAGAGGAGGTCTGGATGGTCGGGGACAGGCTGGACACGGACATAGCCTTCGCCAGGCGCTTCGGCATGAAGGCGATACTGGTCCTGACCGGTGTGAGCACCCTGAAGGACGTTGAGGAAACCGGGATAAAGCCCGATCTCGCGCTGCCGAGCGTCAGGGAGCTCCTCGACTACCTAAAGGTGACACTGGGGGCCCCTAAATGAAACTCGAGGAGCTCCTTGAGAGGCTGATATGGCAGGAGAACGAGCTTTACAACCTCCACAAGCTCGGCGAGACCTTCGCGGCCTTCGAGAAGCCGAAACTCGTTGAGACCTTCCAGCTGATGGCGGAGGAGGAGCTGAGGCATCGAAAAACCCTCGAAGGGATGCTCTCAGGGGGAATCCTGGAGAAAACCGCGGTCATAGACTACCTCGAGAGCCTCTCCCTCGAGCCCATGCTGGGCGATGAGCGGGCGGAGCCGAAGAGCCTCGAGGAGCTGATCCTCGAAGCCCTCGTGAGAGAGAAGCACGCCTACGAGCTCTACACGAGGCTCGCCGGTATCCTGGACGGTTCCCTCAAGCACATCTTCAAGATGATGGCCGGAGAGGAGCTCAAACACGCCTACCGGCTCAGGATAATCTACGAGGCCCTTTGACGTTGAGATAAATTATCGGACATCCGCCTTTTTTATCCGGTTACCCTCAAGGCAAAGTTTAGGGCACGTATTCGTCATCTCGGCGACTCGGATAGGGGTAAGGTATATGTAGGAGTGGTCGGCATGGATTCTTACTGATGCTTTTACCAACAATGGCAACTATAAATAACTATATGTCAGAGGTGTTAATATGGCAGTTGAAAAAGTGATGAAAAGGGACGGCAGAATTGTGCCGTTCGATAAAGAACGTATAAAGTGGGCCGTACAGAGGGCAATGCTCGAGGTCGGCGTCCGCGACGAGAAGCTCCTCAACCGGGTTGTTAGGAGGGTGGTAAGAAGGATCAACGAACTCTACGACGGCCAGGTTCCCCACATAGAGAACATTCAGGACGTGGTTGAGCTGGAGCTCATGCGCGCCGGGCTCTTCGACGTCGCGAAGGCCTACATCCTCTACCGCAAGAAGAAGGCAGAGATAAGAGAGGAGAAAAAGAAGATACTCAACAAGGACAAACTGGACGAGATAGATAAGCGCTTCTCCATCAATGCCCTCCGCGTCCTGGCTTCCCGCTACCTGATAAGGAACGAGAACGGGGAGATAGTTGAGAGCCCCAGGGAGCTCTTCGAGCGCGTCGCCCTTCTCTCGGTCATCCCCGATGTTCTCTACGATGAGAGGGTATTTGATAGGGAAGGAAACCACAGGCAGGATCTTAGGGGGCTGGAGGATTACCTGAAAGCCCTCGGCGAGTACGACGGAAGACTCTCCATCGGGAGGTTCAAACTCAACAGGTACCACTTCGAAAGGCTCCTCAACCTCTACCGTGAGCTGGCGGAGAAGGGCCAGATGAAGGTACCAATCGACGACCTGATAAGGATGCTCGAAAACGGCGCCTTCGACGACTACGAATCGGAGGTCGAGGAGTACTTCAGGCTCATGACGAACCAAGTCTTCATGCCGAACACCCCGGCTTTAATCAACTCGGGCAGGCCGCTCGGGATGCTCTCCGCGTGCTTCGTCGTTCCGATAGAGGATGACATGGAGAGCATAATGAAGGCGGCGCACGACGTAGCCATGATACAGAAGATGGGAGGAGGTACCGGCCTCAATTTCTCAAAACTCCGCCCCGAGGGCGATTTCGTCGGCTCTACCGCCGGAGCTGCATGCTTCACAGGGGACACGAGGATATTAACCGAAAAAGGGTTCATACCGATTGAGGAACTCGTAAAAACCGACCAGTCACCGAGGATAATCACCCATGAGGGGCCCAAAGAAATCGTGGAGAAATACAACAACGGCGAGATGGAAGTCTTTAGGGTGGTCACCCAGGAGGGATACGAGGTCAAGGTTACCAAGGAGCACAAGTTCCTGGTCTTTGACGATAAGGGCAACCCCGTCCTCAGGCCCCTGATGGAACTAAGAGAAGGAGACCTTATCTACATCCTGGCTCCGGACGACTTTAACGCCCCATACCAGGAACTCAACACGAACGTTGAGCTGAAGGCCAAAGGCTACGACGTCAAACTGCCAAAACTCCTCGATGAGAGGCTTGCGTATCTCCTCGGCATAATATACGCGGACGGGCATATAAGGCACCGCTACGAGAACGGCAGGGGGGAAAACTCCAAGATCGAGATATACCTAAACGTCAGCGAGGGGGACATAAAGGAGAAGGTGAAGGGGTACTTTGTTGAGCTATTTGGAATTGAACCCAGGGAGTTCATCAGGGAAGGGCAACACAAGATCACCCTCGTCGTACCCTCCACAAAGATCGTGAGATTCCTCGAACTGAATAACCTGAGCAAAGACAAATCCGAGAACATAACGGTTCCCGAATTGATCTTCCGCAGTAAACCGAGTGTCATGGCCGCGTTCTTGGCGGGTTTCTTTGATGGGAACGGCAGCGTGGACCAGCACTACAGAATCGCCCTGAAATCGATTTCAAGGGAGTTCATCAAAGGGGCCCAGCTCCTCTTCATGGCGCTCGGGATAATCACGAACATCCAGGAGTACACCCCACCGGAAGATACCCACAGGAAGGTTTACACCCTCAGGATTCAGACGAGGGATATGAAGATAAGGGCATTCGAGAAACTGGTCGAGTCGGTTAAACTCAACGGGATCAAGGAAAACGCCCTAAAGCACCTAAGCGAAAACGGAAAGAACAGAAAGTATTCCTTCCCGTTTAACGTTATCCACAAGATCAAGGACCCCAGGATCCGGGCCAGGATTCAGAGGGATTACAAGATACCATCTTACAACTCGGAGGTCACGCACAGGGCGTTTATACGCAGGATCCTTGAGCTAAGGGAGGAACTTGGTCTTGACGAGGAAGAGGTTGAGTACTTCAGCATGTTATCCAGGCTTTATCCGGTGGAAATATCAAAGATAGAGCCCCTCGGAGTCAGGAAGGTCTACGATATTCAGGTCGAGGGCGTTCACCTTCTCACGGGAAACGGCATCTACACGTCCAACAGCGGCCCAGTGTCCTTCATGCACCTCATAGACGCGGTGAGCGACGTCATCAAGCAGGGCGGCGTAAGGCGCGGGGCGAACATGGGGATTCTCGAGGTGTGGCACCCCGACGTCGAGAAGTTCGTCCACGCGAAGGAGAAGAACGTCGGAACCAACGTGCTCAGCAACTTCAACATCAGCGTTGGCATCTGGGAGGACTTCTGGGAGGCTTTGAAGGAAGGGAAGCGCTATCCGCTCGTCAACCCGAGAACGGGCGAGAAGGTCAAGGAGATAGACCCCAGGAGCCTCTTCGAGGAGCTCGCCTACATGGCCTGGGCGAAGGCCGATCCGGGCGTGGTGTTCTTCGACGTCATCAACCGGAGGAACGTCCTGGAGCCCGCGAAGGGCGAGAAGATCCGCGCAACCAACCCATGCGGTGAAGAGCCGCTCTACGAGTACGAATCGTGCAACTTAGCGAGCATAAACCTCGCGAAGTTCGTGAAGTACGATGAGAACGGCGAGCCCTACTTCGACTGGGACGAGTACGCCTACGTGATCGGGAAGGTGGCGAAGTATCTCGACAACGCCATAGACGTCAACCGCTTCCCCCTGCCGGAGATAGACCGCAACACGAAGCTGACGAGGAGGATAGGCGTCGGCATGATGGGCCTGGCGGACGCGCTCTTCAAGCTCGGCATCCCCTACAACAGCAAGGAGGGCTTCGAATTCATGAGAAAGGCCACCGAGTACCTCACCTTCTACGCCTACAGGTACTCCGTCGAGGCCGCCAAAAAGCGCGGGCCGTTCCCGCTCTACGAGAAGAGCAAATACCCGCAGGGTGAACTGCCCGTAGAGGGCTTCTACCACAGGGAGGTATGGAACCTGCCCTGGGACGAGCTCGTCGAGGACATCAAGAGGTATGGAGTAAGGAACGCGATGGTGACGACCTGCCCGCCCACCGGAAGCGTCTCGATGATAGCCGACACCTCCAGCGGAATCGAGCCCATATTCGCGCTCGCCTACAAGAAGAGCGTCACCGTCGGCGAGTTCTACTACGTCGACCCGGTCTTCGAGGCCGAGCTAAAGAAGAGGGGGCTCTACAGCGACGAGCTGCTCAAGAAGATAAGCGACAACTACGGTTCCATCCAGGGGCTTGAGGAGGTTCCCGAGGATCTCCAGCGCGTCTTCGTCACCTCGATGGACATCCACTGGCTCGATCACATCCTGGCCCAGGCGAACATCCAGCTCTGGCTGACCGATTCCGCCAGCAAGACCATAAACATGCCTAACGACGCGACGGTGGAGGACGTCAAGGCCGCCTACATACTCGCCCACAAGCTCGGCTGCAAGGGCGTAACGGTCTACCGCGACGGTTCGCTCTCGGTGCAGGTCTACAGCGTGGAGGGCGAGAAGAAACAGCGCGTCAAGGCCAAGCCGAGCGAGTACGCGGCCGAGAAGCTCAGGGCGGTGGTGGAGGCCGAGCCCTGGCTGGCCAGGTTCATAGACGTCGAGGCCATCCTCAACGGCACCAACGGGAAGGACAAGGGCAAAAACGCCGGCTTAACCTTTTCGATAAGCACGCCCGCCGCGGCAAAACCGATGCACGAGCATCCCCACCACGCCGAGAAGCCCGATATCCCTAAGGAGAAGATTGAGGAGCTCCTCGGGGTGGCCTACTGCCCGGTCTGCTACGAGAGGGACGGGGAACTCGTCGAGCTGAGGATGGAGAGCGGCTGCGCCACCTGCCCGCGCTGCGGCTGGAGCAAGTGCGTGATAAGCTGATTCTCTTCTTTACGTTCCCCATCTTTTCTTTGACATATCTCTGTCAAGATAGGCTTTTTAAGTCCTGGAGTTTAACTTCCACCCATCAGCCAAAGCCTTAAGTTATCACCCTCAAACTCACGCTATTCGGAGGTGTTGGAATGGACAAGATCTACCTCACCTGGTGGCAGGTGGACAGGGCGATATTCGCGCTCGCCGATCACCTGAGGGAGTACGGGCCGGACGTGATAGTTGGCGTCGCGAGGGGCGGCCTGATTCCGGCCGTTAGGCTCAGCCACGTGCTCGGCGACGTCGAGGTCAGGGTCATAGACGTGAAGTTCTACAAGGACATCGAGGAGAGGATGGAGAGGCCGGTGATAACGATCCCGCTCCACGGTTCGCTCGAGGGAAAGAGGGTCGTCGTGGTCGATGACGTCAGCGACACGGGGAAGACCCTCGAGGTCGTCATAGACGAGGTTCGGAAAAAGGGGGCGAGCGACGTCAAGGTCGCCTGCCTCAGCATGAAGCCCTGGACGAAGGTCGTTCCCGACTTCTACGTCTTCAGGACGGACAAGTGGGTGGTCTTCCCCTGGGAGGAGTTCCCGGTCGTTGTTAGGGAGTGAGCTTTCCTTTTTTCCTTCGTGGTTGCATGGTCATGCAACGCCCTTACTCGGATTTCTTTTGGATGGTTCTAACTCCAAAACCCAACTCCGAATAAGTTTATGCTCTCGGAGAGAAATGTTCGTTTACTTCCTCTTTCTTTTTGCACTGGCATTCATGGACTTCCCGCGGGAGGTCAACCGCCAGTGGATGTGGGTTCAAATAGGCGGGACAGTTTTCATGTTCGTGCTCGGTGGGTACTTCGATGGAAACGTTCCGAAGGGTGAAATGATAGCGGTGGGGGTCTACACCCTCCTGTGGCTGGCTCTGTCGTTCCCCATCCATCTGGAGCGGATGTACTTCTCGTTACCGGGCCTCCTCATCGAGCTAATCGTGGTGCTCCTCGTTGAAAAGTTCCCCGGAGTGCGTTGAGAAGACACGAAACCCCTTTAACCCCCCACCCCAACCTTTTTTCGGTGGTGCCATGAGGGCGTTCATAGCTATAGACGTTAGCGACGAGGTCCGCGACAACCTCGTCAGGGCCCAGGAGAGGATCGGGAACAGGGCCGCGAGGATAAAGTTCGTTGAGAGGGAGAACTTCCACGTAACCCTCAAGTTCCTCGGGGAGATAGACGACGCCCAAGCGGAGGAGGTCAAGGAGGCTTTGAAGGAGATCGCCAAGAAACACAGGAAGCACAGCGCGAGGGTCAGAGGGATAGGCGTCTTCCCGAACCCGAACTACGTCCGCGTGATCTGGGCCGGGGTGGAGAACGACGAGGGGATAAGGGCGATAGCGAGGGACGTCGAGAGGGAGATGAGGAGGCTGGGCTTCAAGAAGGACAAGGACTTCGTGGCACACATAACCATCGGCCGCGTCAAGTTCGTGAGGGACAAGCTCGAGCTCGCCATGGCCCTCAAGGAGCTCGCGAACGAGGACTTCGGTGAGTTCGAAGTTAACGCCATAGAGCTGAAGAAGAGCACGTTAACGCCGAAGGGACCGGTTTACGAAACGGTGGCGAGGTTCGAACTGACGGAGTGATCGTGATGGACGTCGAGGCCGTTATCGCGGAAGTTCTTCCTCGGATACGACCAACCGATGAGGAGAGGGCCTTCGTTGAAGGGCTGATGGAGGAGCTTAAAATCATCGCGGAGGAGACCATCGAGGGGATGGGCCTCGACGCTAAGCCGTATTTCGTCGGCTCGCTCGCTAAGGACACCTACCTGGCGGGGGACCACGACGCAGACCTCTTCCTTGCGTTCCCGCTCGACGTTCCGCTCGAGGAGCTCAGGGAGACCGGTTTAAAACTCGGGAGGGCAATAGCGGAGAGGCTCGATTCCTATGAGGTGGCCTACGCCGAGCACCCCTACGTGCGGGCGAGCTACAGGGGTGTCAGCGTTGACCTCGTCCCGTGCTACGACGTGAAAAGCTGGAGGGATGTGAAAACCGCCGTGGACCGCTCGATACTCCACACGGGGTGGGTTCTCGAAAACCTCAACGGAAGGAACGACGAGGTCCGGCTCCTCAAGAGGTTCCTCAAGGGGATCAACGCGTACGGCAGCGAGATACACGTGCGCGGGTTCTCGGGCTACCTCGCCGAGATTCTAATCATAGAACACGGCTCCTTCCTCGAGGTTCTCGGGAAAGCGGACTTCATGCTGAGGCGGAAGATAATCGACCCCGGGAACTGGCTAAAGAGAGAGTACGAAATCGCCATGAAAACCGTGAGAAGGGAGATCGATGCTGACAGGCCCCTTATAGTCATGGACCCCGTCGACCCGAGGCGGAACGTCGCCGCCAACCTTGGCTGGGAGAGGTACGGGGTTTTCTACTTCAAGGTGCGAGAGTTCATGGAGGAGCCCTCCGTAAGGTTCTTCTTCCCGGAAAGACCAAAAGCCGGGAACTACCTCGCCGAACTGAGGAGGAAGGGGACCCACCTCGTGACGTTACTCTTCGACGCACCCGGGATGATAGACGACCTCCTCATCCCCCAGCTTGAGAGGAGCGCGAGGGGCTTTGAGAGGGCCCTCTCCCGGGAGGGCTTCCGGGTTCTGGGGTGGGACGTCGGGAGGAAAGGGAAAGCCTTCATCATGCTCGAACTCGACAGGCGGGAACGGGAGAGGGTGGTGATAAAACCCGGCCCTGAGTTCTTCACGGTGAACGGGAGGGACTTCTACAGAAAGAACGGGCGGGTGTGGCTTAAGGGAAAGAGGCTGTTCGCGGAGAAGGCCGTAAAGGAGAACGTCGTGGACGTTATAGCCGAACTCCTGGAGAAAAATGGTGTGGCCCTCGGGAAGAACCTGCGAGCAAGCGTCAGAAACGCCGATGTTCTGTTAGACTACGTCCCGAAGGAGCTGGAGGACGAGGCCTACATCTTCGTGAGCAGGGAGAAGTGGAATCTGAAGGGGTGAATATGTTCAACGGAGGGACTCCCTTCCGATCCCCTTCCTCCCGGCGTCTTCGAGTATGCGCTTTATCCTGATGCATTCCTTCCCGCCGAGTTTGGTGGGCAGGTACATCCATGGAGACCACTTCTCGCAGGAATCGTCCCGACTTCTCTCCGCCACTCCATCACCCCCACCTGACGAGCGGGACACAGGTATGCCCTGTAATATAGTCACTATCACTTTTAAGCATTAGGCCAACAAAATTAAGAAACCTAACGTATGGAAGGGCTGAATTTTCATAACCTGTGCTCGCACCATTCGCGGTTCTCCCACTCGCCGTGAACTTCCCCCGGGATGTGTCCGGTGTCCGCCACAGCCCACTCGAAGTTGTAGGGCCCGATTAGGCCCCTTAGCTCGCCCTTAAGGTCCCGCTCTCCAACGTAAAGGGCCGCCCTCGTCACGACGTTGTAGCCGCTGGTGGGAACCTCTGACTTCAACGCCTCGAGCCACGCCTCTTCCTTCGTCTCCCATCCCTCCATTGAGGGCATCGTCCCGAGGCCCCAGAGGTGGTACAGCCTATCGAAGTTGAGGAGCCTGAGGTAAGACTCGATGAAGAGGCTCTGGAGCTCGTCCCCCTCGAAGTACTCCATCAGCTCGATGAGGGCCTTCGCCATGACGGAGACGTTGCCGAAGGCCACGCGCGTGTCAAGGTTCTCCCAGAAGCGCGGGCAGGAGTGGTTCGATAGGAGCATCAGGTAGTAAACCCTGCCGAGCCTCAAGGCGTCTCTGTTGCCCGCGGCCGGTTCAAGGACGTAGTTGAGGGACGTTTCCATTCCGAAGTAATCGTAGTAGTCCCTGAAGAAGACCCTCGCGTAGCGGACGAGGAACTCCTCCGCATCCGCGTTGAGCTCCTTGAGTCCCTTCAAAACTCCAAGTCTAACGGCCCTGTTCAGCTCCGCGAATAGGCGCGTGAAGGCGGCCTTCCAGAGCTGGGAGACCCTTCTGCCCTTCACCTCCCTCGCGAAGACCCTTCCGTCGGTTCTCCGGTAGCCCAGCCACCTCGCGTCGCTCGTCTTTCCGTCCGTGCTCAGGTCGAAGTAGTCGCTCCATGAGGAGTAGTCCTTGACCCCCATCCCGAAGGAGCACTCGCCCTCGAGGCGTTTGAACCCGCCGGAGAGCTTTTTCCTCACGAACTCCATGGCCGAAACCCTCTCGACGCCCTCCCGCTCGAGCCCGTCCATCCAGCCGGCGAAGCGGTCGAGCTGGGCCGGGTTGCCGAGGAGGCTCTCGAGGTCGCTGGCGGTGAATAGGAGGTAGGGAACCCCGAGTTGCTCCTTGTAGTCATCGCGGTAGGAGAGCGTGGCCGAAACAAGACCGGGCACGTCGAGGGTGTTGAAGGCAAAGGCGTCGCTTATCCGCCACTCCCTGCCGAAGACGAAGGAGTCTCCGTAGCGGTTGCAGGAGTGCTTGGCCTGGGGGAGGTCGTAGAGAAGCTGTCTCTCGTCGAGGAGGAAGACGAGCTTTTTCCCCGTTGAGGACTCCACGATTCTGGCGCTTTTCCGGGTTATCACCGCCTCGGGGAGCCAGTAGCCAATTACATTCCTGTCCTCGATCAGCGGGGCGTAGAAGTCGAAGGAGACCTTAGCGAGAATCCCCTGCTCGAATTCGTCGAGGTGGGGAACTATCGGGTGGAATGGAGTAGTCGGCACGGCGTCGAACCTTTGAAGGAGCTCAACCGCGTCCTCGAAGGCGCGTTTGTGATAGCGGAGGAGCATTAGGAAGGTGAAGGGCTCGATGTCCACGCTGACCCCCTTCATGCGCGAGAGCGTGTCCGCGATGTGCTCGTAGGAGTAGAGCATCGCCCTCGTCCAGTTCTCACCTTTGACCTCCTCCCCCCGGATCTTCACGGCGACGGGACTTCTCCTCTCCTCGTACTCTACCGGCCTGCTCCCGTCACCGTCGTGGACGTGAACTATATCGCCCGGCTGGTAGGCGTGGAAGTGGTGAGCGTACTTCATGAACATCTTTATTCACCGCTGGTGATACATCCCCGTCCCTTATCTAAGTTTCGCAGGAAAAGAAGGGCATCTTTACCCATAAATGCCCGATAGGTTAATAAAGGTGTGCATCCAAATCACGACGGTGGAATGATGGAGCGCGAACTCAGGAGAATTCTGGGTGAGGAGCTGGCCAACTACCTCGAGCTCATGAGGGCAAAGGTGGCCTTCGCCGAGGAGCTCTACGGGATAAAGATGAACTACGTGCCGCTCATCACGGAAGGCGATATAGTCGTCCTCGACAAGAACGATGGAAAGGTCAAATGGCTCAAAACCAAAAGACCGCTCACCACGGAGGAGTTTCGGGCACTGGCGGATAGGATAAAGGAGAACCTCGAGAGCGGTTTCGTCGAGATGCTCCTCGCGATGAACATGGAGTGCGTCAACGGGCCTGGTGAGTAATTCAAGTTACGACATCGCATCCCAGAATGGGCCCACGGGTCTTCACGAGGGCGGCGTTTCGTTTCTGATTGACCGCCTTGAGGCGGCCCTCGGTAATCTTGGAGGTAGCTCCGGGGGTAGTCCTTATAAATCCCCGGGGCTCATGTGGCGTGATGGACCGCTCGGAACTCATACTGCTCGGCATCACGGCGATATGGGGCTCCACGTTCCCGGCGATGAAGGTTAGCCTCGACTATCTGCCGCCGATACTCTTCTTAGCCTACCGCTTCGGCGTCGCCTCCCTCCTCATGCTCCTGCTCTTCAGATCGAGGATCCTTCGGAGGGAAACCCTGAGGGAGGGCTTTCTCCTCGGGCTCACCCTCTTCTTCGGCCACGGCTTCCAGATAGTCGGCCTCAAGTACACGACGGCGTCCAACTCCGCCTTCATCACCTCGCTCTACGTCGTCTTCACGCCCTTCATCGCCTACCTCCTGCTCGGGGAGAAACTCAAGCCGAGGGACCTTCTTTCGCTCGCGATAGCCCTAACAGGCCTCTATCTAATCTCCGGGGCCACTTTAAACTTCAACCGTGGCGATCTGCTCACGGTCCTCTGCGCCATCAGCTTCGCCTTCCAGATAGTCCTCGTCCAGCGCTTCGGCGAGAAGGATTACCTCAGCCTGTCCTTCTGGCAGATAACGTGGAACTTCGTCTTTTCGCTGGTCTTTGCGGCCCTATTTGAGCCGTTCACCCTTCCCCACGCCCCGCTTCCCTGGGTCGGGGTGCTGTACACGGCAATCTTCGCCACCGTGCTGACGTTCACCCTTCAGGTAAAGTACCAGCGGAACACCAACGCGCACAGGGCGGCGCTGATATACTCGGCCGAGCCGATATTCGGCTACGTAACGTCGTTCCTAACGATAGGGGAGGTCCTAAGCGCCAAGGGCTACCTCGGAGCGTTCCTGATACTGGTGGGAATATGGAACGAGATACGAAAACAATAGAGAAATAATGGAAGAAAAGAGGAGTAAGTTAAAAAGACCAAAACGCGGTTTCCTTCATGGGGCGGGTTCCGCGAGCGGCTTCACGTTGCGAGCGAAGAACTTCCTCACCGGCCCCTCCACCCTCAGGTAGAGCACCAGGAGAACCGTCTGGAAGAATATCCGGCCGACCAGGAACAGCATGGTGGTCATGGTCACGGTGGCAAACATGATCCATTCCCAATGCCCCGGACGTGCTCGTTCCAGCTTCCGCAGAGCTGCATAACCCGTACCCCCAGCTGGTCGGTTGTTCCTCATTCGCAGTTTCCGCGGCCGGAAAGCAAAAACCTTATAAGTCCGCTCCCCAATTCTGCCCCGATACCCATGAGGGGGGAGTGTTTTATCCTTCGCTTCGCCCGTTCCGCGGCCTGAGTTCCCCTCGTTCTGGGTTAGTCACGGCTATCATTTCTGGAGGGTTTTCCATGATAAAGGAACCGGAGTTTAGGGAGTACAGCCCAGGAAAGCTCGAGGAGAAGGTCGAGCGCTTCTGGAAGGAGAACGGCACGTACGAGAAGGTCAAGGCCAGCAGGGCTCACGGCCCGAAGTACTACTTCCTCGACGGGCCACCATACGTCAGCGGCGCGATACACCTCGGCACCGCCTGGAACAAGATAATCAAAGACATGATAATAAGGTTCAGGACGATGCAGGGCTACAACGTGAGGAGACAGCCGGGCTTCGACATGCACGGTCTCCCGATAGAGGTCAAGGTCGAGCAGGCGCTCGGACTTAAGATAAAGAAGGACATAGAGGCCAAGGTGGGCGTTGACAACTTCATAAGGAAGTGCAAGGAGTTCGCGCTCAACAACCTCAAGGTGATGACCGAGCAGTTCAAGCAGCTCGGCGTCTGGATGGACTGGGACAACCCGTACATGACGATAAAGAACGAGTACATCGAGTCTGGCTGGTTCACGCTCAGGCGCGCCTGGGAGAAGGGACTGCTCGAGAGGGACAAGAGGGTTCTCCACTGGTGCCCGCGCTGTGAGACGGCCTTAGCGGAGCACGAGGTTCGCGGCGAGTACAAGCTGAGGGAGGACCCGAGCGTATACGTCAAGTTCCCTGTCGAGGGGAAGGGGAACGAGTACCTCCTCATCTGGACGACGACGCCCTGGACGCTCCCGGCGAACCTCGCGGTAAGCGTTCACCCCGACTACGACTACGCCAAAGTTAGGGTCGAGACGGAGAACGGCGAGGAGTACTGGATAATCGCGAAGGCCCTCGTGGAGCGGGTTCTCAACGAGGTCGGCGTTAAAGGCGAGATCGTTGAGGAGTTCAAGGGTAGAGACCTCGAGGGGCTCCGCTACGTCCACATTCTAATGGACGAGTACCCCGCTCAAAAGGGGTTCCGCGAGGGGTACGAGTGGGCCCACCGCGTGATCCTCGGCGAGCACGTGACGCTCGAGGACGGTACCGGTCTCGTCCACACCGCCCCCGGTCACGGCGAGGAGGACTTCGAGATAGGCAGGAAGTACGGGCTTCCCGTTTACAGCCCGGTCGACGACGAGGGACGCTACACCGAGGGCAAATGGAGGGGAACCTACGTCAAGGACGCCGACCCGGAGATAATAGAGCACCTAATCGAAAAGGGCTACCTCGTGAAGGCAGGAACGATAGAGCACCAGTACCCCCACTGCTGGCGCTGCAAGACGCCGCTAATATTCCGCGCCACGGACCAGTGGTTCCTCAAGGTGAGCAAGGTCAAGGAGAACATCCTGAAGGAGAACGACGAGAAGGTCGAGTGGTACCCGGACTGGGTCAAGGTTCGCTACGACAACGGCGTGCTCAACTCGGGCGACTGGGTCATAAGTCGCCAGAGGTACTGGGGCATACCCCTCCCGATATGGGAGAGCGAGGACGGCGAGGTTCACGTCGTCGGCTCGTTCAGGGAACTCGTGGAACTCAGCGTCGCGATAGAGGTGGACGGCGAGCGGGTTGAGCTTCCGGAGGACTACGAGGAGAAGCTTAAGGTCATCGAGGAGAGGCTTGGGCCCGAGGACCTCCACAGGCCCTACGTCGACGCCTTCATCATAAGGGTGAACGGCAGGGAGATGCGCCGCGTAAAGGACGTCGTCGACGTCTGGTTCGACAGCGGGATCGCCAGCTGGGCCTCCCTCGACTACCCGAGGACGAAGGAGGAGTTTGAGAAGCTCTGGCCCGCGGACTTCATAGTGGAGGGAGAGGACCAGGTCACGAAGTGGTTCTACTCCCAGCAGGCCGCCTCGGTCATAGCCTTCGGCACCGTCCCCTACAAAAAGGTGGCGATGCACGGCTACGTCCTCGACGAGAAGGGCGACAAGATGAGCAAGAGCCTCGGAAACATCATTCGGCCTGAGGAGGTCGTTCAGAGGGAGGGAAGGGACCCGTTCCGCTTCTACATGCTCTGGGCGACGAACCCGTGGGAGAACCTGCGCTTCAGCTGGAAGGGCCTCGCCCAGGTCAAGAGGATGCTCAACATACTCTGGAACGTCTACGTCCTGAGCGCCACCTACATGAGCCTTGACAAGTTCGACCCCACCAAGCTCAAGCCCGAGGAGCTTCCCTTCCGCGAGGAGGACAGGTGGATACTCAGCAGGGTCAACGGGCTCATCAACGAGGTCACGGAAGGGATAGAGACCTTCAGGTTAACGAGGGCGACGAGGGCGATACACAACTTCGTGGTCGAGGACCTCAGCCGCTGGTACGTCAGGCTCATCAGGAAGCGCATGTGGGTCGAAGGCGACGATCCCGACAAGCTGGCCGCATACTACACCGTCTGGAAGGTCTTCGACGTTCTCCTAAGGCTGATGGCCCCCTTCACGCCCTACATAACCGAGGAGATATACGGGAACATGCTGAGGCCGTTCCTCGGCGTCGAGAGCGTCCACATGCTCGACTGGCCGGCGGTTGACGAGGCGGCGAGGGACGAGGAACTCGAGAGGGAGATGGAGGCGATAAGGAGGATAGTCGAGGCAGGCTCGAGCGCAAGACAGAGGGCGGGGATAAAGCTCCGCTACCCGGTCAGGAGGATAACGATCGAGACCGAAAATGAGACCGTTGCGAAGGCCGTCGAGAAGCTTAATAGAATCCTGAGGGACCAGCTCAACGCCAAGGAGGTCGTCGTTGGAAAGGTCGAGAGGGAGACCGTCATAAAGCCCAACTTCGCCAGGATCGGCCCAGAGTTCAGGGGGGACGCGAGGTTCGTGACGGCGTGGATAAACGAGCACGGAAGGGAGCTCTACGAGGCGGGCGAGATGGACGTCGAGCTCAACGGAAAGACCTTCCACCTGACGAGGGAGCACCTGAACGTGGAGGAGAAACTGCCCGACTTCCTCATCGGCGAGGACTTCGAGGGCGGCAGGGTCTTCGTGGACAAAACCCTCACGAGGGAGCTTCTGGCGGAGGGCCTCGCGAGGGAGTTCGTCAGGAGAATCCAGGAGATGAGGAAGAGGCTCGACCTGGACGTCAACGACAGGATAGTCGTAACCATCGAGACGAGCGACGAGAACCGCGAACTCCTCAAGGAGAACCTCGACTACGTAATGGGCGAAACGAGGGCCGTCGGGGTAACCTTCGGCGAGGCCAAAGGCTACGTCGTCGAGTGGCCCGAGGTTCAGGCGAAGATAGGGATAGAGAAGGTTGAGGGCTGAGCCCCTGTTTTTACTCTAATTTTCTTTCTGGACCAATCAACAGCACGGCCAGCGCAACGATGACGATCCGGCCGTGGGGGCTCCATCATCAACTTCGCCCAACGGCCCCCCAGCAGGGAGTCCAGGAACGTTGCGGTGCCGTTTCTCCCTACCGCTTCATTTTGTGTGAGAGTGTATCACTTTGCGTCGGCGGTAAGGAGTTCCACCTCAACCATCTGGATTTCTCAATCCAGATGGCTTCACTGGTGGCGGTCGAGGCTAACGGCACGAGCCTCCCATCCACGAAAAACCCCCCAGAGCTTAGAGCAGAGCTCCCATCACCCTGAAGGGCCCTCAAATACAAATTCCAGACAGCAAGAACATCACGATGCCAAACCTCACCACCAGCAGAGCAAACCCCAAACCGACCATCCTCGTACTCCACAACAGCATTGTGAACAGGACAAATTCTTGAAGTGTTCTTCGGATTCACTCTTATCACAGGAACACCATACTCTCTTGCCTTCTCCTCAATAGCCTTCTGTACCCCCAAGAATGCTGACTGATAAATCCTGTGCCGAAGCTGTTTATCACCAACCCTCTCCAACATCCTCCTTGGAACGTTCTTCGGAAGCTTCTCCAAGATTATTCCAGCATTTCTCTTTTTTGCCTCTTTGACAATTATTTTCGCAAGCTTGAGGCGAACGTCCCTCTTTTTATCCTTCTCACGAAGCTTTCTCAAAATCTTCCTCTTCTTTTCATTTCTTGAGCCAAGCTTTTTATCCCACTTCTTCTGAACCCTTTTCCTCCTGTAATAATACCCGAGAGTGATTTTCTTCTGTCCAGTCTCAAAAATCACTGGCGTGAAATCAACGAGTGCGGTAACGTTGTCCTCATTCACATCAACAGAAATCCACGATTTTGCCTTATACTGCTCAACATCCTTGAAAAAGGTTAGGTAAATAATCAGCCTCCTCTCTTTTTTGTCAGGCTTTATTCTCGCTTGAGAGGCCAGTTTCCAGCCCGAATTCACTGTCTTCCAATAATGCTTGTGCGCCTCAAGACCAACCTCAATCCAGCCCTTGTGCGTGGTTATCTTTATGACAGTTAGTCCAGCACGCCACAGGTGGTCATCAAGCCATATTGAAACATTCCTGACTTCTGGATACACCTTCTCGGCGAGGCCTTTCCTCTTCCTCTTCAGAAAGCTTTTTGCCCTCAAGGCTGAATCTTGGCAGACCGTGTATGCATAGTGAGAGGGAAGTTGTGGATAAAACTCTCTCAAAAATCTGTATTTTTCAGCCTTCAGCTTTACAAAAGAGGTTGTTTCATTCTGAACTGCAAACAGGACAGTCTGAAGGAGCATTTCTCGATACATTCCCTCAAGCTCGACGAATATTTTGGAAACCTTTTTCGGAAGCCTTTCAGACTTCAAAACAACGGTCTTCGTAACCCTCATTCAGCTTCAACCTCTTTCAATAACTGTCTTTATTTTACCAGAATAAATCCATCTTGATTGTTATGAAACTAACACCAAGAACTTCAGCGACTTGTCTTGGAGTGAGCATTCTCTCCATGGCACACACCTACACACAACGATACACAATGAAACTTGTAAAGTTTTCTGCCCCCTTACGTCCCGTGAATTGACCGTTTTGTGCCGAACGCGGTCTGGAACGACCCACTCAAAAACCGTAAAAATAAGGGAGTTGGTGGTTCTAAGGTCTCACCGCAACGTCCCATTTCTCCCCGTCCTCAACAACCCCTATCGCCAGAACCGGATGGGCGAAGTCGAGTTTCAGGACGTTCTCTGCGAGCTCCCCGGCCTTTGAGAAGCTTAGCTCCAGCCCCTCGACGCCGTCCACGTTGTACGTTGCCGTGAAAAAGGCCTTCCCTTCCACCAGCTTAACGGACCTGACCCAGAGCTCATCCCGCCCAACGAAGCCGAGCCAGCCCTTCTCCTTTCCGCGCTCGACCACCGCGGCTATCCTCGGCGTGTCGTACTCATCCCGCTCGTAGTCGAGGGCGTCGAGCGTACGTATCAAAGCCTTCCTCGGGCTCTCCTCCTCGAGGGCCTGCGCCACGAAGGCCGTCTGGAGGCCGTTGCTGACCACCGCGTACCTTTCGAGCAGTTTCACAACGGGGTAGCTCACGTATGGGTTGTCCGTCTCGGTCTGGTTGGCGATGTAAACCTCGTTTCCTCTGATTACGGCCTTCCTATTGGGAAAAGAGCGGGAGTTCAGGCGGTAGAAGGCGAAGGGCCTGCCACCACTGAGGCCAATCCCGAGCATCCTCCCGACGTACCTCAAGTTACCACCTCCCCGAGGCGATCCTCTTCGAGGGCGAGCCTTACCTCACGGGCCACTCTCTCGCCCATGAGCATCGGTTCTCCCCAGTAGATGGATGAATACCAGTGCCCCGCGTTGCTACCCCCGTCTATGCGCGAGGCGAAGCCCATGCAGTGGAACTCCCCGTCGTAGGCGAAGTGGAGGGCGAAGGGTCCGATGACGCCCGGTGGCTCGAGTTCCCGCAGGGCATCGACGAAGGCCAGCCCGTGGTCGTAGAGCTCGGGGAGGAGGGACTCCCTCAGGGCTACGGGCTTGTTTCCGGCTATCGTGTAGGGCAGGACCTTGAAGGGCCGCCTCTTGTTCGCGTCCGCGACTATTAGCCTCTCGTCGACGCCGAAGAGCTCCAGACGGTTCAGAATCGGCGAGTAGAAGAAGTGGACGTAGATGTAAACGCCATCGACGAAGCGCTCTATTCTGTACGGTTCACCCAGTCCAGCCGTCCTCTCCTCCAGTTCGCGGCCGTAGGCAGGGAAGTGCCCGCTCCCGCCCCGGGGCCCTTCGAGGCGGACGAAGTAGAGTCCATCGGGCTTAACGTCTTCGGGCTCCACTACCTCGACCGCAGGGATGCCCGCCTCCTCCAGGGCCCTGTCCTGAAGGTCGAACCTCGTTTCCCACTTGAGGAAGCGCCTGTTGCCGAAGAACCGGGCTTTTGCCCTCTCGATTGCCTCTACACCGAGGTAGGCCACGAAGGAGCCGTGGGGCACGACGATGCCGTCGTCCTCAAGTATCGCCCCCATGTCCTCCGTCACGACGAGTTCGTCCACGAGCGGGAGGGAGGAGTAGAAGGCCTTTCTACCCGGTTTGACGTAGAGTCTCGTCTCGAAGCCTTCCCTCCTGGCTCCCATCAGTACCTGGAGGGAGGAGTGCGAGGCTATGGTCGAGATCCTCATTCAACCACCCCCAGTAGCTCTTCCTGAGTCAGGAGCCTTCCTTCCTTCATAACGCGCATGGTGTCGCCGCTGAGCTCGTCTATAACCAGAAGCTCCCCGTTCAGCCTGCCGAACTCCAGCTTGAAGTCCACCGGATCGAGCCCCTTCTCCAGGAAAAACTCCCTCAGGATCCCGGCAACCAGCCTCGTTGTCTCCTTCATTCTCTCCAGCTCTTCCTCGCTCGCTATGCCGAGCCGCGACACGGCTTCCTCGGTTATGAGGGGGTCGCCCAGGGAGTCGTCCTTGAGCGTGAACTCCACCATCCTCAGCTCCCGAAGGGGCTCCACCCAGCCGCGGTACCGCCTGAGGAAGCTTCCGTAGGCTTTGAAGCGATAAACCACCTCGAGCGGAATCCTCTCCGCCTTGAGAAAGCGCGCTCTCCTGTCGTCAAT
Source organism: Thermococcus celer Vu 13 = JCM 8558 (assembly GCF_002214365.1). Taxonomy (NCBI): domain Archaea; kingdom Methanobacteriati; phylum Methanobacteriota; class Thermococci; order Thermococcales; family Thermococcaceae; genus Thermococcus; species Thermococcus celer. The sequence continues at coordinate 356,319 of NZ_CP014854.1, forward strand.
GCGCTCGACGAAGTGCGTCCTTACGCCGTTCCTCCCCAGCAGGTTGAAGAAGAACTCAGTCTGCCGGAGAACCGCACTCCCCTTTCCCGTTCTCACCCCGATAACGGAGTTGCCGCCTGTGTCCTCCCTCCCGTTCTCCCCGAGAAGGGAGTCCTTGAAGTAAAAGATGAGGTAGGGGCCGTCCTCGTAGACGTCCTTCGTCTTGCCGCGGTAGACGAGCCTCATTCGGCCTCACCCTTCCTCAGCATCTCGTTGATGAGCTTTATTGCGCACAGGTCGCCGCACATAGAGCACGCCTCGGTCTTCGTCGGCCTCTCCTTCCTTATCTCAAGGAATCGTTCTTTGTCCTCGCTTAGCTCGAACTGCCTCGCCCAGTTCAGCCTCCCCCTCGCCAGGCTCATGAGGTAGTCCCGCTTGAAGTCCTCCTCAAAGCGGGTCAGGTTCACGGCGTGGGCGGCTATCCTCGTCGCTATGACCCCTTCCCTGACGTGTTCGGTTGTTGGTAGACCGAGGTGCTCCGCGGGGGTAACGTAGCAGAGGAAGTCCGCACCGTTCAGCGCCGCTATCGCTCCCCCGATGGCCGCGGTTACGTGGTCGTAGCCCGGGAAGACGTCCGTGACTATGGGGCCGAGCACGTAGAAGGGGGCGTTGTCCGTGGCGACCTTGGCGAGCTTCACCTGGGCCGCTATCTGGTCTATCGGAACGTGGCCGGGCCCCTCCACCATCGTCTGCACCCCCGCCTCCCTGGCCCTCCTCACGAGCCTGCCGAGGGTGTAGAGTTCGGCCGTCTGGAGCTCGTCGCCCGCGTCGGGCAGTCCACCGGGTCTAAGGCCGTCGCCGAGGCTCAGAACGACGTCGTACTCCCTTGCGAGCTCGAGGAGGTAGTCGTAATCCCTGTAGAAGGGGTTCTCCTCGTCCCAGTGGAGTATCCAAGCCGCCAGAAACGTTCCGCCGCGGGAGACCATGCCGACGACCCTCTTCGTCCGCTTCATCTTCTCCACGACCTCTTTCGTGACCCCCGCGTGTATCGTCGCGTAGTCAACGCCGTCCCCGAAGTGCTTCTCCACGGCCCTCCACATGTCCTCCTCATCCATCTCGATGATGGCCTTCCCCCTTGCCAGCATCTCCTCCGCGGCCTGGTAGATGGGAACCGTCCCAACGGGGACGTTGACGGCCCGCATTATGGCCTTTCTTATCCCGTCGAGGTCGCCACCTGTCGAGAGGTCCATTATCGTGTCGGCCCCGTACTTCACCGCCGTCCTGGCCTTCTCTATCTCCGCCTCCACGTCCACTATGTCGCGTGACGTCCCCACGTTGGCGTTGACCTTTACGCGGACGGTCTCACCGACGGCTACAGGCTTCACCCAGTCGTGCCTCACGTTGCGGAATATCACCGTGCGCCCCCTGGCGACGCTCCTCCTGAGCTTCTCGGCGCTTATCCCCTCGCGCTCCGCTACAAACCTCATCTCTTCGGTAACGGTTCCACGCCTGGCATCCTCGAGCTGGGTCATCCACACCACCATAATAAAGTTTTTAAATCTCAAAACTAAGTTTTGAACGCGACTTATAAACTTTGGGGTGGTGGGGATGCTGAAGGACGTTGAGGTAAGCAGGGCGATAATCGAGGCCTACACGAAGGATATTCTTGACAGCCTCAAGCTCGACGTCGCGGTTGTGGGCGCGGGCCCGTCGGGCATGGTCGCGGCCTACTACCTCGCAAGGGGCGGGGCTAAGGTCGCCATCTTCGAGAAGAAGCTCAGCGTCGGCGGCGGAATCTGGGGCGGTGCAATGGGGTTCAACAGGATAGTGGTCGAGGAGAGCGCCCGGGAAATACTCGACGAGTTTGGAGTGGACTACGAAGAGTTCAAACCGGGCCTCTACGTGGCCGACGCGATTGAGGTCGCCACGACCATGGCCAGCAAAACGGTGAAGGCCGGGGTGAAGGTCTTCAACATGGTAGAGGTCGAGGACCTCGTGGTCAAGGACGGCCGCGTTGCCGGGGTGGTCGTGAACTGGACGCCCGTGAAGATGACAGGTCTTCACGTTGACCCGCTCACGGTGGAGGCTGAGTTCGTGATCGACTCAACGGGTCACGGCGCCCAGATAACCGGACACCTGCTGAAAAGGGGGCTGATAGAGGAACTTCCGGGGGAAGGGCCGATGTGGGCCGAGATGGGCGAGAGGCTCACGGTGGAGCACACAAAAGAGGTCTTCCCGGGGCTCTACGTCACCGGAATGGCGGCCAACGCGGTTGCGGGCGCACCGAGGATGGGACCTATCTTCGGAGGAATGTTCCTGAGCGGGAGGAAGGCGGCCTTGGATATTCTCGAGAGGCTCGGGGTGTGAGCCGTGGCCGTCCTGATAATAGCCGGCCTCGATACTGGCGGCGGGGCCGGGATAGCGACGGATGTGAGGACCGTTTCGGCCCTCGGCCTCCATCCCCTCCCCGTTGTCTCCGCCGTGACCTACCAGAACCCGGGAGGGGTCGGGGGCTACCACGTTCTTCCCCCGGAAGTCGTCCGCGAGGAGATAAGGGCCGTGGGGGACTCCTTCGAGATCGGGGCGGTTAAGGTTGGGATGCTCGGCAACGAAGAGGTCGTGAGAACCGTTGCAGGGGAGACGAGGCCCTTTTTGAGGGTGGTCGACCCCGTCCTTGCCTCCTCGACGGGCCATCCCCTGATAAATCCTGAGGGAATCGAGGCGCTGAAGGAGTCGCTGATCCCGGGTTCAGTGGTCACGCCGAACGTCCCCGAGGCTGAAAGGCTCACGGGGGTTAAGATATCGGGCGTTGGGGACATGAGGGAGGCCGCGAGAACCCTCGTCGAGGAGTTCGAAGCCAGGGCGGCCGTCGTCAAGGGCGGACACCTCGACCTCACGGACGTCCTCTACTGGGAAGGGGAGTTTTACGAGTTCCGGGGCGAGAAGGTTAACGGATTCACCCACGGGACGGGTTGTGCCTTCTCCTCGGCCCTTGCATCTCTCCTCGCCCGGGGAATGGAGCTCCCGGAGGCCGTGAGAGGGGCGAAGCGTTTCGTCGAAACCGCGATAGGGTTCTCCTCTGCGGAGGGGAGGTGTGTCAACCCCCTCGCACCGCTTGAGGTCGACGCCGAACGCTGGAGAGCCTACCGGGAACTCAAAAAGGCGGTTGAGGGGCTCGTGGAGATGGGTGAGTTGCTGAACCCTTATATCCCTGAGGTGGGGACGAACTTCGCCCACTCCACCCCCCACGGGGAGGTCTTCGCCGTGAAGGGGAGGGTGGTGCGCTACGGGAAGACCGTAAAGCCCGTGGGCCCGGTCGAACCCGGCGCATCCGACCACCTGAGAAGGGCCCTCCTCAAGTTCCGCGAGTTCTACCCGGAGGTGAGGGCGGTCATCAACCTCCGCTACTCGAGTGAACTCATCGAGAGGGCGGAGAAAGGGGGTCTCACGGTCTCCTCCTACGACAGGCGCGAAGAGCCGGAGGAAGTCAAGGCCAAAGAGGGCGGGACGATTCCGTGGGGGATAGAGACGGCCGTACGGAAGAGCGGGAAGAGGCCCGACTTGATATATCACCTCGGCGACTGGGGCAAGGAGCCGATGGTCCTCGTGTTCGGGAAGAACCCGGCGGAGGTTCTTGGAAAGATCAGGATACTCCTGGGTGCTTAGGAGGCCATCTGGCTCTTCTTCTATCCTTTCACTTGATCATACCCGGGTTCTACAGGATGACACAGAGCAGATCGAAGAGGGCCGACCCGAACCAGTGGAGCAGGAAACTCGGGAGGAAGCTCTCGCTCTCCATGTCGAGCTTGGCGAAGACTATCCCCGCTATAAATGAGTACGGAACCTCCACCCAGGGCTTGCCGATATGGGCGAGGGCGTAGGGGACATCGTGGGCGATTATCCCGAGCCACTCGTTTCTCTCCGCGAGGGGGAAGAGCATGAAGCCCCTGTAAAACGCCTCGTTTGAGAGCATTATCACTCCCATCGCGAGCTCCTTGAGGAGGAAGTCGCCCCAGCCTGAATAGCCGAATATCGGGTAGTAGTTCTTCATGGACGGAATTCTCGTCCCGTAGAGGCTCAGGGGGACCGTCAGCAGGAACAGCACCAGCGCCCACCTGTAACCCCCGCGTTTCCCGACCTTCATCCCGAGTTCCCGGGGTTTGAAGCCGAGCAGCAGCGCGAGGAGGAAGGGTAAGACGAGGTAGAAGAGGAGGTTGTAACCGGCCCACCTGAAGATGTCCCCGCCGCTACGGCGGACGAGGAGGATGAAGGGGAGCAGTGAAGAGTAGAGAACCCAGGGGTTTTTCCGGAGCCTCATGGATACGGGTTGAGGGGGAGGAAATAAAAGGTTTTCACTCCCCGTCCTGCCCTTCAGTTCCCCCGGCCTCTTCCGCGGCTTTCGCCTTCTTCTTGGTATTGCTCTTTCTGGTGGTCGCCCTTCTGGTCTTCCTGCCCTTGGTGCTCCTCTTTGGCTTTTTCTCGGGCCCCTCCTCTGTTCCTTCGGCCTCCGATTCCTCCGGTTCATCGTTTTTCTCCGCGGGGGTTTCCTCCATCTCTTCTGCTTCCCCTTTGGCCCCTTCCGTCTTTTCCTCGGCCCCTTCCGCCTCCTCAACGAGCGGCTCGCTGACCTCCTCCTCGAGCTCGACGACCTCCTTCTTCTCCCCTTCCTCGGGCTTGCCTTCTTCGGGCGGTTTGAGGAGCTCCTCGACGCCCGGCTTGAAGGTGACCTCCTCGTAGCCTATGAACTTGAGGTCGCTCTCGAGGAGTATCTCGCCGAGGACGAGGGTGTTCCTGTCGACCTCATCGACGAGCTGGGAGAGGTCAACGGTGACGTCCTTCTCGCCGACCTCGATGACCACCTTTTCTGTATCGACCCTGGGCATGCGGAGCTCGATGAGAGCCTTGACCCTCTCGATTGGGTCCTCGATCTTCTCTATTACCTCGACCTCGTAGATCAGGTGCTTTCCGGCGTAGGGGTGGTTGAAGTCGACCCTCACGCGGCCCCCGCTGACGGTCATTACCTTGCCCTTGAGCTTCCTTCCGCTCTCGGTCTCAATCTCAACGGGCATTCCTGGGAGGGGGTAGATGCCCTGCCTCCTGAACTGGCCGAGGGTGAAGGTCTTTATGAGCTTTGGATCGCGCCTGCCGAAGCCCTTCTCGGGCGGGATCTCGAGCGTGTACTTCTTCCCGACCTCGAGGCCCTCGAGCCTCTCGTCGAGGCCCTTAAGGACGTGGCCCGCTCCAACGGCTATCGGAACCGGGCCGTAAACACCCTTCTCGGAGTAGATGCCGGCTTCCTTGGCAACTTCCTCGAAGGTCGTGTCGAACACCTCACCGGTCTCCTTGACCCTTCCGGTGTAGTGAAGCTTTATGACGTCTCCCTTCTGAACCTTCATCATCGTAACCTCCCTTTCGTGCTCTAACCCCGATTGCGGGGGTCGGTTTTTAAGCTTTTGCGGAACCTAAAACCTAATAAAACGCCGGGGACAATCTGGGACGGTGGTGAGAGGATGGCCATAAGAGTCTACAACACACTAACCAGGGAGAAGGAGGAGTTCAGGCCCATAAGGGAAGGCGAGGTCAGGATGTACGTGTGCGGCCCGACGGTTTACGATTACACCCACCTCGGCCACGCCAGGACTTACATCGCCTTCGACGTCATCCGGCGGTACCTCGAGCACCGCGGTTACACCGTTTTAATGGTGATGAACTTCACCGACATAGACGACAAGATCATCAGACGGGCGAGGGAGACGGGGGAGGACCCGAAGGAGCTCGCCGAGAGGTTCCTTCGCTACTTCCTCGAGGACATGAGTGCCTTAAAGGTCAAGCCGGCCGACATCTACCCGCGCGTTACGGAGCACATCGAGGATATCATAGACTTCGTGAGGAAGCTTGAGGAGAGGGGCTACGCCTACGAGGGGAGCGACGGCGTTTACTTCGAGGTCGCGAAGTTCAGGGACTACGGAAAGCTCAGCGGGGTGAAGCTCGAGGAGCTAAGGAAGGGGGCGAGGGTCGAGCCCGGAGAGGGAAAGAGGAACCCGGAGGACTTCGCGCTGTGGAAGAAGGCCAAGCCCGGGGAACCGAAGTGGGAGAGCCCGTGGGGTGAGGGAAGGCCGGGCTGGCACATAGAGTGCTCCACGATGAGCACCAAGTACCTCGGCGAGAGCTTCGACATCCACGGAGGCGGTAACGATTTGATCTTCCCGCACCACGAGAACGAGATAGCCCAGACCGAGGCGTGCACCGGGCACCGCTGGGTGAACTACTGGCTCCACACGGGCTTCCTGATGGTGAACGGGGAGAAGATGAGCAAGAGCCTCGGCAACTTCGTGACGATAAGGGAGATGCTCGAGCGCTACGACCCGGAGGTCATCAGGCTCTTCGTCCTCCAGAGGCACTACCGCTCGCCCCTCGACTACACGGAGGAGGGGATGGAGCACGCGAAGAACAACCTCGAGAGGCTCTACAACACCCTCGAGAACATCCGCGTGGCCATGGAGAAGGCCGAGGTATCCTTCAGGTGGGGGAAGGAGGAGTTCGAGGCCTACGAGGCCATCAGAGACGCGAGGGAGAAGTTCTACGCGGCGATGGACGACGACTTCAACACGGCCGAGGCGTTAAAGGCCGTCTTCGAGGTCAGCGGCGCCGTGAACAGGTACATAAGGGAAGTTGAGAGGCCGAAGGAGAGCGTCCTCCGCAAGGCCCTTGAGTTCTTCAAAACCATCAGCGAGGTCTTCGGGCTCTTCGAGGACTACTTCAGGGAGCGGAAGGCAGGAGACGAGGAAGCTTTGATAGGGCTCCTCGTGGACGTGCGCGCTAAACTCAGGAAGGAGAGGAACTTCGCCCTGGCGGACGAGATAAGGGCCAGACTGAGGGAGCTCGGCGTCCAGCTCGAGGACACGCCCGAGGGCACGGTGTGGAAGAGGGTCAGGGTCTGATCCCTCGCCCTTTTTGCCGTATTTTTGTCAAAGCTACGGGCGCAACGCTTAAATATGACCTTCCCTTTGCTCCGTTAAGGGAAATCCAATGAAGAAGTTTCCGGTTTACCTCGCTTCTTGGGACGACATAGAAAGGTGGGCGAAGGAAGGCGCATGGAAGGTTCTGGAGGACGGCTGGAGGCCGGACGTCGTAGTGGGCCTCGCGAGGGGCGGTTGGGTTCCGGCGAGGCTCTACTGCGACTACCTCGGGGTAAAGGACCTCGTCAGCCTGAAGGTCGAGCACTGGGGAGTGACGGCCACGCCCGACGGGAAGGCGAAGCTCAAGTACGGCAGCAACTACGACCTCGGCGGGAAGAGGGTTTTGATAGTGGACGACATCAGCGACACCGGCGAGAGCCTCACCCTGGCCAGGAACTACGTGGAAGGGCAGAAACCGGCGGAGATAAGGGTCGCGACGCTCCTCACCATAAAGGGCTCGCGCTTCAGGCCCGACTACTACGGCGAGGAGATCGACTGGACCTGGATAGTCTTCCCCTGGAACTTCGTTGAGGACATCATAAACCTGACCAACAACCTCTTCGAGGAGAAGGAGGCCCTGACCGCCGACGAGATAATCGACCTCCTCAAGGAGCTCCACGGGATCGAGGTTCCTAAGGGGAAGCTCGAGGAGGCCCTCCAGATGGCCGAGAGAAGAAAGGTTTTTAAGTTCCGGGAGGGTGCCTGGCGTAGGGCCTGAGGCCCGGGGAGTGATACCTTGGACCGGAAGGAGAAGCTCGAGGAGATCAGGAACCACAGCGTCTACGCGCGGGAGATCTACGACATGCACAGCGAGAGCATAGACGGCGTTCTTGAGGACTACGACGGCCTGAAGGAGAACTACCTGAACGACCACCCGAGGGCGAGGATAGTGCGCATAGTCTTCAACGAGGACAACGGCCTCCCGCTGGCGATAGAGTTCAACAGGAAGGACGACAGCTTCAAGGGCTTCACGATAGCCATCGGCAAGCCCCACATCAGGAGCGACGGACACGGAAGGGAAGAAGAGAAAAACCCTCAGGAAGAAGCGAGCGGCTGAACGTAGAAGGCCATCTCGATTCCTTTTTCACTCCATACCTCGTAGCTCGAGAGGTAGTACGTCGGATTCTGGAAGAGGGCCGTCAGATCCCTGTCCTCGCCGGCCACCCAGACGATGTAGTTCTCCGGGTCGTTCAGGTTCCGGACGGCCATCACCACCGCCTCCCCCGTGACGTTTCCGAGTTCTCCCGTTTTCACAGGATCGGCCTCGTCCGCCGTCAGGAGGTAGGACTGGATGCTCCAGTTGGCGTTCTTCTCCAGAACCCAGTGGCTCCCCCCGACCGGAACGAACCTCAGCGGGAACTCCTCGTCCAGCTCATCGACGACGGCGTTCGAGTAGGGGCCGCCAACGAGAACGAGGTTCTCCCTAAACTCCTCCTCCGTCAGGTTGACGTCGGCCTTGACGGTTATCTCCACGTTTCCGTCCCAGTCCGAGTAGAAGGCTCTCAGGTTGTCGGCTATGAGCTCGGCGGTCTCCCTGTCGCGTTCCGTCCCCGTCGGGTCCGGGTTCCGCGTTCCGTAAACGACCACCACCTTTCCGGTGACGGCCCCCCTATCGAAGGCCATCAGTGGCGTTATCGGCACCCTCTCCTGGAAGAGGGTCTCCGCCTTCTCGGGGGGAATCCTACTTGAGAGGTCGTCCAGCATATCGCCGACGTAATCACCGATTGGAACGCCGTTCTCCCTGCTCATCCCCGCGTACTTCCAGTAAAGCTCCACCATGTCTCCCATCCAGAACTCGCCCCAGCCCCTCTGCAGCCAGAGCGATAGGGAAACGTAGTCCGGGTCAACGTTGGAGAGGGCAAAGTCCGCCCAGCCGTCCGCGAACCCCTCGTATATCATCATGTCGTCCCACCAGAAGTGTAAGTCGTACCTCGCGAGATAGGGCATGTGCCCCTCGATGGTGTCCTCGAGGTACCGCAGGGAGTGCGTTTTCTCGGAGGAATCGAGGGCGGGGACGGTCACGTCGTGGCCGAGCTCGTGGTAGACGAAGCTCAGGTATATCAACCTGTCGAGACCCGTGTTGTTCAGGTAATCCCTGTTGAGGGGCAGGCCGAACATCGTGTCCCTCGCGGTTCTGTAGCTCCACAGGGTTCTCTGGGCGTCGCGCCTCACGAGCGGTACCATCCCACCCGCGCCGTATACCTGGACGCCGTCCTTAACCGGGTTGAAGCTGTGGCCGTGTACGGCGACGAGGAAGGGGTGCTTGAACTCGAAGCGCACGTTGGAGAGATCCAGGTAAGGCCCCATGAACTCATCAGGGGGCAGGAGTGAGAGCGCACCCTCGTATATCCTCAGGTCCTCGTCGTAGTAACCCCTGTGGCTTTCGTAGAACTCCATGAAGTGGCTCCTCTCCGCGAAGTCCCTTAACGCCCGGATGAAGTCGAGGGTCCACCTGTCCCCGATGTTTTCCCCGGGGTTAAGCTCCGGGGGCTTTGTGCAGAGCAGGAGCTCGTCCTCGAGGTAGTACAGCCTCATGTCCCTCTCGGATACGCTCTCTGAGTTCCCCAGGTAATCCCTGAGCATGCCGACAGCCGGATGGTTCCTGTATGGGCCAAAGTACCGGTCAACGTCATCGAGATAGCCGCCTCTCTCGATAATGAACGGGTCGTTCCTTCCGAAGGCGAGGTAGTAGACGATGCTTAAGAGCTCGGAGTTGGGGTTTATCTCAACGCTGACTTTCCCCGTCACGTTGGTGCCGGTGACCCCCGGAGAGAGGGCCGTTATCAGGAGCGCCAGGATTATTAAAACTCCAAGTCGTCTCATAAAATCCACCGGTGGTATTAATGAACGGAACGTTTTAAAGTTTCCGCTGGCATTCGTGGGTTTTTTAAGTCCAACACGGGAGAGAATTTGGGTGACCTAAAATGAGGAGGAAAACGGGGGCGGTGATTGCGCTTGCTATCCTGTTCACGGGCCTGTTGATGCCGTTCTCCCTTGGCTCTCCGGAAAAGCCCCTCGTCGTGGCCAGCATAGCGCCCTTGGCTTCGATAGTTCAGGACGCCTTCGGCGACTCCGTGAACGTGGTTTACATAATCCCGCTCGGGGCGGACCCCCATGAGTACCAGCTAACGGCGAGCCAGATAGAGCTCCTTCGGAAGGCGGACGTGATAGTGACAACCGGTGGTCATCTGCCGGTCGAGAAGAGGATAAAGGAACTGAGAGAGGAGGGCACGATAACCGCGGAGGCACTCTTCATAGACGACTACAAACGCGAGGGGTTCAGATACCTTCAGGAGCGCTGGTACCAAAACAAGGACAACCCGCACGGCGTCTGGCTCGACCCGTACAACGCTCTCGCCATTGCGAAGGCCACGGGGGTGGCGCTGGAGAAAACGGATCCGGCCAACTCCGAGACGTACGCGGAGGAATACGGGAACTTCGAGGTAAGGGTGAAGACCATCGTGGAGGCGTACAGGGCCCTTATCGGGACGAACCACACCGCCGTCATCCAGATGCCGCCGGACGAGTACGCCATCGAGTGGCTCGGCGTTAAAGCGGTGGCCTCGATAAAGCCCGAGGAGGAGGTTCCGGCGATAGGGGTGGACGACCTTGTTCCGACCGCGAAGAGAGTCGACCTGATAGTTTATGGTGCGAACAGCCCGGACCAGCTGAAGGACGCGGCCAAAGAGCTCGCGCTGAAGAGCGGAAAACCGACGGCAGAGATCACGGTGTTCTGGAAGGACGTTCCGTACACGGAAGTCCTGATAAGGAACAGCGCCGCCGTTGTGAACGCCCTCGGCGGGAAAACGCCCCTGAAAACACCCGCTCAAAAAAGCGACGTGACGGAGTACGTGATGCTCTCCCTCGTGACGGGCATCGTGCTCGGGACGGCCCTCGGGGTTATACTGAAGAGGTGACCGCCCGCCCCGTTTTTATTTTCTGCCCTCTTCCACCCGAAAGAGCGTTTTTCAATGTGGACATCTCAAAAGAGCTCGAGAAAATATAAATGGAAGGAATCACTCCCTCTTGTACGGCCTTCCGTCCCACTTCGGCGGCCTGGCCTTGCCTATGATCCCCGCCACGATGATGAGGGTCATTACGTACGGCAGCATCAGTATGAACTGCCCGGGTATCAGGTGGAAGGGTGCCAGCCACGCGGCCAGTGCGTCGAAGAAGCCGAAGAGCCAGCCGCCGATAAGGGCCACGAGCGGGTTCCAGCCGCTGAACACCATGTTGGCCAGGGCGATGAACCCCCTGCCCGCGGACATGGTTTTCTGGACCACCCCGAGCCAGGCGACGCTCATGTACGCTCCACCGAGGCCCGCTAAAGCATGTCCGTAGACGGTCGACCAGAACCTGTACTTCTCGACGTTTATGCCGAGCGCATCCGCCGCCTCGGGGTTCTCGCCGACGGCCCTGACGCGGAGGCCGAGGGGGGTCCTGAAGAGCACCCACCACGTGACGAGGGCCACGATGATGGTTACCAGCACCATGGGGCTCAACCTGCCGTACTGGGTCTCCAGGCTCCAGAGCGTAACCGCCACCTGGTGCTGACCGGCCGTTCCCCAGTAGGCGATCAAACCGAACGGAACAACGCCGAGGGCAAGCAGATTAATCCCTATACCCGGGATGACGTGGTCGCCCTTGAGGTACACCGTGAGGACCCCGTGGAGCATTCCCAGAACGATTCCCGTGACCATGCCCCCGATGAGACCCATCGTCGCGTGCCCCGTGATCTCGGCGACTATGGCGCCGAAGAATGCGCTCATGAGGAGCACGCCCTCGTAGCCGATGCTTACCACACCGGCCCTCTCGCTCCACACGGCGCCAACGCTCGTGAGCACTATGGGCACCATGGCCATGAGGGAGTTTATCAGGATCGAAACCACAGACCCGAAATCCATCATGCCTCCCTCCCCTCAATGCTCTTTTTGATGAGGTCGTAGAGTCCCGGGATGGCCACGGTGATGACGATGATGCCCTGTATGACCTTTATTATCTCGAGGGGCACCCGTGCACCGGCCTGCATCAGGGGGGTTCCTGCGCGGAGCATCCCAAAGAACATGGCGGAGAGTATTATTCCAAGGGGGTGGTTCCTGCCGACCAGGGATACCCCTATCCCGTCGAAGCCCAGGCCGTAGATGTTGGCCATCCCCTGGCTTATGGCGTACGTTGGGGGTTCTCCCATGACCTTCATCGCCCCACCGAGGCCGCTCGTGATTCCGCCTATTATGAAGGACCAGATTATCGCACTCTTGGGGTTGACCCCGCCGTACCTGGCCGCCTTTTGGTTGAGGCCGCTCGCCCTCATGCCGAAACCGAAGGTGGTATGCCACAGGAGGTAATACACCAGGATTGCCACGATTATGGCGATTGGAGCCGCTATTGAGAGGTCGGTGTTCCCTATGAGCGGGAGCCTGGCACTCTGGGGAATCCTTATGGTTTTGTTGGGGTCGTTGGGATTGGCGTAGGGGCCGACGACGAGCCAGAGGACGAAGAAGAATGCGATCCAGTTGAGCATGATGGTGGAGATGACCTCGTGGACGCCGCGGTAGACCTTTAGGAATGCCGCCGGAAGGGCCCAGAGGGCACCGAGGAGCATGCCCATGGCGAGGCCGAACCACATGTTCCCCCAGACGTTGGTGAAGATGACCGCCGCTATCGCTCCGAAGTAGAAGGAACCCTCCGCACCGATGTTGAAGATTCCGGTTCTGGCGCTTATCGCGAAGGTGAGCGCTGTCAGCATTATCGGGGTCGAATACGCCAGTGTGGCGGCTATACCACTGGTGGAGCCAAGGGCACCCTTAAAGAGCCAGTAATAGGTGTCCACCGGATTGTAGCCAAAGACTATGAGCACCACGGCACCGATCAGGAAGCCCACGAGGATCGCTATGATGCTCTCGATGAAGGCCTTGAAGTTGAGGAGCCTGAGTGCGTCACTTTTTGAGCTCTTCATAACGTATCCCTCCCATCATCATCCCTATCTCCTCGGTGTTGACCTCCTCGGGCCTGACAACGCCCATGAACTCACCCTCGTAAATTACTCCCATCCTGTCGCTGAGCTGGATAACCTCATCGAGGTCCGCCGAGACGAGGAGGACGGCCTTCCCTTCGGTTCTCAGCCTTATCAGGTAGTTCCGGATGTACTCTGTTGAGGCGACATCGACACCGCGCGTTGGCTGTGCCGCTATTATCAAAATGGGCTGTTTGCTGACCTCCCGGGCAACTATGAGCTTCTGCTGGTTCCCTCCGCTGAGGCTCTTAACCGGGGCGTCAACCCCCGGGGCGGATATCTCGAACTGCTCTATGAGCTTCCTCGTGTGTTCCTTTGCCTTGCCCCAGTCTATGGTTCCCTTCCAGCGCTGGAACTCCTCCCGCCACTGCAGACCGAGGATGGCGTTCTCCGTAACGGTCATGTCAAGGATCAAACCCATGTGTGTCCTGTCCTCCGGGATGTGGGCCATCCCGGCGTCGTAGAGCTCCCTCGGAGGCCTGCCTGTTATATTCCGACCGTTCAGGATCACCTCACCCTTTTCGGGCTTTCTGAGTCCCGTGATGGCCTCGATAAGCTCCGTCTGCCCGTTGCCCTCGACGCCGGCTATTCCAAATATCTCGCCGGCTCTCACCTGGAAGTTGAGCCCCTTAACCGCGTCCTCACCGCGGTCGCCCCTGACCCACAGGTTCTTCACCTCGAGTATGGGCTCTCCAGCTTTCGCCGGCGGCTTCTGAATCCGCAGAACGACGTCCCTGCCGACCATCATCCTCGCGAGGAGCTGGGGCGTCGCCTCGCTCGTCTTGACGGTTCCTATAACCTCCCCCTTCCGGATAACGGTAACCCTGTCCGTCAGCTCCATGACCTCGTTGAGCTTGTGGCTGATGAAGATTATCGTCTTGCCCTCGGCCTTGAGTTTCTTAAGGACGGCAAACAGTTCCTCCACCTCTATCGGTGTGAGAACGGCGGTTGGCTCGTCGAGTATGAGCACATCGACGTCCCTGAAGAGCATCTTGAGTATCTCTATCCTCTGCTGGACGCCAACGGGCAGTTCCTCAACGGGAACATCGAGGGGGACCTTGAAGTTCAGATCCTCCATCAACTTCTGGAGCTTCTTACGGGCGGTTTCGACGTCTATCTTCGAGAACAGACCACTGCCCTCCATCCCAAGGATTATGTTGTGGAGGGCGTCAAAAACCTCAACGAGCGTGAAGTGTTGATGAACCATACCGATGCCGTTCGCGAGGGCATCGGCGGGGCTCTTAAAGCGGGTCTCCTTGCCGCGGACGTAGATTTTACCCGCGGTGGGGTGGAGCATCCCGAAGAGGATCTTCATGAGGGTCGTCTTCCCGGCACCGTTCTCGCCGAGGAGGCCGAGGATCTCACCTTTATAAACGGTCAGGTCAACACCCCTGAGCGCCCTTGTTCCATCTGGATAAACCTTTACGATGCCCTTCATCTCCAGTATCGGAGTCTCCTCCATGTGAGCACCCCCTGAAGTGTAAGAAAAAATGCCAAAAGTCGGGAAAAGGTAAAAGAATCACTCGCCAAGCTTCATCATTTCCTGCCAGGTCTTGGCGTTCCTGATGGCCGTAATCTCGTCCTTGTTGAAGGCCTTCGGGACATTGATTTCACCGTTGATTATCTTGCCCTTGAGGTCGTCAACGGCCGTCCATATCCAATCGGGAACCTGCTTCCTGGTGTTCTCGAGGTACTGCTTAAGCTCGTCCTTGCTGTTGAACCCAAGCTCTTTGAGCTTCTGCTTCTGGGTGTCCTCCGGGAGCGAGTTGAACATGGCCATAACGTCGTCGACCGTGCTGAGTCCAACACCGCCCTCCTTGAGACCGAGCTCCAGGACACCGCCCTCGAAGTTGCCTTCAACGGCGTCCTTGACCGCGGTGTAGACACCGACGTCAACGCGCTTCATCATGCTGGCGATTATCGCTCCGGGCTTAATCCAGTCCTGGGCGGAGTCAACGCCTATGGCGAAGGGCGGGCCCATCTTCTGCTTGTGGGAGCTGAGGTACTCGTCCACGGCGTTGAAGACCCCGACACCGGTTCCACCGGCCACCTGGTAGATCACCCACGCTCCCTGGTCGAGCTGGGCCTTGGCGGCCTGGTAACCCTTGGCCGGGTCGTTGAAGGTTCCGGTGTACTGGTAGAGAACGTCTATGCTGACGTCCTTTCCGGTCTTCTGCTTGTAGTAGTCCTCGGCCCACTTAACGCCGAAGCGGTAACCGCCCTCGAACTTGTAGAGGACGGGTATCTCCATTCCAAGGACGATTCCGACCTTGTCCTTGCCGCTGTTGGCGGCGATGAGCGCGGCGAGTGCACCCGCAAGGGCTGAACCCTCGTTCTCCTTGAAGAGGATCATCATGACGTTCTTGGGCATGTCCGGGTCAAAACCGTCGATGATGGCGAATTTCTGGTTCGGGTACTCGGCGGCGACCTTCTTGACCGCGTCGGTCATCATGAAACCAACGGCGATTATAACGAGGTAGTCCCCCTGCTGGGCCAGGGTCTCGAGGTTCTTGGTGTAGTCGTCCTCCGTGTTGCTCTGGAGCTCCACGAGCTGGAGGTTGAAGTCCTTGGCGGCCTTTGATGCGCCGAGGTAGGCCATATCGTTGAAGCTCAGGTCACCCCTTCCGCCGACGTCGTAAACGATGGCGATCTTACCCTTGGTATTGGTGGAGGTCTCCTCTCCACCGCTTATGCAGCCGCTGGCCACGACGCTTAAGGCTAAGAGGCCGATTAAAAAAAGGCTTAACAACTTCTTCATCTGAGATCACCTCGGTGGTTCAGCGGGTCTATATTGAAACGGAATATATACTTTGCGGTGTTCCTCTAATCGAAAATACTGGAAAAGATTTTAACCTGCGTGTAAAAGTTTTTCATGATGAACATGCTGAAGGAAATAGCCGAATTAACCTCGGGGGCAGTCCTGATTACGGGTAACGGGAAGAGGATCGCGAGGATATACCTGAACGCATGGGGAAGGGAAGGAAGACGGATACTCGCCGAATACCTGCCGTTCCAGGTTGAGGGTGATGTCTACATAGGCCCGCCCTTTGAGAGCGACGATTTTGACGTTTACCTTATAGTCAACCCCCTCTCCCGTTCGAAGGCAGAAAAGGAGGAGCTAAAGAAGTGGCTCGCCTCCCACGGGGACAAGCTCGTTCTGCTCTACGAGCACAAGTACGTGAGGGACTCCATAACTCGCTATGGAATAAGGGAATTCATCGATTATTTAATTGCGTACAAAAGGGAAACGGTTGGCTTCGAGAGGGTGGACGTGGCGAGGCTGGAGGACGGAAAGATAGTTGAGAGCAAAACGTACATCCGGAGGTACTGATGACTGTCCCGGTCATCTATGTGGGCATGCGTGGTAACCGTGTTCACAACGGTTATATACCGCTGATCCCTCGCCAATACGGTGGTGAAGATGCTCGGGAAACTCAGGGAGAAGTTAGGCTCATTCGTGGAGAAGGTCTCGCAGACGGAGATAAGCGAGAAGGACGTGGAGAACGCGCTCTGGGACCTTGAGATTGAACTCCTCGAGGCGGACGTCGCCCTCGAGACGGTGGAGGAGCTCAAGGAGCGGATAAAGGAGAAGCTCGTCGGCCAGAAGGTCAAGATTGGAACGAACAAGAGGGAGCTGGTGGAGAAAGCGGTTCGCGAGGCCGTCCTCGAGGTTATGACGCCCGGGAGAAGGATAGACCTCCTCGAGATGATAAGATCGAAGGAGGAGAAGCCCTTCGTCATAGCCTTCGTGGGCTTCAACGGCTCGGGAAAGACCACCACGATAGCCAAGCTCGCGCACTGGCTCAGGAAGAACGGTCTGGGGGTTGTCATAGCGGCGAGCGACACCTTCAGGGCCGGGGCGATAGAGCAGGTCGAGGAGCACGCGAGGCGCGTCGGGGTTAAGGTCATCAAGCACTCCTACGGTGCGGATCCAGCCGCCGTTGCCTACGACGCCATCCAGCACGCGAAGGCAAGGAACCTCGACGTCGTCCTCATAGACACGGCCGGGAGGAACGAGCTGAACAGGAACCTGATGGACGAGATGAGGAAGATAGTCAGGGTTACGAAGCCCGACCTCGTCATCTTCGTCGGCGACAGCCTCGCAGGAAACTCCGTCGTCGAGCAGGCGAAGCAGTTCAACGAGGCCGTTAGAATAGACGGCGTTGTACTGACGAAGCTGGACGCGGACGCGAGGGGCGGGGCGGCGCTGAGCATAAGCCACGCCATAGGCGCGCCCATACTCTTCGTCGGCGTCGGCCAGGGCTATGACGATCTGAGGCCCTTCGACGAGAGGTGGTTCGCCGACAGGATCTTCGGGGAAGGGTAATTCATCCGCGGCATCGGAGGAACCGCCGGGTAAACCCCTATTTTACCCTTTTCAAGTCGAATCGTCCTCGCAAAGGTTCGTTCTCTGTCTCATCTCAAAGGATAGATAACGTCCCGCCTTCCAGTCATCTAAGGATCTCTGCAACCTCCCCGAAATCCACCTTAGCCGTCATGTCTATGTTAACCGGCGTTACGCTCACCTTCCGCTCGACCTTCAACGCGTAGGCATCCGTCCCTGGCTCGAATTCCTCGCACCTCTTCCCCACCACCCAGTAGTAGGGGTGCCCCCTCGGGTCTATGCGCTCCTCCACGGTCGGGCGGTACCGCCGCCTCGCGAGCCTCGTCACCTCTATTTTAGTCTCGGGCGTGGCGTCCATTGGAACGTTCACGTTGAGCACGTCAACGCCCTCCGGAAGGCCCCTCTCGAGGACAGCCCGGGCCATTCTTCGCAGAAAATGCGACGCGACCGAGAAGTCCACGCCGTCGCCCTCGCCGAGGGTCTTCTTCCAGTCGACCTCGAGGCTTATCGCTATCCCGGGGATACCGTGGGTCGCGGCCTCTATCGCGGCCGACGCGGTGCCAGAGACGGTTATCTCGGTGCTGAGGTTCTCGCCGAGGTTGATGCCGCTTATGACGAGGTCGAAGTCGGTGAAACGGGCGAGGGCGAAGATAACGCAGTCGGTAGGCGTCCCGTCGAGGCCGTAGGCGACCTTAGCTCCGGGAACGTTGACGAGCTTCGCCCTGAGCGGTCGGTGGAGGGTCATGGCCCGCCCGCTGGCGCTCCTCTGGAAGAGTGGCGCGACGACGTAGACGTCGCCGAGGTCCCGGACGGCCTCAACCGCCGCCCTGATGCCCTTTGAGTAGATTCCGTCGTCGTTCGTTATGAGTATGCGGTGCATGATGGGAACTCTACCTCACCTTTAAAAACCCTAACTCCCAGCGGGTTCCGGTGAGAGGATGACCTACTGGACGAGCGAGGACAACGTCGCCGGGGAACCGGGAACGGCGCTGTTCATCATACTCCCCACTATCGGATGCTACCGCTTCAGGATAAACGAGGCCTGCTACATGTGCGCCTACCCGACGGCCGCCCCCCGGGTTAGGTGGAGCCAGGAGGCGATAGTCGACTACGTTAGGGAAGCCCTCAAGAAAATCGAGGGCAGGAAAGGGCCCTTCGCGGTGAGGATGTTCACCTCCGGTTCCTTCCTCGACAACGGCGAGCTCAAGCCGGAGACGAGGAGGAGGATCTTCGAAATCCTTGCAGAGATGGATAACGTCAAGGAGATCGTAATCGAGAGCAGGAGCGAGCTTGTCAGGTATGAAGCCGTTAAAGAGCTTGCCGAGATAGTTCCGGATAAACATTTTGAAGTTGCCATCGGTCTTGAGACGGCCAACGACGACGTGGCTGACGTTTCCATAAACAAAGGGAACACCTTTGCCGACTTTGTGAGGGCAGCTGAGATAACACACAAGGCCGGCGCCAAGGTCAAGACTTACCTTCTACTCAAGCCAATCTTCCTCTCCGAGCGCGACGGGATTGAAGACGCCAAGGAGAGCATAGTCAAAGCGGAGCCGTACACGGACACGTTCTCCATCAACATAACCGACATCCAGAAGGGGACGCTCTACGAGAGGCTCTGGGAGAAGAAGGAATACCGCCCGCCGTGGCTCTGGAGCGCGGTCGAGGTTCTCATCTGGGCGAAGAGGAAGTTTCCCGACAAGAGAATCCTGAGCGATCCCGTGGGAGCAGGCTCGAAGCGCGGACCCCACAACTGCCTCACAGACTACGACAGAGTCATCGGCAAGGCCATAAAGAAATTTTCAGCCACGCAGGACTTGAAGTATATAGAGAACCTGAAGCTTGAATGCAGAGATAGATGGGAGTACATAGTCGAGAACGGCCTCCTCGACTGGCAGCTGGTGACGTGGTGAAGCCTTGAGTTTTTGGTCTTCTCTTTCTCTGTTTCAAAACTCAACACGTGACGTGAAGCCCTGTGCTTATAATCATGAGAACCATCAACGCTGGGAGGAATCCCTGAACTGCCAATAGGACTTTCTCCAGCTTTTTCTCTCCGAGAACAATGCCGCTCAGGATGGAGACGATGAGGATCCCCCACAGCCATTTAATAGTCTCATCAGAAAAAATGGGCATCAGCACCGCTGTGAGTATCGGCACTCCTATTGACAAACCTGATTTTTTGAAGAGTGGCTTTTTGTAGTAAAGGTACAGTGCGAGAAGAATTATGGCCGGGAGGAGAACGAGGATGACGAAGATTGGAGTTGGCGAGTACCATATATGGCACGTAAAGATCCTGTCCCAGAGCTTAATACTCTCGCCTCTGATGTAGTATTTCTCCAGCCAGGAGGAGTCGATGAGGATTTCCCAACTTGTGGCCACTCCAAGAATAAAAAGATGGGAGAAGAGGGTCTTGGGATTCATGTATTCACCTCCTTCTCGGAACTATCTTAACAAGGTAAGTTTCAGATCCCCAGTTGCCCCATGCTAGATAGCGATCTTACATTACCTGCTTTCCCCGACCTCACCTCATTTGGCATACCTAACACGCTCCGTGGAATTGAGCGAATATTACCAATATAACCACCAGTCCTGGTAAAAATCCTCCAAAGGCGAGAATTGCCCTATCCCCCATGTCTTTCCCGAGGGCGGTCCCACTACTCAAGGAAACGAGCATGAGGAGAATGAAGTTAATGAGGAAATCGGAAATAAAAACCGGTGCTATGGTCGCAGCCAATAGTGAAAACAACATAGAAAAGCCAAGATTTCTAAGTGATGAATCCCTGTGGAAAATATATGAAGCTAGGAGCACGAGCGCGGGAAGAAGAACCAGAAGAACAAAAATGGGGGAGGGCGAATACTCTCTCCAGCAGACGTAGGGCCTTCCGGTGGAGCCAGTCCAGTTCTTGAACCAGACCATTCCGCCTTTGATATAGTATTCTACAGGAATTTTGAAGAGAGGTATTAATTCCCACACAAAAGCAAAAAAAGGAATGAGGATTCTTGGGAGCTTCACGGGATCACCTCTTTTCAGGGATTATTTTTACAAGGTGAGTCTTAGAGCCCCAGTTGCCCCATGCGAGATAGTGGTCATACATATCCCAACCGCTATGGATTGCCACGTATTCTACTTGGCCATTGCTGTTCTTTGCGTACCCCACCACAACAACACTATGATCTTCATATGGGCCTTGCCCATCCGTTGCTTTTCCACCATTCTCAAGCTGAAGTAACGCGGGTCTATAGTTATCAACCTCTTTAATGACATCACCCTCGTGTATGTATCCACCCCACAACCAGCACAATCCTAATGTACAAGTAGGTTGTGCATCATAGTTGTTTACAAGTGACCATGATACTATCCCTTCATTTTTTAGTTTTTGATATTCACTTGCAAAGGACTCAATCCCATCACATGCGTCGGAGCCGGGGTATCCACACCACCAAGTCCATCCCTTCCTGTCTTTTGTATCAAACGTTCCCATAGTATGGTGGAGGATATCAACCAAAGACGTCATGTATCTCTTGTACTCTTCTGTATAATATCCGCTTTCATAGATTTCTGGATGCTCATGGTATGCTATGATCTGAGCCGCAGCAATTGGGGTACATCCATCCCATAGATCCCATGGATCTGCATTTAGTCCAACATTATTTGGATAACTTGTTGAAGCTCCTCCTAGGTCACCAACTCCTTCATTGTAAGTCCAATATGAATCTTCTGTCCATACGGGAACACTTGGTATAATCTTAAGGGTAATTGACTCTGTCAGTACTTTGGTATTGGTCTCACTTGCAGGAGATGCTCCAATTTTTCTCCAGGCGTTTGCTACCTGTTCGCGTGAGAACTCCAGTTTAACGGCTTTCGGAACCAAGACCAGTCTACCGTATATGTCCATGGCCTTCCCTTTTCCTATGTCTATGCCATAGCTCAGCCCGCCGTAGTAGAGCAGTCTGTGCCCTCCTGTTGAAAAGTCCTGGATTCTGGCTGCACCGAGCCTTCCAAGCCTTTTGCTTGGTGCCTCTCCCTTTCCAAACTCAAGAACGGGGGGCATGTATCTCTGCGCCGCCACGAGTATAAAGCCGCTTGGTTTGCCGTTCACAAGCACGGTGAACTCATAGGCGCTCCTTGTCCCGTTTGGGAAGTAATACACAACAGGCCTGGAAAGCTTTGCATCTTTCCAGTCCCCGAAATCTGGTACGTTCTCAGATGCCCACTGTACGTGCCTCTGAGCAACGAGCATAGCCTCATTTGGGGCTACGATGCTGACTTCGCTCTTTGCATAAGTTGTGTTAGAAACTCCGATAAGTCCTCCAAAAATTAAAACTATAAAAAACACTCTTACGTAGCTTCTTAATCGGGCCACTCTGAATCACCCTAAGTAATAAAACCTAAATGTTAATAAAATTTTCTATTTTTTGCCATAACTTAGTAATAATCCGTGATACTCCCCGACCTAAAATATGGGGCTGGCGGATGCCAAACGTGGTTGGATCTTTTCGTGGGGATTAAGCGAACTTCCTTCATCCTAAAGTCGTGTTTTCCTCAGCTTTTTCGCAGGGTGTATAAACATAACCAGCACTTCTTTTGCGTACATTCCTGCCCACCCACGAAAGCTTTAAATGTTGACAAACGTAAACGGGGTTAGCAGATTGCGGGTGATGATTATGGCAGATGTCGAAACCAAGACAGCCATTGAAAAGAACGGCTACCTCGTTACCGGCAAGGCGGAGGGCGTCGTTGAAATCGACGTGGACACTTTTCTCTGCAAGGGCTGCGGAATCTGCGTCGAGATGTGTCCCAGAAAGGTCTTCGAGTGGAGCGGGGAGCTGAGCGAAAAGGGCGTCCACTACCCGGTTCCGGTTAACGCCGAGAAGTGCGTCAAGTGCAAACTCTGCGAGCTCCTCTGCCCGGACTTCGCGATATCCGTAAGGTGGTGACCATGATAATCCGGGGCGACGAGCCCGAGCAACTGGAGCTCCTGAGAAAGCTCTACAAACCCGGCAACTACTTCCTGCAGGGCAACGAGGCACTGTCTTACGGAGCCCTCTTCGCGGGTTGCAGGTTCTACGCGGGCTACCCGATAACGCCATCGAGCGAGATCGCGGAGACGATGGCCCGGGAGCTACCGAAGCTCGGCGGCTACTACCTCCAGATGGAGGACGAGATAGGGAGCATAGCGGCGATGGTCGGTGCCTCCTGGACCGGCTTCAAGGTCATGACGGCGACGAGCGGGCCGGGTTTCAGTCTGATGCAGGAAAACCTCGGCTACGCTGTCATGACCGAGACACCTCTCGTTCTGGTCGATGTCCAGAGGAGCGGGCCGAGCACGGGGCAGGCCACTAAAGGAGCCCAGGGGGACTTCTTCCAGGCGAGGTGGGGGACCCACGGAGACCACCCTATGGTTGCGGTCTCCCCGATAAGCGGACAGGACGCCTTCTGGGAGGTAATAAGAGCGTTCAACATCGCCGAGAGGCTGAGGACTCCGGTGGTCTTCCTCTTCGATGGAGTTCTGGCGCACACGAGGGAGCAGGTGCGGATCCCGGACGTTTCGGAGGTTGAGATAACCTACCGCAAGCTTCCGGCCAACGAGGAGGAGGCTAAACTGCCCTTCGGGGACCCGCACGGCGACGGCGTCCCGCCCATGCCGCTCTTCGGTCACGGTTACTTCACCCACGTCACGGGCTCAACCCACAAGGAGAACGGCCTGAGGGACGTTTACACTCCGGAAGTCCACGACAAACTCGTGAGGAGGATCCACCGCAAGATAGAAAAGAACAGGGACGTTTACGAGAGCTACGAGGAGCGCTTTACCGACGATGCGGAGATCCTCGTCGTCAGCTGGGGAGTGACCGCGAGGCCCGCGCTTGGAGCCGTTATCAGGGCGAGGGAGGAGGGAATAAAGGCCGGTCTCTTCGTGCCGAAGACGGTCCATCCCTTCCCGGGCGAGAGGATGAGGCAACTTGGAAAGCGCGTCAGGGCGGTACTCGTTCCGGAGATGAACCTCGGTCAGATGATACTCGAGGTCGAGCGCCACGTCAACGACGACGTTCTCCTGAGGGGAATCAACAGAATCGGTGGCGTGCCATTAACCGTTGAGGAGATCCTCCGCGAGATAAGGGGTGTTGCCTGATGGCGAAGGAGATATACTCCACCTACCCGATGGTTAAGTACCTCCGCAGGGAGGCCCTTCCAACGGCTCTGTGTCCCGGCTGCGGCGGTGGGACGGTTCTCAACGCCTTCGCCAACGCCGTCGATGGGTTAAAGCTCGACCCGAAGGACCTGGTCGTCGTCAGCGGCATCGGCTGTTCGGCGTGGATAGCCTCGCCCTACTTCCTGGCGGACACGCTTCACACCACCCACGGGAGGGCGATAGCCTTCGCAACGGGCGTCAAGGTCGGCCTTCCCGACAAGAAGGTGGTGGTGATAAGCGGCGACGGCGACCTGGCGAGCATAGGCGGGAACCACCTAATCCACGCCGCGAGGAGGAACATCGACGTAACCGTCATCCTCGTGAACAACTTCATCTACGGTATGACCGGCGGACAGGTGGCCCCGACGACTCCCTTCGGCGCGAAGACGACCACCAGCCCGTACAGGAACATAGAACACCCGCTCCAGATCTCGGAGACGGTGGCGGCCGCGGGAGCGAGCTACGTCGCCAGGTGGACCACCGCACACGTTTACCAGCTCATCGAGAGCATCAAGACCGCTTTGCAGGTCAAAGGGTTCTCGCTCGTCGAGGTCATATCTCAGTGCCCGGTTCAGTACGGGCGGAGGAACAGGATGAAGGAGCCCGCCGAGATGCTCCGCTGGTTCCTGCGCAACTCGGTGCCCGTCTCCAAAGCCAGGAAGATGAGGCCGGAGGAGCTCGAGGGCAAGTTCGTCGTCGGCGAGATAGTCAGGCGGGAGAGGCCCGAGTTCACGGAGGAGCTTAACAAGCTTGTTGATGAAGTCCAGGAACACTTCGGCCTCAAGGGGGAGTGATAGCATGCAGATAAGGTTCGCGGGTGTGGGCGGTCAGGGAGTCGTCCTTGCTGGAGTCATACTCGGCGAGGCGGCCGCCATAGAGGGGTTGAACGTTCTCCAGACGCAGGACTACAGCTCCGCCAGCAGGGGCGGCCACTCGATAGCCGACGTCATCATATCTAAGGAGCCCATCTACGACGTCATGGTGACGAAAGCGGACGTTCTCGTCGCCCTCGCCCAGCTCGGCTACGACACCGTCAAGGATAGCCTGAAGGAGGATGGAACGCTCATAGTTGACACCGACCTCGTTAAACCCGATAGGGATTACATCGGCGCCCCGTTCACGAGGATGGCCGAGGAGAGCACGGGGCTTTCGCTGACGGTCAACATGGTGGCCCTCGGCTACCTCGTGGCGAAGACCGGCGTCGTGCGCAGGGAGAACGTTGAGGAGGCCATAAGGAGGCGCGTTCCGAAAGGGACGGAGGAGATAAACCTCAGGGCCTTCCGGGCCGGCTACGAGGAGGGGAGGAAGTGATAATCACGAAGATTTTAGTTGAGGTGGTAACATGAGATACCCGTTTCCGGTTGGAAAATCCGACTTCATCCAGGGCGATGAGGCGATAGCGAGGGCCGCCATCCTTGCAGGGTGCAGGTTCTACGCGGGCTACCCGATAACGCCCGCGAGCGAGATATTCGAGGCAATGGCCCTCTACATGCCCCTCGTCGATGGAGTGAGCATACAGATGGAGGACGAGCTGGCGAGCATGGCGGCCATAATAGGGGCCTCGTGGGCCGGTGCAAAGGTCATGACGGCGACGAGCGGGCCGGGTTTCAGTCTGATGCAGGAAAACCTCGGCTACGCGGTCATGACCGAAACTCCGGTTGTCGTCGTCGACGTCCAGCGCGGCGGCCCCTCGACGGGCCAGCCGACGCTGGCGGCCCAGGGGGACATAATGCAGGCCATCTGGGGAACCCACGGCGATCATTCGCTCATCGTCCTCAGCCCGTCGACCGTTCAGGAGGCCTTCGACTTAACGATAAGGGCCTTCAACTTAGCTGAGAAGTACAGGACGCCGGTGGTTCTCCTCACGGACGCGGAGATAGCCCACATGCGCGAGCGCGTCTACATCCCCAGCCCCGACGAGATAGAGATAGTGAACCGCAAGCTTCCGGCCAACGAGGAGGAGGCTAAACTGCCCTTCGGGGACCCGCACGGCGACGGCGTCCCGCCCATGCCGATATTCGGGAAGGGGTACCACACCTACGTCACCGGCCTCACCCACGACGAGATGGGACACCCGAAGACCGTTGACGCCGAGGTTCACGAAAGGCTCATCAGGAGGATATTCGATAAGCTGGAGCGCAACAGGGACGAGATAATCTCCTACGAGGAGTTCGAGCTCGACGACGCCGAGGTGGCGATAGTCAGCACGGGCATAGTCTCGCGCTCCGCCATCAGGGCCGTGAAGATGCTGAGGGAGAGGGGCGTTAAGGCGGGAATGCTCAAGCTCAACACGATATGGCCATTCAACTTCGAGATGATAGAGGAACTCGCCGAGAGGGTCAGGAAGATATACGTCCCGGAGATGAACATGGGGCAGCTCTACCACCTCGTCAGGGAGGGCGCCAACGGAAGGGCCGAGGTCGAGCTCATAGCCAAGATAGGTGGGGAGGTTCACACCCCGATGGACATAGTCGAGAGGGTGGTGGGATGATGTACCTCAAATCCGCTTACGAGATCCGCGACAAATACCTGAGAAAGGACATGCTACCGACCATATTCTGCCCGGGCTGTGGGATAGGGTCGGCCCTCCAGTACACGCTCCGCGCGATAGACGATCTCGGCCTCAACCAGGACGAGATAGTCTGGGTCAGCGGAATCGGGTGCAGCTCGAGGGTCCCGGGTTTCGTGGACTTCGACGGCCTGCACACCACCCACGGGAGGGCCCTCGCCTTCGCAACTGGCATAAAGCTCGCCAACCCGGACCTCAAGATAATCGCCTTCATGGGCGACGGTGACACGGCCGCAATCGGTGGGAACCACTTCATCCACGCCATCAGGAGAAACCTCGACGTCACCGTTATCCTCATCAACAACTTCACCTACGGGATGACCGGCGGGCAGGTCGCCCCGACGACTTTGAAAGGCCTAAAGGGGACCACCGCCCCGTACGGACAGTTCGAGAACCCCTTCGACATAGCCGACCTTGCGGTCGCGGCCGGCGCCAACTACGTGGCGAGGTGGAGCGTCTTCAACTACCTCCAGGGGATCAACAGCATAAAGAAGGCCCTTCAGAAGGAGGGCTTCAGCCTCGTCGAGTTCCTCTCGCCGTGCCCGATAAGCTTCGGAAGGAGGAACAGGATGAAGACCTCCCCCGAGTTGCTCCGCTGGTACCAGAAGATAACCGTCCCGCTCGCCAAGGCGAAGAAGATGAAGCCGGAGGAGCTCGAGGGCAAGGTCGTCATCGGCGAGTTCGTTGACCGGGACAGGCCGGGCCTCGTGAGGGAGTACGAAGCGTACAAGCGGAGGGCAAAGAAGACGATGGGGTGGGAAGAATGAGGAAGGAGGTACTCTTCAGCGGTTTCGGTGGCCAGGGCGTCATCCTCGCCAGCGTTATCCTCGGCAGGGCGGCCGCGGTCTACGAGAACCTCTACGCGGTGCAGAGCCAGGCCTACGGTCCCGAGTCGAGGGGTGGAGCGAGCAAGGCGGAGGTCGTCATCAGCGACGAGCCCATAGACTACCCCAAGACCCTCAGCCCGGACTACGCCGTCCTCTTCTCCCAGGAGGCCTACAACAAGTACCTCCACTCGGTGAGGGAGGGGGCGAAGGTAATAGTCGAGGAGGAGCTCGTCCCGAGGAGAGACCTGGAGTTCGAGAAGAAGCTCGACGTGCTGGCCCTTCCGCTCACGGAGATAGCCGAGGAGACGACGGGTTTGAGCCTCACGATGAACATCCTGACCCTCGGGATCCTGACCGCCTGGACGGGCGTCGTAAGCAGGGAAGCCGTGGAGAAGGCGGTTCTGGACGCCGTTCCCAGGGGGACGGAGGAGATAAACCTGAGGGCTTTACACAGGGGGTTCGAGCTCGGGGAGAAGGCCAAAAACGGGGAGCTCTGACTTCGCTTTCCCTTTCCATCCTTCCCAAAAGCTTATCAACCCGCGTTTCCATCTTCTACCATGCTCACCAACGAGACCAAAAACCGAAGCTGGGGTGGGACGGTCAGGCTCGCCGACAGCTTCTTCAAACGATTCAGGGGTTTAATGCTCGTTGGGAACGTCAGCTACGCCCTCGTCTTCGTCCTCCCGGCCGAGACACGGGCCAACGCCTCGATCCACACCTTCTTCATGCTGGACGACATCGACGTGATATGGCTCGACTCGTCGAGGAGGGTCGTTGATTTCAAACGGGCGAGGAAGTGGCGCCTCTACGTCCCCAAAAATCCCGCGAGGTACATCATCGAGGGCCCGGTGGGCGTTATAAGGACGCTCGACGTCTCGGAGGGCGATCTAATAAGCTGGCAGGCGAGCGAGGAGAAAAAGAAGGCCGTGCCCCTGAAGATCGGCATGCCCGACAAGATATCCTTCGACCCATCTAACGGGATCGCGATGACGGAGAGCGTTAGGGAAGTGAAGGTGAAGGGACGCTGAGTATTTAACGTTCTCTCCAGAACTCCAATGGAAGGAGTTCAATGGTATCTTTTCTGGAAAACGCTTGTTAAAAACGTTTCTTAAAAAATCCAGATACTGTCGGGATAAGTAGTAGGGTGTTAGGTTTAAGTGCCTGATGATACTTCAGAAAAGAGAGGGGGAAAATGAAGACTGGAACCATTATTTACTGGATGATTTCAGTCTTAAAAACCTTTTCGCCGGAATAAGATTCCAGTAGAAAAGAAAAGTAGAGCAGTAGAATTATACTTGCGAGGCCTCAGTTTATCTCTGGGCTGCGATTGATGTTGAAGGCGCAGTCTGGATTACAACAACTAGAAACTGGTGGATTGCCCGGTCTGGTTGTTTTGAAATCCTGCGAAGCTGGTTGATGGTGGGCATTGGTACAAGTCTGCCTTTAAGTCTTTGAGTTTGGACTTTGTTCATGTGACTTTTGGGGGCGGAGCGCTGGTTCAGGACCCTTAAGGAGAGAACGAGGCGTTTCTGGAATAATTTCAGGGGTAAGGACTGGAGGAAGGTTCACAGGTTTGTTTTCTTGTTTGCTTTCTGGTATAATTTTATAGCATTCTCGGTTTGGTCGACCACCTGGTGATGTTGCTGAATGGCTTCAGGAGGTGATGCCCCAGTTATCCCAACAGAATGTAGTATTTGTTAACCAAAAAATTTTTAAATATTTGAGAATAAACATAGTTTGCATAAACTGTTGGAGGTGGTATGATTGGCAAGAGTTGAATATGTGAAAAAAAGAATATCCAAAATAAGTACATACAAAGGAAAAGGCGACGAGGTGCCTTTTGTTTGTGTCAGTTGCTTGCTGTGTGTATCAGGAGTGCTATCTCCCACAAGTAGCATTACATAAAAAGGGGATGTCTATGGCAAAAATCGAGTATATTGTGTTCCGAAAGAAGGAAGAATACACCAAGCCTTACCCCGGAACAACTCAGGAGTTACCCTTTATTTGCAAAGGAGGTTGCGTGGTTTGTGCGGCGGGCTCAATACTTAGTCCATTCTAATATATATTTTAGCTTGGTAATTAAGGAGGTGCTTAAAAAATGTCTGAGAAAATATTCCTGCCGAATCCTAAAGCATTGTGGGAAATAAAAAATAACAGAGCAATAATACATATGGCGGATAAAGAGCTTGGATTGGATGAAGAAGGCACTAAAATCTTTTCCAGAATTGTACAACGCAAGCCTATAAAGATAACTACTCTGGAGCAAGAAGAATTTATAGATGATTTGATAAGAAATGATGTGATCTTACCCTATAACCCAGAAAATCCTTCTTTTTTCCCGCCGGGAGCTATAGCTGTTGAGATTACACATAAGTGTAATTTGCAGTGTGAGCACTGCTACGTAGGAATACGGGAAAATCCAAGTGTTCTATCTTTGGAGGCGTTTAAGAAGATTGTGCGTGAAATGGAAGAGATGAGTTGTTACGCGTTAGCAATTGGAGGAGGAGAACCTACTTTACATCCAGATTTTGAAAAAATTTTAAGAGCTATATACAACAGTAAGGTAAGAGCACACATAGTCACAAATGGAACAACAAACATTGCAGATTATCTTGAAAAATATGCAGATAAAAAGAGAAATAGCTTTGAAGTGACTGTAAGTATAGATGGACCCAAAGATATACATGAGAAAATTCGGAAAAATGCAGTATTTGACAGGATAATTGAAAACATCCAGAAACTGGCGGAATTGGGCTGGAAACCGCACATTCAGACAACTGTCTCCTTAAAAAATTATTATTCCATTCCCAGATTATTGGATCAAATTAAAAATTTACCCATTCAAAGTTGGGCAGTTAAGATGGAATATCCCGTAGGTAATGCTAAAGTTCATGCAAACATGTTCCCCTCTCCCCATGAATTTGTAGAAATTAGGGATCAGATTCATAAATGGTGGGAAAGAAGTGGTATCAAAACAATAAAGTTTGTAGATGATTTAGGGTACTTTCCTCCGGTTCTCAAAAAACCAGCTAAAAGAAGAATGTATTATCTTTGTTCTGCTGGTGTTACTCAAGTAACCTTAGATGCAGATGGTAACATTACTCCATGCACCCTCATCCAGATTGCTGATGGAACTTCAAAATACATTGCTGGAAATATATATGTGGATAGCTTAAAGGAAGTGTGGAACACCAGTGAATTATTGTGGAAATTTAGATTGTTGTGGCCAGAAAATGAGATATGCTCCCGTTGTGGTTTAGTATGTGCCAAGTGTCCCGCTACAGTGCTTGCAATTGCAAAGAATCTTTTTAAACCTGATCCAAGATGCTCAATGTTCCAGAGGAGGTGTGGCGATGTCAATAGTTGAATTAAAAAACGTTGTAAAATCGTTTTCAGGTCCCCAGGGGAATATCGTTGCTGTCAACAATCTAAGTTTTCAAGCAAAAGAAAGTGGAGTTCTTGGTATTCTTGGTCCCAATGGTGCTGGAAAAACGACAACTTTAAGGATGATTGCCACGATTTACAAGCCTGACAGAGGCACCATAATGGTTGATGGAATAGACGTTCTGAAGGAGCCTTTGAAAGTCAGAAGCAAGATAGCGTATATGCCCCAGGAGCCGGATTTGATCCCGTCTTTGTCCGTTGAGGATCACATAACTTACTATCTCCGTTTTAGGGGTTTCGACAAAAAAGAAGCCAAAAAGTGTTGCGAAGAAGCCCTGAGATCATTCAATTTGGAGAAGCACAGAAACAAAAAGCCCTTTCAACTCAGCACTGGGCTAAAAAGACGGGTTCAATTGGCATCTGTTTTGTCTGCGGAAGCGCCTGTGATTTTTCTTGACGAACCAACAACGGGATTGGATCCGATGAGCAAGAGGAACACGTGGGAGTTAATCAAAGACAGGATTGAGGATAGCGGGGCAACTATCCTCCTCACAAGTCATGATCTTTATGAGGTGGAGTATCTTGCAAATCGTGTTATAATCATAAACAATGGTAGACTAATAGCCGAGGGCACGCCGAGAGATTTGAGAAAAAAGTTTGGTAAGAGCGTTAAAGTTGTATTTGAGGATTCTTTGAGTTTTGACGCTTTGAGAGGGGAGCTTATGGGTGTTGAGGGAGTGAAAGATATTTCTCAGGTAAGCGAGAATGCAGTTGAGATAAAGCTGGACTCCATAGACCGTTCCATTAACAATCTTGTCCGGGTTCTCGCATCCAAGGAGCTACAAATTAAGGACATCATCACAACCGCTGCAAACTTCGAGGACGTGTATCTTGAAATACTGGGAGGTGAAATATGATGGACCTTAAATCAGCGGTATCTTCGCTTGGAGTTGCCATTTCAAGGGAAATAAAAATTGGCATGGATTTAGAATTTTTCTTCGGGACTTTGTTTGAGCCCCTAATATACGTCATGCTCTTTGGACCTTTGATGGGGAAGCTCATTGGAAACGTGAATTTTGGGGGAAATGAAATCTCTTATCTTGCTTTTATGTTTCCAGGAGTGCTCACCATAATAGGCATCAACCAAGGGTTCCGAGGAGCGGCAACATTTATTCAGGATAAGTTTAGAGGAGGCTTGGAGACACTTTTCACGCTCCCCGTGCATCGTTCAACTCTCTTCTTAGCAAAGATTTTGGGCTCATGTTTGAGGGCATTAATAGCAATGTCGGTAATATCGCTTTTGGCAGCTTTAATGGCAGAAGGGCTTTCTTTAACGTTATTGGGAATTTTAAAAAGCTTTTTGATCAATATGACCCTTGTTATAGCCTTAGCAAGCTGTATGGTATATCTCCTTTCCAAGAGTCAAAACCCAAATCTCCCTCTTGCGATTTCCGGCATATTACTGCTGCCCATGATGTTCCTTTCCACAGTTTTTTATCCTGAAAGCGTCTTCAGCGGTAGCAGAGTGCTATCTCTAATAGTTGCAGTTAATCCCATGACCCACGCCGCGAGATTGATTAGGTCTTTCATATATTCAACGCCACTACCAGCTTCAACGTTGCTGATCTCTACAGCATACCTATCGGTTCTTGCGTTTGTAAGTTTGCTATTGGGCATCAGGGGATTTTCACGGGCATTGGAGCGCTAATCTTCTTTTTACTTCACGGAGGTGTGAAATTTGATTCTAACCTTTGTCTATTTCCTTTTTGGATTTTTACTCGCGTTCTGTCCTTTCACAGGAATACCGGCCATACTGATAGGTATCTTATTCGTCAAAATCGATACTAAAGCCAAGCTCGCGTACTCCCTCGCGGGTTTTGTGGCGGGAACCCTGGCTGGAGCATCCCTGTGGGGGAGCTCTTGGATCTTTGAGCAACTCAGATGGGGTTATCAGGAACATGGAATATGGGGGTTTATCGGGGGCACAACGATTATCCTGCTGTTAGCCATTCTCTTGGCCCGGGTTCTTAATAAGAAGTATCCGATGGGTGATGCAAAATGAAGTATACTGTTTTGGATTTTATATCGGTGGCGATAGCATATGGCATTATAGCATATTCTACTCAACTTTTGGGTTTTTATGCTATGCTCCAACTCATGAGTGCCCCTATCTGGAAGATGTGGGTTGCTATAATCGGTGTGGGAATTAAGTTTCTGTTACAAGTTTCAATAATCTGGTTTTTTATTCGGATAATGCTGGGGTATACCCTTAAGACGACTGATATTAGCTCTGCGTTTGTTCCATTGATTATAGCCGGGATTTTCTGTTTCGTTTTGAGGTTTGTTGGATACTTTATCCTAACCAATGTGTATCTTATTTCATTAAGACATATTCTGGAAAACATTTCTATGGCTATAGGGTGGTTTTTGTCACTTTACCTCCTTGGAAAGAAAATATCGCTGAGTCCTTTAAAGAAACATGTAGTAATATTTGGTATTGGGCTGTTGGTCTATTTTGTTCTCCCACCGATTTGATTTAGAACCCTTAATATGGAAACGTATCTTTTGCAATAGGCGAGATCATTGGAGCGGTGATAGGCTTTGTGGGTACAGGTGATGCCTATTCAAACCAATGGCGGTACCTGTGGTGGGTACCCGTTCTCTTATTCGTCGCTTCGCTCGTGGGAATCTTGAAGGGCACTCTCAAGAGAGCGTGATTGGAGTACTGGAAGTAGGTTTCAGAAAATACAGAGAAACGTGGGGGGATGTCAATGAACGCATTTAATAAATTGAGGTTTGTTATTCAATCTGCACTCCTTTTGGGAATACTTAGACTGACTCTAAAGGTTCTACCCGGTTTGAAGGTCTACCTGAAATCGACTGTACCCCTGGCGTTGGCCGGCATAACTGGGTCAATGCTAAGGCTTTTTTACAACGATTGGGTACCTTTTAGAATGATCGTGGAGCAGGTGGCTCTAATGTCCGGCTTGATATTAGCCATGCTATTGCCGGGTAGAGAATTGGGTGCTGGAAGGATATCACACATATCTTGCGCTTTAGTGGGACTCTTGGTATTTTTGGTCATTGTTCCTGTCCCTCTTTAACGCCTGACTTTTAAGGTCGTGAAATCCGAGCAGGTGGGTTTTGGCATTCTAATCCTCCAACTTAAGGAGTTTTCTCAGTTTCTTTGCTTCTTCCTGCAGTTTGGGGGAGTTTATCAAAACCAAGAGGTTCATGAGGTGTATAAACTCAATGGGATCTATGTCCATACCTTCCAGACGCTTGACTAAATCCCGCGAGAGGGTTTCCAAACTCGAGAGGAAGGTTTTTATCACATTTATAAAGAGGGTTCTGTCCTCAATTTCAAATCCCGCTCGTTTAAAGAGATTGTAGAGCGTCTCAGCTTCCCGGTGATGAATTGCATCCATTGTGGGGGTTATGAGGTTCCCCTCTCCCGCTGGTGCTATGAGGAATATCCTCGCCGTCCTTCGATAGAGCTTTTCGTTGCCCTCCTTTCCCACAGCCCTTACAAATCCCGCCTTTTCCAGGAGATTTATGTGGCGGTATATCGTCGAGACATCCTTCTTTAATAGGATGCTGAGCCCGGAAGCGGCCATGGGGCGCTCCCTAAGCAGTTGATTATCTCAAGCCTCGTTCTATCCGCAAGTAGCTTAATCTTCTCCGGGTCGGTAACGATAAGAACGTCCTTCATGACTACCTACTCTCAATATTCTTCAAGGCTATCTTGGGGTGTTTCACTCTCTTCTATAATCCTCTTACCTGCAGCAACCATATCTATGCTGTGCACAACTCCCCCAAATTCCTCTATGGTTCTGACAATCTCCTCATAGTCAAGGTTGTCCCCGACTATCGTTATCTTGATGTTCTCCGTTTCCTTGTCTATCTCGACGAGGGTTATGTTAACACCGTCAAAATCCACATCACCTGATGGGGGATAATTTGAAAAAAGGTATAACAAAGGGAACGTTGCCCTTCCAAACTCACCCGCCTTTACCTCTCCCACAGGCCTTTATCTTCCTGGCCAGCTTCAGGTAACCCACGAGGAACGGTATCTGGAGGATGGGCGTTACGGCAGGAGGAATGGCCATCATGCCCATTCCCGCGGCCATCGCAACCGCCATCGCGTTCCCTCGTTCTTCCCGACGGAGGTGAAGACCACCGCCGTGTGGTCCTCGTAGCTCAGCCCTATCTTCTTGTCGAAGTACGTCAGTAGCAGGAGTGCTATAGCGTAGTTGAACATTTGAAATTCTTTGCATTCATGGCGGATACTTTTGGCCGTATAAAGTTTTCGGTAGTGGGAGTATTACACATGTATGGGTATTACAATGATGGGGCATGGGAGAACCGCGCTCTTTCAGATGCCCCAATAAGCTGGATATCAAACGTCAAAACCGATCCGCTAAAACTCTAACTCCACCCCGTTATCCTCGCCCTCCCAGAGGGTCAGCCTCGCGAGCTTAACGTCCGCCGGAAGGCTTTTCTGTATCTCCCCGGCGATCCAGAGGGCGACGTTCTCCGCCGTGGGGTTGTCGAAGAGGTTGTTAAGGTTCCTGTGGTCGAGCCGTCCGATTATCCCGTCCACGGTTCTCCTCAGCTCGAGGAAGTCCATCACGTAACCCCTCTCTATCTCCCCCTCAACGGCCACCTCGAGGAGGAAGGTGTGCCCGTGAAGCTCCTCCCGTTCTCCGTCCATGGAAACGGCGTGGGCGGCCTCGAACCTGAAGCGCTCCACTATCCTCGCCTTCATGTTAACACCGAAAAGCACATGGGGGATGAGGACTTAAACGCTTTTGGGTGATGGCATGGGCTGCGGTATGGCCGTCGATGCCAACCGGGTTATAGCCGGAGGCGTTCTGGTCTTCGTGGAGCCGGAGGAGTTCAGGAGGTTCCTCGAGCTCAAGGAAAGGCCCCTCGTCATAGTTGGCGAGACGGGCGGCTTCAAGAGGACCAAACTGACCATGACGACCTACGACGGGGCAATCATAATCACCCGCGGCGAGGTTGAGGTCCCGGAGGGTGCAGTTCTCGTGAAGGCCCGGGAGCTCTCCCTCGGGAAGTGATATATCCAACCATGCATATTTTTTCTTTAACTTAATAACCCACCGTAATGTTTAAAACCCGCAGGTCTTATAAGGGGAGGGAGTCATCCAGGGGCGGTGGTTAAAATGGTCAGGTACATGGTGACCTCTGCGCTTCCTTACGCTAACGGACCGATTCACGCGGGACACCTGGCCGGAGCCTACCTGCCGGCGGACATCTTCGTGCGCTACCTCAGACTGAGGGGCGAGGAGGTCCTCTTCGTATGCGGAACGGACGAGCACGGCACGCCCATAACCTTCCGCGCGCTGAAGGAGGGGAGGAGCGCGAGGGAGATCGTCGACGAGTTCCACGAGCACATAAAGACGACCTTCGAGAGGGCCAAGATAAGCTTCGACTACTTCGGCAGGACCGAGCTACCGGTTCACTACAGGATCAGCCAGGAGTTCTTCCTGAGGGCCCTCGAGAACGGACACCTCGTGAAGAAGGTCAGCAAGCAGGCCTACTGCGAGCACGACAGGATGTTCCTTCCCGACAGGTACGTCGTCGGGACCTGCCCCTACTGCGGCGCCGAGAACCAGAGGGGGGACCAGTGCGAGGTCTGCGGGCACCCGTTAACGCCGGAGGAGCTGATAAACCCGCGCTGTAACATCTGTGGCAACCCGATAACCTTCAGGGACTCCGCCCACTACTACATCAGGATGAAGGACTTCGAGGACAGGCTGAGGGAATGGGTGGAGAAGCAGGAGCACTGGAAGCCCAACGTCAGGAACACGGTCCTCGGCTGGATAAAGGAGGGCCTCGAGGAGAGGGCCATAACGAGGGACCTCGACTGGGGCATTCCGGTTCCGCTGGACGACGAGGACGTGAAGGGCAAGGTCCTCTACGTCTGGTTTGAAGCGCCGATAGGCTACATCTCAATAACGATGGAGCACCTCAAGCGGGAGGGCAGGGAGAACGACTGGAAGAAGTTCTGGCTGAACCTCGACGGGGAGACGAAGGTCATCCACTTCATCGGCAAGGACAACGTGCCCTTCCACGCCATATTCTGGCCTGCCTTTCTGATGGCCTACGGGAAGTACAGGGATGGAGAAACCGAGGCCGAGTGGCTCCTGCCCTACGACATCCCGGCTAACGAGTACCTCAACCTTGAGGGCAGGAAGTTCTCCACGAGCAGGAACTGGGCGATATGGGTCCACGAGTTCCTCGACGCGTTCCCGGCGGATTACCTGAGGTACTACCTCACGGCGATAATGCCCGAAACGAGGGACAGCGACTTCAGCTTCGCCGACTTCAAGACCAAGATAAACGAGGAGCTGGTGAACAACCTCGGCAACTTCGTGCACCGCGCCCTGACCTTCACCAACCGCTACTTCGACGGCGTGGTTCCCGAGAGGGGGGAAATGGATGACCTCGACAGACAGGCCTTCAAGGAGATCGAGAGGGCCTTCGAGGAGACGGGGGAGCTGATAGGCCACTACCGGTTCAAGGATGCATTGAAGCGCGTCATGGAGTTAGCCATATTCGGCAACCGCTACTTCGACCGCCAGAGGCCGTGGAAGACCGCGAAGACCGACCGCGCGAGAACCGCCACAACGGTGAACGTGTCCATCCAGATAGTGAAAGCTTTGGGAATCCTCCTTGAGCCGTTCCTGCCCGACGCGAGCGAGAGGATATGGCACCTCCTCAACCTCGAGGAGTTGAAGAGGTGGGAGTTCAGCGAGGTCCCCGCGGGCCACAGGGTCAGGAGGGCAACGCCGATGTTCAGGAAGGTGACGGACGAGGATATAATCCACTTCATCGTGAACCACATAGCCCGCGGCAACCCTGCCAGCGCGAGACTGCTCCTCGACAAGTACTACCGGAAAGAAGACGTCATCAAGGTAACGCTCGAGCGCTTTAAGAACAAGGAAGAGGCCCTCGCGATCCTCGGGAGCATCTACGGGGAAGAAGTCGAAACCGAGGCCGAGAAACCCGAAAAATCGAAAAAGGCCTCGAAAAAGGAGAAAGCCAAGAAAAATGGGGGTGAGAAGATGGAATACGTAAGCTTCGATGAGTTCGCGAAGCTCGACCTTAGGGTGGGGAAGGTAATCGAGGTGAAGGACCACCCGAACGCCGACAGGCTCTACCTCGTGAAGGTGGACCTCGGGGACGAGGTCAGACAGCTGGTCGCCGGGCTGAAGAAGTACTACAGGCCCGAGGAGCTGCTCAACCGCTACGTCGTCATCGTGGCCAACCTCGAGCCCAAGAAGCTCCGCGGCGTTGAGAGCCAGGGGATGCTCCTGGCGGCGGACGACGGGGAGAACGTCGCCCTGCTGATGCCGGATAAAGAAGTGAAGCTGGGCTCGAGGATAAGGTGAAGCTCATAGCCTGAGCTCCACCCAGTTCTCCTTTTTGCCCTTGAGGATCCTCACCAGCCCCTTCCTCTCGAGGCGCCTGAACATCCTCCACGCGGTGGTCTTGGGCAGGCCGATGGCCTCGCGAACTTCCGCCTGGCTGGCCCTTCCGCCCCTGTCGAAGATGTAGAGCAACGCGCGCCTTTCCTCCTCGTTGAGGTCGAGGTTCTCGAGTTTGGCCTCGAACTCCTCCCTGCTCGGCATCGGCTTCCCTTCCACCTTCCGTCTCCGGAGCAGGTAGCCGCCCCCGACCGCACCGAGAACCGCCAGAGCTGTTAGGATCACCGGATACGTCAGGGGATACGTTGAATTCCCGGTTTCACCCGCACTTTCGGAGTCCCTGCCGTTGAGCGTGTACGAGATGCTCTGGTTTCCGGGGGGCATGGTTATCGAGTTGCCGGCTATCTCGAGGGGTACGTCACTCAGGTCAACCACTATAGCGTTTTCAGGCAGTACCACCGTGAAGGAATCGCCGGTGGAGACGTTGAGCGTCCACACCATCCCCTCCTTCGACGTCAGGTCGGGGGTGTAGTAGGAGACGTTGACCACCTCGGCGTCCCCTGGGTAGATTAGAAGGCTCCCGTTCCCGAGCTCGAAGTTAACGGGATTGCCGTTCCCGTCCTCAACGATAACGTTCTCGTAGTGTTCGCCGAGGAGGGGGAGCTCGATCTGGGAGGAGTACTCCGAGGGGAGGAGCTCGTATTCAACCTTAACGTAACCGTCATCGTAAACCGTCAGAACGAGGGAGGAGACGGTATAGGGGCTAACCCCGGGCAGGAGAACGAGCGTTATCAGCAGGATGAGTGCGACCTTGACCCTCATTCAAGCATCCCCCCGTAATGAAAAAGGAAAGGGTCAGGAGTGCGCAAGGATGAACTCCTCAACCTGGTGGAGCTCATCCAGCGCTACGGCGAAGTGGGCCCTTGCATCCATCGGTTTCCTCGCCCTGAGGAGGTCGACGCCTATCCTGAGCTCCTGCACGGCCACCCTCAGTCTCATCTCCGCTCCCCTTGTGTCGACGCCCTTCCTCTTAAGCTCGCGAAGGGCCTTCCCGTCCTTCTGAATCCTGGAGTTCATCTCCCCCAGGAAGGCGTGGATATCCTTCAGCTTCTCCTCGAGCTCCCTCTCGCGGCCCTTCCTGAGCACGAACTCGATGGCCCTGTGGAACTCGTCTACCGTCTTTCTGTTCTCCATGATGAGGGTCAGTGCGTCCCTGTACTTACCATCGTCCGCGAGGGCCTTGACCCGGTTGTAAAGCTCTGAGAACGCATCGAGTCTCTCCTGAAGCTCCGTGGTGTTGTAGCCCTTCTCGTTTCCGGCTTCGATGGCCTTCTTGGCTATCTCCATGCCCTTCTCGCCCTTGGTCAGGAAGTCTTTAACGACCTTATCGGCGTTTGCGTAGGCGAGCTCCTCGTGAACCTTCCTCAGCTCTTCATCGAGGAGGGCCCTCTTCTCCCTGGCGGTCTCGTAGTCCGCCTTCGCCTTCTCGTAGTCGCCCGCCTTAAGGTCATCGAGCACAACTTTGTAGGCCTCCATAGTCTCGTTGTAAAGCGCCGTGAGGTTGCTCACGTCTATCCCCTGCCTCTCCGCCATGCTTATCGTTCTCTGAACGAACCGGAAGTACTCGCCGGTGCGTTCGATTTCCATCCTGATGCGTTCCCTCGCGTCCTGGACTTTCTCCCTGGTATCCTTTAGGGCCGAGAGGGCAACCTTATAGTGGTGCATCGCGGTAAGGCTATCGAGTATCGAGTCGTAGTAGCCCCCATCGCTGTACTCCTTCACGGCCTTTTCCTTGTACCCCTCCGCGAGCCTGTAATGGGTCAGTATCGTCGAGTTCTCCGGTAGTTTATCCTCCATGGGCTTTATCCTGTCCTCGGCGAACCTGCTCAGGCGCTGGAGCTTCTCCACGAGGTTCTCGGCTATAACCATCTCTCTGGTGGCGTTGTCAGTTACGCCCGCGTAGGAACCGGTGGTGT
This sequence comes from Thermococcus celer Vu 13 = JCM 8558, assembly GCF_002214365.1. Taxonomy (NCBI): domain Archaea; kingdom Methanobacteriati; phylum Methanobacteriota; class Thermococci; order Thermococcales; family Thermococcaceae; genus Thermococcus; species Thermococcus celer. The sequence continues at coordinate 396,016 of NZ_CP014854.1, forward strand.
TGGCGGTGTTGTTCATTCCGGTGGCCGCCAGCCCCAGCGGTACGAGGCTCCCTACCAGCAGGGCCACCAGGGCCAGTGCAAATGCCTTCATCCTCCCCATTGGCATCACCGATGATGGCTACGCTCCCCCCTTATTTTAGGACTCCGATGAAACGAACGTTCCAGAGCGTTCCATTTTATTTCAAACCTGCTATACGGGCCTTTTTGTAAGCGATAATGGCCATTGCCTCTTTAAAATTTAAAAACTCCGCGGATTGAGGTCGTAGTCATTCGAATTCAACGGTTCAGCTTACCGTCCGCTCCATAGGTCGGATCGGATGAAGCCCTAATAAACCTTACAGCAACATCTTTAACGCGACTATCACGAGGATGATGGCGAAGGCCCTCCGCAGGTGCTCTGGATGAGCCCGATGGACGAGGAGCGCCCCTATCCTTGCACCCACGATGAGGCCGGGGGCGAGGAGGAAGGCGGTGTGGACGTCAAGCTGTCCGAGGCGGTAATGGCCTATCGAGCCCGCCAGCGCCGTGAAGAACAGGGCGAGGCTTGACGTTCCCACCGCGTAGCGCATGGGTATCCCGATGTAGGTGTGGAAGAGTGGAACGTTTAGCACACCACCGCTGATTCCAAGTAGGCCGGAGGTGAGGCCCGCGAGGACACCTACCACTGCAACCCTGAAGGTTTTGGTCTCGCCCACTTCCCCTGATTGGTCTCCTCCCATTCCGTAATCCGTTTTTTCCTTCCCTTTCCACATTTGAAGCGCCAGGTAGAGCAGAAGGAAAGCAAAAATCAGCTTTAGATAAGCCTCTGGAAGCAGAGAAGACATGTAGGCGCCGAGAACCGCGGTGGGGGCGGAAAAAACCTCCTTCACGAGGACGACGCGGTAGAGAACCGCCCCTTTCCTGATGTGGGTTATCCCCGCTGAAAGGGAGCTTAGGACTATACACGCCAAACTCGTCCCGACGGCGACGTGAACCGGGACGCCGAGGAATACCAGCGTCGGAACTATCAGAAAGCCGCCGCCGACGCCGAAGAGGCCGGCGATGACGCCTATGCCGAGGCCGATGACGAAGTCGAGCAGGTAATCCAGCATGGAAACCCTTTTCAGAAGGGCGTTAAAAATCCTGCGGTGATAGGTTGGGGCCGAAAACCCTTAGGTTCTGGCTTCTCGTGGTTTTAACCTTCGCCTTAACCCGGCCCGGGTCGATAGCCTCCACCAACTTCGACGCCCCCTACGACCGGCCCCTGGTAATTGCGTGGCTTGTTACATGGCTAATCTTGCCACCCTGCTGGTGGGACACATAAAAGGGAGAAGAGAGAAGACTAAGGAACCGGAAGGCCGAGGCCCTTCAGAATCATCCTGAGGGCCAGGAGGGCCATGACGACCGCGAAGGCTTTCCTCAGGGATGAGGCTTTCATCCGCTTCGCCATCCCCGCACCGAGCTGGGCGCCGGTGATGAGGCCCGGCACGAGAAGGGCCAGCCACACCGTCTCCACGTTGCCCATCGCATAGTGCTTTAGTGCACCGGCGCTCGCCGTGAAGACTATCGCGAAGCTCGACGTCGCCACGGCGTAGTGTATCGGCAGGCCGAGGTAGGTCAAGAAGGGCACGTTTATTATGCCGCCGCCGACGCCGAGGAGACCGCTGGCTATCCCCGCGAAGAAGCCGCCGACTGGAACGAGGGGGTAGTTAACCCTCATCTCCCCAAGCCTAACCTCGTCGGGCTCGACCGTCTTTTTCCTGTACGTCCTGATGGCCACGGGTATAAGGGCGGCCCCAAAGATGACCTTCAGTTCCCCGGCGCTTATGTAGCCCGTCATCCACGCGCCGATGTAGGCACCGAACACGGCCGTCGAGGCCAGCAGAAGGCCTGCTTTGTAGTGTACCCTGCCCTGCCTCGCGTAGGCTATTGCCGAGCTGAGGGATGTGAAGACCACGGCCGCGCTCGACGTTCCAACTGCATGGTGTATCTCGACGCCGAGGAAGTTCAGCGTTGGAACTATCAGAAAGCCGCCCCCGAGACCGAACAAAGCGGCGAGGATGCCGATGACAACGCCCACCGTGAAGTAGCCGATGTATCCAACGTACCTTAGCACGGGATCACCCTCAAACACCATCCTATTCCAGACCTAAACGGGTTTAGGGAAAAGGAGCACACATCAGAGCATCCTGACCTCCTCAGGCGGGCGCACCTTCACCACCTCGCGGTTCACGAGCGTCTCCGGGATCTCACCGCGGAGGACCACCAGGAGGTTCCTCACGGCCTGGAAGCCCATGTCCTCCATGGCCTCCCTCGAAAGGCCCGCGTGGTGGGGCGTTAGAACCGTCTCCCACTCGTAACTGAACAGCTCATGCTCCTGAACCGGCTCCTTCTCGAAGACGTCCGTCGCGTAACCCTTGAGCTTCCCTTCCTCGATGGCCCTGGTTACGGCTTTCTCGTCGACGAGCGTCCCCCTGCCTATGTTGACGAGGTACTTCCCCTCGAGGAGTTTAAGCCTCTCCCCGTTGATTACGTGGTACGTCTCGGGGGTTGCTGGAAGGGCGAGGATGACGATGTCGCTCTCCCTGAGAACGTCCTCAAGGGGTTTATACACGGCTCCAACTTCCTTCTCGATGTCGGGCTTCCTCGAGCGCGACCAGTAGAGGATCTCCGTGCCCATCGCCTTCATTCTCCTCGCTATGGCCTTCCCGATGGCGCCCATGCCGAGGATGCCGACCTTCTTGCCGTAGACCGTTTCGATTTCCTTGAATCCGCTCCATATCATCGCGTGGCTCTCCCACTTCCCGGAGCGTATCAGCCTGTCCGTGTAGGCTATCTTCCTGAGGAGCGCTATCGTTAGCCCCACGGCGAACTCGGCGACGGCCTCGCTGAGAACCCCCGAGACCTTCGTGACGTATATCCCCTTCTCCGTCGCGGCCTCAACGTCCACGTGGTCGTAGCCAGCCGAATGACAGCTTATGACCCTAAGCCTTTCGGCTCTCTCGATCACCTCGCGCGGGAACCTGTTCAGCGGCGAGATTATGACGCCGTCGAACTCCCCGATTCGCTCCTTGAGCTCGTCAACGCTTGGATAAAGGATGAAATCGACGTCGGCGTACTTCCTGAGCTCCTCAACGGGCTTGCTCTTCATCTTGAACAGAATCGCCACCTTCGGCCTCATGGTATCACCTTAAGATGTTTATCGAAACGACCTAATAAGTTTTTCCTTTGCCCTTCGTCAAAGCTCCGAACCGCCACCGGGAAAACTTAAAAACTTTTCCGGTTTCTCCCGTTAGGTGGTGCAGATGGGTAAAGTTGAGAGGAAGAGGTGGAGCGAGGAGTTCAGCGAGTGGTACAACGAGCTGATCGAGACCGCCGGAATACAGGACAAGCGCTATCCGGTCAAGGGCATGAACATCTGGCTCCCGTACGGCCTTAAAATCATGAGGAACATCGAGGGGTTCATCCACGCGGAGATGGAGAGAACAGGGCACGACGAGGTTCTCTTCCCCGCGCTCATCCCCGAGACCGAGTTCCAGAAGGAGGCCGAGCACATAGCCGGCTTCGAGGGCGAGGTCTTCTGGGTCACCCACGCGGGCCACGAGCCCCTCGACGTCAGGCTCATCATGAGGCCGACGAGCGAGACCGCCATGTACTCGATGTTCTCCCTCTGGATAAGGTCCCACGCCGACCTTCCCTTCAAGATATACCAGATAGTCAACGTCTACCGCTACGAGACCAAGCACACGAGGCCCCTCATCAGGGTCAGGGAGATAAGCCGCTTTTTCGAGGCCCACACGGCCCACGACAGCTTTGAGGACGCCGAGAGGCAGATAAAGGAGGACCTCGAGATATTCGACAGACTCGCGAATCTCCTGGCCCTGCCGTACATAATCTCGAGGAGGCCCGAGTGGGACAAGTTCCCCGGTGCTTACTACTCCCTCGGGGCGGAGGTAATGATGCCCGACGGCAGGACGCTTCAGATAGGCACGATGCACAATTATAAGCAGAACTTCGCAAGGGCCTACAACATCCAGTACGAGACGGAGAACGGGGAGCACGAGTTCGTGCACCAGACGACCTTCGGGATGAGCGAGCGCCTCCTCGCGGCGGTCATAGCGATACACGGCGACGACAGGGGAATGGTCCTGCCGCCCACGATAGCCCCGATACAGGTCGTCATCGTTCCGATACCCAAGAAGAACGCCGAGGCGGACGTCTTCGCCTACGCCCGCGAGCTCGCTGAAGAACTCAGGACCGCTGGGCTCAGGGTTCACGTGGACGAGCGCGACATAAGGCCCGGAAGGAAGTACTACGACTGGGAGCTCAAGGGCGTCCCGCTCCGCATCGAGGTAGGTCCGAGGGACGTTGAGGGGAAGAATGCGGTCCTCGCGAGGCGCGACACCCTCGAGAAGGTCACGGTTGAGCGCGATAAACTGGTTGATGAGGTCAGGACGACCCTGGATAAAATCCACGAGAACCTCTACGACCGTGCAAGGGAGTTCCTCGAGGGGCACATCAAGCGCGTTGAGACGATAGAGGAGGCGAAGGAGGTCTTCGAGGACAGGCGGGGAATAGTTGAGATACCCTGGTGCGGCGAGGAGAAGTGCGGTCTCGAGATGGAGGAGATCCTCGACGCCAAGATGCTCGGGACACCTTACCCGGAGGGGAAGGCTAAGGCCCCCGTGGGCAAAAAGTGCCCGGTCTGCGGCAGGGAAGCTAAGTTCATAGCGAGGTTCGCGAGGACGTACTGACCTTTATCCTTTCTCGGCTTTCTTTTGATGTTAATGCCGTTGGATTTGCCGTTCCTTCTCAACATTTAAAAATGGAAGGTGGAACCCACCACCATGATTCTGGGGATCCACGACGGTCACGACGCCGGTGCGGTGCTAATCGATGACGATAGGGTATTCGCGGTGAACGAGGAGAGGCTCAACCGCGTCAAGAAGTACCGGGGTTTTCCGGAGCTGAGCGTCAGGAAGGTCATGGAGATGGCCGGCGCCTCCCCCGAGGATATAGAGGTCATAGCGGTCGCGGGGGTGTTCCGGAAGCGAAAAAGACTGCTCGAGCTGGAGGGGAACCTCAGGAGGACCTTCGGACCGGATTTCAAGGGGAAGGTTCTCTTCGTCGAGCACCACCTCGCCCACTCGGCCTCTGCCTACTACACCTCCGGCTGGCGCGATGCCCTCGCGGTGAGCATAGACGCCGCCGGCGACGGCCTGAGCTCCTCGATTTACGTCGGAAGGGACGGCGAACTGGTGAGGATAGCCCAGAGCACCTACCTCGACTCCCTCGGGGACTTCTACGCCTCCGTTACCGAGCTCTTGGGTTTCAAACCGATGCGCCACGAGGGCAAGGTGATGAGCCTGGCCGCCTACGGGAGGCCGGCCTACGACCTGAGCTCGATAATCGGGCTTAACGGCCTGAGCTTCGACAACCACCTCGGCCTCATCGGGGTCGAGGCAACGAGAAGGCTGGCGGAGCTCTTCAACTACCCGCTCAGCCGCGCCAGGGAGACAGCCCTCCGGATGAAGCGGGGGGACCTCGGGGGGGAGCTCCAGAAGAGGGCGATTGAGATAGCGGCGAGCGCCCAGGCGCATCTGGAGAAGCTCGTCGGAGAGCTCGGGCTCAGGCTGAGGGATAGGGGACTTCCGGTCGCCTACGCCGGTGGGGTCGCCCAGAACGTCAAGGCCAACGCCGTGCTGAGGCGTATCCTCGGCGACGATAACCTCTGGGTCTTTCCGGCGATGGACGACGGCGGGCTGGCCTTTGGAGCCGCGGTCTTCGTGAAGGCGCAGTTTGAGAGGCTCGACGGAAGGTGGGGACCGTCCAGGCTGAGGCACGTCTACCTCGGGCCGGCCTATGAAAAGGGAGAGGTCGAGGAGTTCCTTAGGAAGGAGGGCGCTGAGTTCGAGGAGGTCGATGACGTCCCGGGTTTCGTCGCCGATGCCCTATCGGAGGGCAGGCTCGTGGGCTTCGTGGCGGGGGGGATGGAGTTCGGACCGAGGGCCCTGGGTAACCGCTCGATCTTGGCGAACCCAATGGAAGAGGGGGTTAAGGAGAGGCTCAACGTCGCCCTCAGGAGGGACGTCTTCCAGCCCTTCGCGCCTTCCCTGCTCTGGGAAAAAGCTCGTGAGTACCTTGAGGACCTGAACGGATGGCCGAACGAGTTCATGACGATGAGCTACGCGGCGGGCGAGGAGTTCAAAGAGTTAGCACCTGCGGTCGTCCACGTGGACGGCACGACGAGGCCGCAGGCGGTGCGGAGGGAGGTCAACCCGGTTTACTACGATTTAATCAAAGCCTTCGAGCGGAGGACGGGACTGGGGGCGGTTCTCAACACGAGCTTCAACATGCACGGAGAACCCATAGTCTGCTCCCCGGCCGATGCCCTCAGGACTTTCAGGAACGCGGGGCTTGACCTGCTGGTCGTCGAGGGGTTCGCGGTTTGGAATTGAGCTCATTGAGGTACTTTTCAGCGCATTGAAGTACATCTTTTTCTCGAGGTAAAGTTATAAACATCGCCCCGAAGGAGGAGCGGGTGATGCTCATGGCGCTGAGCGACAGGCTCGAACTCGTCAACCCTTCTGAGATTAGGAAGCTCTTTGACCTGGCCCAGGGGATCGAAGGATTAATCTCCCTCGGGATAGGTGAACCCGACTTCGACACCCCGGAGCATATCAGGGAGTACGCTAAGGAGGCCCTCGATAGGGGGATGACCCATTACGGCCCGAACGCGGGACTGCCGATGCTGAGGGAGGCGGTGGCGTGGAAATTGAAGGAGCAGAACGGCATCGAGGTTGACCCCAAAACGCAGGTCATGGTGACCGTCGGTGCCAACCAGGCTTTTCTGATGGGGCTCGCGGCCTTTCTCAGGGACGGTGAGGAGGTCCTCATACCCAGCCCGATGTTCGTCAGCTACGCCCCCGCCGTTCTCCTCGCCGGTGGAAAGCCCGTCGAGGTCCCCACCTACGAGGAGAACGACTTCAGGCTCTCCGTTGAGGACCTCGAGAGACACGTGACGGAGAAGACGAGGGCGCTCATAATAAACACCCCGAACAACCCGACGGGCGCTGTTCTCAAGAGGAAGGACCTCGAGGAGATAGCGGACTTCGCGGTGGAGCATGACCTCATGATCCTCAGCGACGAGGTCTACGAGCACTTCGTCTACGACGGCGTGAGGAACCACAGCATAGCCTCCCTCGACGGAACCTTCGAGAGGACGATAACCATCAACGGCTTCTCCAAGACCTTCGCCATGACCGGCTGGAGGCTCGGCTTCGTCGCGGCCCCAGAGTGGGTTATCGAGAGGATGACCCGCTTCCAGATGTACAACGCGACCTGTCCTGTCACGTTCGCCCAGTACGCCGCCGCCAGGGCCCTGAAAGACGAACGCAGCTGGAGGGCCGTCGAGGAGATGCGGAAGGAGTACGACCGGAGGAGGAACCTCGTCTGGAAGCGCCTGAACGAGATGGGCCTTCCAACGGTCAAGCCGAAGGGAGCCTTCTACATCTTCCCGCGCGTGAAGGAGACTGGCCTAACCGACAGGGAGTTCAGCGAACTGATGCTGCGCGAGGCGAGGGTCGCCGTCGTTCCGGGTTCGGCCTTCGGAAAGGCCGGGGAGGGCTACATCAGGATAAGCTACGCCACGGCCTACGAGAAGCTTGAGGAGGCCATGGACAGGATGGAGAAAGTTTTGAGGGAGAAGAAGCTCGTCTAAAGCCTTTTTAACTCCACCTTTACTTCCTTTCCCCTTTCGAGCTCCACAACGGCGTAGTAGCCCCTGAAGAGCGGGCCCGGGTTCACAACGGTTGTTCCTCCGACCCTGTCGATTCCCCGCCCCTCGTGTATGTGGCCGCAGACGACCAGAGGGGGGCCTTCCCTCTCGATGAACTCCCTTAACGCCCTGCTACCGACGTGATGGCCGGAGTGAACCCTATCGGCCACGGTTCCGTGGGGAGGGACGTGGGAGAGGATGATGTCCCCTCTGCGGTAGTTCCGTTCGAGTATCCCCTGAATCTCGTCCTCGGTGAGCTCCCAGAGGGTATGGAACGGCGTAACGTTCGAGCCTCCGACTCCGATGATTCCAATTCCCCCGAGTTCAACCCGATTATCGTGGACGTTTACCCCGAGCTCGCTCAAAAGCTCCGGAACGTCCCGCCCATCGCAGTTCCCGTGGACGGCGAAGAGCGGTTTGCCGAGCTCAAGGAGTGGCTTGAGGACTTTTCTCGCCTCCCCAGAACCGCTGAAGTGCGTTAAATCTCCCGCCACAAGCAGGGCATCGAATTCTTCTTCCCGTAGAACCTCGGCGAGTTTTCTTGACTTCCTGTGATCACCGTGGATGTCGGTCACCGCGATTAACCTCATGGAACCACCCCCCTAATCGTTGCCAAGCATCAGGTAGGGCAGGATATCGTCGTAAGCGTTGCTCCAGTCCACTACCCCGACCCTCCTCTTCACACCCCCATCGATGAGCGCTAAAATCTCCTCGACGACCTCTTCAGGCGTTTTGCCGGTGGTGTCGACCTCCAGAACGTTCCCGTTCCTTTCAAGGGCCTCGACGAGGATCACATCTATCAGCTCGGCCTCAACGTTCTCGGCCAGCTTTTTACGGGGGTATCCGCGGGCTTTGAGTCTCTCGGCCACATCCTTTGGATGGAGACGGAGAACCACGACGAGGTCGGCCGGGACGTGGTGGCTGAGGTGGCCGTCGATTACGACATCCTCATCCTGGAACGCGGCCCCGGCTTCCTTAGCTAAGGCATCGACGTCTATCTCCACCTCGTCCCCTGCCGGCTCCCCCAGTCCCCTCTCGAGGGCGAAATCCTTCACGCTCACGTAATCGTAACCGAGCCTCTCGCTCAAGAGCTTTGAGACGGTGGTCTTGCCGACCCCGGGGGTACCGGTCACGGCTATTATCATCGCTTTGACCTCCGAGCTATCCTTCTTTCGTCCCGGGGTTTATATGCGTGATTATCGTTAATCGCCGAAGTTAGGCATGGCATTCAGCGAAAACCTTTTAAGGACTACAGTTTCTATATAGGCCCGGTGACGCGGAATGGAGAGGCTAAAATTACTCCAGAAAAAACTGCACGTTGTGAAGGAGCAGAGGGAGCTCCTCATGCTGGAGGAGGCCCGGCTTATCAGGGCCGCCCGCCAGAGAAAGGACGCCGCCAGGAAGCTCGCCAAGATAAAGAAGGAGAAGGTCGCCCTCGCCCTTGAGGAGGCGAGGCTCCTCAGGGTCCTCAAGCAGAACGGCCGCCCTGCCATCTGAGCTTTTCAAAACTTTTAAGGATTCAAACGGAGAAAAATAAGAGCGATGGAGAAGCTCAGAAGACGCTGAGCTTGTCCTCCAGTATCATCTTCTGTATCTTCGTGATGTCGGCGAGCCACGCGTCCGCTATCTCGTAGGCCGGCTTCTGTATGGCCTCGATGCTGTAGCCCTTCTTGGGGATGACCTGGACGCTGGCGACGAGGGGCTCGTCTATCGGCCTGCCTATCTGGCTGAGTATCCTGACGTAGACCTCCTCGACGCCCTCGACCTGCTCCGCGATGTCGCTGGCTATGAGCATCGAGAGGAGGTTGTATATCTTCCCGACGTGGCTGACGGGGTTCTTTCCGGCGGCGGCCTCCATGCTCATGTGTCTGTTCGGGGTAATGAGCCCGTTGACGCGGTTGCCCCTGCCGACGCTGCCGTCGTCCCCCGCCTCGGCGCTGGTTCCGGTGACGGTTATGTAGTAGATGTCCTTCTTCGGGTCGTCGGCGGTGTTGACGTAGACGTTGACCTTCCTCTCGGTGTGTTCCTCGACCACTCCCCGGGCGGCCTCGTAGATGGCCTCCTTGACGGCCATGTAGTCGTCCGGGTTGTCGACCTCGCTGTCCACAATGGCCGCGGCGATGGTGAGGTCTATCTCCTCGCCCCTCCTGAGGCCCATGACCTTGATGTCCTCTCCAACGGCCGGGTGCTTCCTCTTGAAGTCGTCGCCGTTGAGGAGCTTCTCCGTTTCAAGAACTATCTTCTCCGTCTCGCTGAGCGGGGCGTAGCCGACGCCGAAGCTCGTGTCGTTGGCGAGCGGAATCGGGTTCTCCTTGGCCTTGTTGAAGACGCCGACGAGGTCCACGCTCCCCTGGCCGATGCGGGAGTCGATGACGACGTGGTTCTCAAGGTCGAGGTGCCTGACGGCCTTCTTGAGGTACTCGCGGGCGGCCTTTATAGCCACCTCGTGAACCGGGAAGAGCTCGCGGTCGACCATCTCAACGGCCCTTCCGGAGAGGAGTATGTAGATCGGCTTGATGACCTCGCCGCCGCCGAAGCGTGGGTAGGCCCTGCCCCCCACAACCTCCACCTGGTCGGTGTTGTGGTGGAGGATTATGCCGTATCTCTTTATGTACTCCCTGCTGAGGGCCCTGCTGACGGCCTCGGCTATCCCGTCGGCTATGCTGTCAGGGTGGCCTATACCCTTCCTCTCCACGAGCTCGACCTGCTGCATCTCCACCGGAGTCCTCATGAGCTCCTCAACCACTATGTTCCTAACCTTCTCCACCATGAGCGTCACCCCTTAAGGTCTGTATGGGCACCTCTGTTCATCCGCTTATATACTTTTCGGCATGAATTTGAGTTACTGATATTCCCACCAGTTATTAAATCGGAAAATCCCGGGGTTCTTCCCGAAGATGTTTCACAACGAACGTGTTCAAGGACGTTCCCCGGGCTATCGAAGGACACGGGGAACCCACACTTTTTAAGGTCCCAACGTAGGTAGTACGGGTGGGAACATGGAACTGAGGGAAATCATCCGTGAGATACGCGAGGTTCTCGACGAGAAGGACGGGATCAGGGAGGAGGCGCTGAAACTCACGCGTGAGATCGTGCGGCTCAGCGGGGACACCATAAAGGCCCTCCACAGGGGTGAGGTTGAGAAGGCGGGGGAGAGACTGAAGGCCGTCAGGGGAAAGGTCGATGAGCTGAGGGGGAAGCTCGAAAACCACCCCGATATTTACTTCACCGGCTACGTCCAGAGCGCCCATCAGGAGTTCGTGGAGGCGAGCCTGTTCTTCGCCTACATGAGCGGGGGAGAGTTCCCGTCACCCTCCGAGCTTGGGGTTCCGCACGCGGACTACGCGCTCGGAATCGGTGACTTCATAGGGGAGCTGAGGAGGCGCTTTCTACTGCTCCTCCTCGATGGGGACGTGGCCGGGGCGGAGAACGTTTACCGGTTCATGGAGGATGTATACGAGGAGCTCATGACCCTCGAGTACCCCAAGGGCCTCGTGAACGTCCGCCAGAAGCAGGATCAGGCGAGGCACATCCTCGAGAGGACGCTTGAAGACCTGACGAGGGCAAAGCTGAACAGGAAACTCGAGGAGAGGCTTGAGGCGGTGATGAGGGATAATGCAATTACATAATTAGGTGATTGTGTGATTAGTGAATTAAATGAAAAGCTCGGGAGGATAGCGGAGGTTCAGGCCAAACTCGCCAGGAGGATAGTTGAGAGGCCTATACCGATAGGGGAGATCCAGACCGTGGGGGCGGTCGACGTTTCTTACGGCGACACGGCCAGGGCGGCCTTCGTCCTCTGCTCGTATCCGGACTGCGAGGTGTTAAAGGCCAGGGTAATCGAAACGGAGGTTCCCTTCCCTTACGTATCCACCTTCTTTTTCCTCAGGGAGACGCGGCCCATCCTCCTGGCGGCTAAGGGGGAGGGGTTCGACGTCCTCCTCGTGGAGGGGCACGGGAAGGCCCATCCCAGGGGCTACGGTCTGGCGTCCCACATCGGGCTGCTGCTTGGAAAATCGACGATCGGTGTCGCCAAAAAGAGCCTGAAAGGGGTCGCGGGGGATAAGTTCAGGAGGGTGGGAAAAGCTTATGTAAGCGTCGGGCACTTAATCGACTTGGAGTCTGCGGTGAGGATAGTTGAGCCTCTGCTCGAGAACGGGTATCCAGCTCCGCTGAGGCTCGCGGACAGGTTGTCGAAGAGGGGAAGTCTATGAAGAGGGTTCAGCTGCTCATACTGCTCGTTCGGAAGGGTGCGATTGGCAGGAAGATAAAGATAACCCTGAGGGAGCTCGCCGGGGAACTCGGAACCTCCCCGCAGTCGGTTCTTAGACTCATTGAGGAGATGGAAGAGGAGGGGCTGGTGGAGAGGGAGGTGGTGGGCAGAAAGACGTGCGTTGAGGTGAGCCCCGAGGGGCTGGCCTTCCTGGAGAACCTCTGCGATGCCATCTCGGAGGCACTCTACAACGGCGTGATCCTCGGGGAGGTAATATCGGGAATAGGGGAGGGGGCGTACTACGTTAAGCAGTACTCCCACCTGATAAAGGAGTACCTCGGCTTCGACCCTTACCCGGGCACCCTGAACGTCCGCGTGCTGTTTCCGAAGACGGTTTTCGATGCGTTATGCGGCGTTAGACCGGTGATTCTACCCGGTTTCACGAAAGAGGGAAGGACCTTCGGGGACGTTAAAGCCTACAGGGTCAGAATAGATGGGATGGAGGGGGCCATAGTCATACCCTCAAGGACGGTCCATCCGCCAAAGATAGCCGAGATAGTTGCCCCCGTGTACCTCCGGAAGGAGCTGGGGCTGAAGGACGGTAGCAGGGTCAGGGTGGAGGTTGTGAGAGAATGAACCCGCGTTCGGTACTCACCTGGGCGGGTGTTGGCGCTTTCGTGGGGTTCGTCGTGGCCGTCGGGATGTACTCACCGACGAATAACGAGAACTTTGCGTACCTGATATACGTGGGAATGATCGTGGGGGCGCTTTTGGGAGTTAGGTATCCGGTGAACACCCGCGCTTCCGCCTACGCTTTCCCCCTGGGGTTTGCGGCAACGACATCTCTTGCCGGCCTCTGGATGGTGGGGGACCTCAGTTCCAGTGAGGTCTACGCGTTCCTTGCCGTCGTCGTGGCGATGATGATGCTCGTGGGGACCAGCGGTTTTCTCGACATGTTCCTGGTACCTTTAACGTACTTTGGTGGTTTCACCGTCGCAATGCTAACGTTCAGGGGCTACCCGCCCCTGCAGGCCTCGGAGGGGGCGGTTGTTAGTCTCTTTACCATCGGAGTCATGGGGGCAATACTGACCTTTTTTGCCGTCTTTGGCAGATGGGCGTTCACGGTGGCAAGAAACATCCCAAGGAGGTAACGTTTAAATACGTTCACCGACAACCCCATGCGGTGATTAAAATGGTGATGCGTCTCTCGAGGCTCTACGGGAAGCAGATATACAACACCAGGGGTTATTACGTTGGTTACGTCGATGAGATCCTGATCGAGATAGAGCGGGGCAAGGCAAGGGTGCTCGCCCTGGGCCTCCCAGGGGAGAAGGTCGGCGTTCCCTACGATAGGGTCACCGCAATAGGCGATATAATCCTTGTAAAAGCGAAAGAGGAGTGATCATCCCTCTTTAACTTTTAACGCCTCGAGGAACTTTTCGGTTATCGCCTCCTCGGCGAGCTTCAGAAGTGAGTTCTTATCCTTTGCGAGCTTGAAGATTCCGAGGGGAATCCTGGCGCCGCCCGATTGAGAGTGACCGCCACCGCTGCCGATGTCCCCAAAGGCCTCCTTCATCACCTTCCCTATGTTTACCCTGACGTCACGGGTCCTTGCCGACATCTCTATCCTGTCGTCAACTATGCCGAAGACGAGGACGGTGGTTATCCCCTCCAGGTGGAGGAGAAAATCGGCTGATTCGGCTATGGCATCGCGGTTGGTTATGAACCCAACGTTGCTGACGATGACGTTCTTGTAGATGCGCCGGTTCATTATGGCCCTGGCGAGTATTTCAGCCGTTTCGGTGCTTATGTCCGGGTGCTCTATCTTGTCGAGTAGCTCGTAGTCAACTTTTCCGGCGAGGAACTCTATCGCCTTCAGGTCAACGTGGCTTAGCTTGGAGAACTTTTTGGTATCGATGTAGATACCGTAGAAGAGCGCCGTCGCGAGGGCGGGTGAAAGCGGAATCTCGAGGGTGCGGAGGTATTCAACCAGTATCGATGAGGAGGAGTTGACCTCTGGCCTTATGTCGAGGAAAGCATCGGCCGGGAGAAGCTCCTGAAGGTGCTGGAGTATCTGGTGGTGGTCTATAACTATCCTTATCCTCTTGTAGTCCTCCCGCTCGAGTACAGTCAGGTTCCCGTTGGGCTGGCAGTCCACGAGGGCCATGAAGGGATAGCGCTTGAGCTCGTAGGAGCCGCGGGAGACCCTCTTCAGGTCGATCCCGAGAAGGTTGACGAACGCCCTGTTCTCGTGGTGGGTTATCTCGCCCCCGTACACTATCTGGGTTTTGAAACCGAGCGTCTGGGCTATGACGCTGAGCGCCGTTGCTCCGGCTATGGAATCGGGATCGGGGTTATCGTGCATGACTATCAGGAGGGAATCTCCCTCCTCCTTTAACTCGGTGAGCTTTTTAACGAGCAGGTTGGCGTTCTTCCTCTCGCCGAGCATCTCCACCGTCCTCACCACGGCGTCCCTGATGGCACTCCGGGGCGAGACAGCGTACTCGACCCTGATCCCAGCCTCGAACTCCTCGTTGATTTGGGAGACGAGTTCGTCGAGGGTTACCTCGTCGGGGATGAGGGTGAGGATCGGCACGTCTTTGTTGTTGGTCCTTATCACGTAGATGGTTTTCTTTATCGTGTCGATGTCCATTACGGTGATTATAACGAGCTCGGCCTTATCTACACCCGCCTTCAGCAACGTCGCCGTGTACGAAAAATCACCCTGAACGACCTGGAACCCACTCTCCTCGAGGGCCCTCGCTCGAAGCTCGTCCTTCTCAACGATCACGACCTCGAACTCCCCCCTCAGGGAGTCCGCTATTGAGCGACCTATCGCTCCGCCCCCAAGTACCAGCACCCGCATGTTTCTCACCTTTTTGCACGATAATGTTTAAATACAAGCGCCGATATACTAAGACGGTGAACTCCTTACGGGATTTCTTCGACCGAGGGATATATATAGCTAATGGTGATGGGAATGCAGCTGCCGGATAAACAGCCGCTCACCGAGAACGTTGTGGTGACCTCACCGGAGGAGCTTGGGGATCTCATCCGGGAGGGTCTCTCGAAGGGAAGCGGCGCGTTTCTAAAGATATTCGCCAAGGATTCCGCCGGAAAGTACTACATAACGGTACTCCTCGATAGATCCAAGGTGCTCGCTGCCGAATGCCTGCTGGTGGACAAAAACCAGAACCTCAGCGGGGATGAGGCAATCAGCCTTTTGAAGTCACTCCTGGACAAACCCATGGTCGTCGACGTTTACACCCTCGACGAGCTGGAGATCAAGCTTTCAATAGCGGACAACGTTGACGTCTACGTTAAGACGCCCAAGGTACCTATAGAGGAACTGTTCGGGAAGACCGGGGAAGGCCCGCCGAAGAAAGAAGGAACGGAATCAAAGAGTCCAACGGCCGTCGAGCAGGGAACCCCCAGGGTAGTGCCGCAAACGGAGGCACAGGTGAAGGAAAAAACCGAGGTTGCCACCGAGAAGAAACCCGCGAAAGAGAAAGAACAGCCCCCAGCCGGAAGGCCGGAGGTCGTTATTAACCTCACCGGTGGAGAGATACCGGAGAGGGCGTTCCAGCTGTACGCCGAAGACCTCCTAAGGGAGGCCAAGAGGATCAGGGGGCTGAGGATCAACAGGATTCAGTTCAACGCGAACGTCGGTGAGGGTGTGGTTTACCTGAACGTCCACATATACGGCAACTCCACCGGGGACTCTACGGACATAGAGATCGCGGAGAAGAGGATGCTCCACGCGGTCAGCAAGTACGCACCGGTTCTTCTCAGGGAGGCGGAGGTCAAACCCATAATCAGGGACGTCAGGATCCACATCGACGGGCAGGAGATCAGGCCCCAGGAGATAATGGACAGGGACAAAAAGAAAACCGGCGACGTGACGAAGGACGGGAGGATAACCCTCTCGGTCCTTGAGGACGTCTGGCCGTATTTCAGCGCCTACGCCAGGACCGCCATAGGAGAGTTGGAGGGGGCGGGAGTAAAGGTTGAGAAAGCGTACTTTGACATCAAGGGAAGGAGGGAGTTCGAGATCAACCTGTCCCTGGTCGGGGAGTCAAGGATGACCAAGGAGAACGTGGAGAAACTCGTCAGGGATGTTCTCACAAGACACGCCAAGGAACTTGGCAGATCCATAAACCGGTACATAACCGTCCACAACGTCGACGTCGAGATCCTAACACCCTCCGTGGTGAGCGCCGCCAGAAAGGCCCCCAGGGTGGCCTCGGGCAAAGCCGCCGAGGTCCTTGCAAAGAAGGAACTCCTCGAGAAGGAAGTCGAGAAGATGCTCAAACAGGCTGGAATAGACGAACTGGCACCCCTGACAGAGGAGAAGAGAAAAGAAGCCGAGGAGACCATGCTTAAAAGCCGCATAGAACCCGCGATAGAGACCCTGAAGGCGAGGGTACACGCCGAGATGAAACTCATCCCGAGGGTCACGTTCAAATGGCTCAAGATGAACCACGAGATCGAGGGCTCCACGGTGGTGGTTGACATCGAAACGAGTTTCATCCGGGAGGAGACGGGGGGACTCTTCGGATCGTTCTCGGGGGTCTCAGATGCCAAGATAAAGAGGGACATCGAGGAGATGATAAAACGAACCATCCGGGAAGTCTCAAAGGAATACGGAGTAGGGATAAAATTGAGAAAGCTAAAGATAATTCTCCGTTGATTTTTCCCTTTATCGTCAGCACTCAAGATCCTCATCATCCTGACGTCAGTTCTGCCGAGGTCATCATCCGTATTTCCATGGGTTCCCGGAGTATTTAACTGTGTTCACCGGGAGCGGTTATGACACGAGGTACGGGGTTTCTTCGTTTTATATCTAAACGCTAAGTTTTTAAGCTGAACGTTGTCCCGCTCAACATGGGTTATCTACTCCTTGGGATTGCGGCGGCGCTCACTTCGGCGTTTTCGTGGGCGGTCTCCACGATTTTAATAAAGGTTGGTATGAGGGGCAAAAGCCCGATAGCGGTTAACATAATACGACTCTACATAGTGTCGGTTCTCTTTGCGGGCATTTTCCTGGTCACGGGGAGGTTTTCCGAGATAGCGTCTCTACCGCCCCTTACCCTCGTTGTGGCCTTTGTCTCGGCACAGTTCGGCTTTGTCATAGGGGACTACTTCTACTTCAACGCCCTTAACATTGCCGGCGTATCAAGAACCGTGCCGATAACCTCCACGTATCCACTCTGGACCATACTCTGGGATTTCCTCTTCCTTGGAAGGAGCATAAAACCGCAGGTAATCCTCGGTGCATTTCTGGTCGTTGCGGCAATAGTCATCGTTAGGAAGGCGGAAGAGGAGGAGCACATTAACGGAAAGGCCTTTCTCTTCGCACTCCTCGCCCCCATATCGTGGAGCCTGGCCATACTCATGATGGACTGGCTTACGGGGTACGTTGAAGCCCTGACACTGGCCGGGCTGAGGATGGTGCTGGCCGCCCTCGGGGTTACCCTCTTTCTCCCGAGGTTCTGGGAGGAGCTCAGGGCGGTCACGAGAAAAGAGCTGGCGGTTCTTTTCGGTGCCGCACTCTTCGGACTTTTAATCGGCCAGTACTTCTTTGTGTACTCGGTAAACCTCGTTGGGTCCGAGGTGGCCGCCCCGGTTTCGGCCATAAACCCGATAATATCCTCCGCCCTGGCGATAGTCCTGCTGAAGGAATCCCCGAACAAAAGGATACTTGAGGGTCTCGTACTGGCGGTGCTCGGTGTGATACTGATATCCACCGCCTGAGGCTCAGGTTTTTAAGCCCCTGCACGTAACTTTACCCGCCGACAGCGGGGGGACAATCGTCTCCTCGCACGGGCTCGGTCAACCCGCCTCCGCGAGGTATCGGGCTCTGTGAGCGGAGAGTGCTCACGCCGAGCCCACAGGGCCGGGAGCATCCACCCGCGCGAAGGATGAACGCGGGCCTCTGTACCCGGCCCACAGTTCGATCCCCTTCTGAGGAAGGCTTATAACCTCTGAGAATAAAATGAATAACCGGTGGTTATTCATGGTTACGATCCCCCGCCCCATCGACCCGAGGGAGATAAGGCGAATCCGGAAGGAACTCGGCATAACCCAGGAAGAGCTCGCGAGGAAGGCCGGCGTGACACAGGCCTACGTGGCCAAGCTGGAGGCGGGAAAGGTCGATCCCCGGTTATCGACCTTCAACAGGATCCTTCAGGCCCTGCTCGAGTGCAAGAGGGCCCAGCTCAAGGCGAGGGACGTCATGTCCTCCCCGGTTATCTCGGTCAAGCCCTACGAGAGGGTCGAGAACGTCATCAAGCTGATGAACGAGCACAACATCTCTCAGATTCCTGTTATAGCGGGCAACAAGGTCGTCGGTTCCATAACGGAGCGAACGCTGGTCAGGCAGAGCCTCGAGTACGAGGACATCTACGACAGGAAGGTCATGGAGGTTATGGAGGAACCTTTCCCGATAGTCAACGGGGACGAAGACCTCGAGGTCGTCAAGTACCTCCTTGAGGAGCGCCCCGCGGTTCTGGTCCAGGACAGGGCTGGAAAGCTGGTTGGGATCATAACCCGCGTGGATATCTTCAGGATAGGAAAGACGAGGGAATAGAATCATCTTTGCCCTTTTCCCGTTCTGGGAAAGTTTTTATAACCTGTGACCACAATCAACACGTTCTACTGAAGGCGGGGGAACGGGCTATGCGAAGGATGATCACCGTGATTGTTCTTGCCCTCCTCTTCTCCCAGTACGTGGGCGCCACCAGCATAGCGATTGACGTTTCGCACGAAGAGGGGACGGTGGCACTGGTATCCCCGATAGTGGATCCCACCACCGGAAGGGTCGTGGCCGAAGGCATTATACCCACCCTCTCCTGGTATGACTGGGGTTACATTGGTTACGGTCCAGAACTTGGGGAGGCAGGTGTCAGGCACCTCGGGGATGACATAAACTACGAAGCGCTGAAGGGCGTTGACGTTCTCATAATAGGGCAGCCGCGGAAGAACTTTTCCTCTCAGGAGATCGAGGCCATCCTGAAATGGTTCTCAGAGGGAGGGAAGGTGCTTTGGATTGCAGGAGACTGCGACAGGAAAGAAAGCGCCTACATCCAGCGAAACGTTAACGAGTTGCTCTCTGCAATACCAAATGTGCGGTTGAGGATGGACTACGCCACGGCAACCGACACGTTCAGTAACGCCGGAGAGAGCTCCTACGTGTCAGGCTTCGTCAGGGTGGACTTAAAAACCCCGGATGCGGCCATTCTAAACAAAGGTTACCACGTCGAAATCGGCAAGGTGCTCTTCCATACGCCGGGTGTTCTGGCGTGGGTGGACGAAAAAGGCAAATGGCATCCACTAATCGCGGGAGCGGTTCCCGAGGGGGTCTACAGAATAGTCATGACGAGCAGTAACGGGATGATAGAGGATAACTACGCCCCCGAAGCGAGGGCTTACAGGGCATGGAACAGGGGGCTGTTCACGCTCCTGGCCGCGGAGTTCGTTAAATTCCCCAACGGGGCCGGGAGCGTTCTGATAGTCAGCGGAGAGAGCCCCTACGGAAGCCCCGTGCCCATATGGGTGAACCGCTACGGCAACTACATATTCGATGGACAGCAGTTCGTTACCAACCTCCTTCGCTGGGCGATCCTCGAGGCATCGAAACTTCCGAAGGCGGAGACCACGACCACTTCCACGACGAGGAGCACCACAACGACCACCACGACGCAGAAAACTTCCTCGACCACCCATACCGCGATCTCCACCACTACCACATCCACTCCAAAGGAGGAAACGGTCACCCACACCACCACGACACCCCAGAAAGAATCCTCCCTACCAGGGAGGCTCGTTTGGATCGTAGGGCTCTTAGTGGTCATCGGGGCCGCCATCCTCGTGGTGTTGATACTTAGGAGACCGTAAACGGTTTTTTCTGCTTCTTCACCCTTTTCTGGATGGCCAAAATATCCAACAACTTTATATACCCTCGACTAAACCATTGATGGACAAATAATCCAGGTGATGCGAATGAAGAAGACCGCCCTTCTACTCGCGCTTCTGCTGCTCGGCGCCGTCGTGGCGGCGGGCTGTATAGGGAGTGGAGACACCGCAACCCAGACATCGACCTCCCCGAGTTCGACGAGTCCAACGAAGACACCGTCATCAACTCCTACGACGACCTCACAGACTCCCTCTACCACCCACACGTCGGTTGAAACGGAGAAATCGTTCTACCCGGTTACGATAAGGGACTTCGCCAACAGAACCGTTATCATCAAAAAGAAACCCGAGCGCGTCGTGACCCTTGCCCCCGCCATAACAGAGGACCTCTACTACATCGGTCAATTTGATGAGGTCGTCGGTGTTACGGACTACGACGACTTTCCGCCGGGCGTCGCCAACCTCACCAGGATTGGAGGCTATGGTAAGTACGCGAAGCTCGAGGTCATAGCGTCGCTAAAGCCCGACCTAATCCTCGTCGACAGCTACTCCACGCCCATCATGGAGAGCCTGGAGAAGATAGCCCCCGTGGTCGTCGTCGACCCCCACGGCCTCAACGACATACCGAAGGCGCTCGAGCTCCTCGGAAAGGTCTTCAACGCGGAGGACGATGCCAAGAAGGCCATAGCCGAATTCAACGCCAGGGTGGACGCGGTAAGCTCGGCCGTTAAGGACGAACCCAAACTCAAGGTCTTCTACATCGTCTGGAGCAACCCGCTTATGACGGCCGGCGGGGGAACGTTCATCAGCGACGTCATAGGGCTCGCCGGCGGGGAGAACATCTTCAAGGACGCGAGCGGATGGCCGACGGTGAGCGTTGAGCAGGTCATCGAGAGGGACCCGGACGTCATCATCCTCACCCCCCACTGCGGGATGACCGTTCAGGACGTCTACAAGGGACCTCTGGCAAACACGAGAGCCGCCAAAGACGGGAGGGTTTACCTCATCGAGAACGAGAACGACCTCGTACACCCCAGCCCGCGCGTTGTCCGCGGTCTTGAAACGGTGGCGAAGCTCCTCCACCCGGACGCGTTCAGGGTGAGCTACCCGCTAACGATAACCGACTTCGCTGGGAGGAAGGTCACCATCGAGAGGGAGCCCGAGAGGATAGTCTCGCTCGCGCCGAGCATAACCGAGAGCCTCTTCTACATCGGGGCCGGCGATAAGCTCATCGGCGTCACGAAGTGGGCGGACTTCCCGCCTGCCGTGAAGAACATCACGAGGGTGGGCGGTTACGGAAAGTACGCGAACCTCGAGCTCATAGCGTCGCTGAACCCCGATCTAATACTCGCGGACAGTTACTCCATGGCCATCCTGAATGATCTCGAGAAGATAGCCCCGGTCCTCATAGTGGCTCCCAAGAACATCACGGACATCTACGACGCCATCGAGCTCCTCGGAAAGATAACCAACCGCGAGGAGGCGGCGGAATCCGTAGTCGCCGACATGGAGGCAAGGGTGAGCTACGTTACCTCCATGGTGGAGGGGAGGCCAAAACCGAAGGTGCTGTTCATAACCTGGTGGAACCCCATCTGGGTCCCCGGGAACGGCACCTTCCAGGACGACCTGATACGGCTCGCGGGCGGCGAGAACATATTCTCGGACATGAAGGGCTGGGCCCAGGTGAGCATGGAACAGGTTCTCAAAAGGAACCCGGATGTGATAATAATCTCGGCCCACGGGGCGATAACCCCCGAGGACCTCTGCAACACCGAGCTCGCGAACACCAACGCGGTCAAGAACGGAAGGGTGTTCTCCATCAGCGACGAGAACCTCGTGGCGAGGCCCGGCCCGAGGATAGTCTACGGTCTCGAGGAGGTAGCTGGATACCTCCACCCCGATGCATTCAACTACAGCTTCCAGCCTCTGGTCTGCAACGCGACGGCCTCCCAGGGAGGCTGAACCCTTTTATTTTCATCATTTTTTAAGCGATGTACAACACATTGGGTAGCGTTGACATGACGCCCGTGGTCGACGAGCTCCATAAAATAGCCAACTCCGGGCTCTACATAAAGATACCCAAGTTCGAGCTCAAGACCGAGAGGCAGTGTGACTTCGACGAGAACAACGTCGCCGTCGTGAGGTGGGACGGTGAGGTTTCGCCGTGCTACAGGTTCCTCCACACCTACTACGAGTACATCTTCGGCAGGAAGAAGAAGGTAAACGCCTACTCCTTCGGCAACGTCCGTGAGAAGAGCCTCGCGGAGATATGGACAAGCGAGAAATACACCTGGTTCCGTTTTACCATGAAGAACTACATGTACCCCCCCTCGTGCACCGACTGCGAGCTCAGGGACGCGTGCGATTTCGTAAAGACAAGCGACATCGACTGCTGGGGGAACGAACCGAGCTGCGCCGACTGCCTCTGGGCGAGGAGATTAATCTTCTGTCCCATCCCGCAGTACACGTTCGGAAAGTTCCTTCACCCTTAGAATCTTCTTCTCGTCTTCTCCCGTGGTTATGGTTATTTTATATGTGATCTCCTTCAGCTGAGGCTCTTCTAAGCCGCGCCACCCCCTAACTTCAACGTTCAGGGCTTTAACATCGAGCCGCATTTTCTTAATGAGCCTCCCCCAGTTGACCATCAAACATCCACCGATAGCGGAGAGGAGCATCTCCGTCGGGTTCGGACCCCTGTTGTTCCCATCGGTGTTCGTATCTATGAAGAAGGCAAATTCCCTGACCCTGGCCTCGCTTCCCACGTTTCCGTCCCATTCGAGCTTGGCTTTGTATTCGAGTCTCCCCATGAATTACCACCAAAACGAATGAAACCTATTTTGTATAAAAGGGTTGCTGGAAATTAAAGGACACACAAAGAGAAGCTGTGAACATGAGAGGACAATATGGACTGTGATCTTTCCTCAAGGGTGGTAAGGCATGTAAGAGGCGCGATTTCATCTTTTATGATGGGAAACTACAGTTAAGTGCCCGATTTCACGACATACTTTCGGAAAAGAGCCTTCTCGGCCACGGTTTCAACCGCCTTATAATAGCCCGGTATGTATAGAGTTGGTCCGCGGAGGATGACGCTCTCGTCCACCCAGTTAACCTCGCTGATGCCCTTTGGTTTTCCGTGCTTCAATATGTCCTCCCATATTCTCTTGTTTATTATGCATCCCGGATCGTCTCCGAGGAGGTCGAGGGTGTAGTGGTAACTCCTTGCCCTACAGCCGCCACAGATGTTTCTGTAGGGGCAGTTCTTACACTGCCCGGTAAAGTTGTCCCTGTCCCTCAGGAGGTTGAATATCCTGCTCGTCTCCCATATCTCCTTGAAGTTTTTGGTCCTCACGTTGCCGACAGGAAGCGGTAGGAAGACACAAGGGGTAACAGTCCCATCGGGCTCTATCCCCGCGTAAATCCTCCCCGCACCGCAACCACCTATGAACTCCGCCAGTGTTCTAACGCTGTTGTTCTCACCTATGTAAAAGTGGGCTGGCGTTACGTTCTTGCCCTTCGATTCGAGCAGGGTAACCCTCGCGTACTGGGGAGCCGTGGTGAGTATCTCAAGCTTGCGCTTTTTCATCTGGCGGTAGACCTCCTTCATGAATTCCTCCCTTTCCTCCGGAGTTAGGTCGACCTTCACCATCTCCTCGGCCCTTCCCGTCGGGACGAGGTTGAAGAATATCACGCGCTTGACCCCGATGTTCTCCGCCAGGTCGAGGATGTCGTCTATCTCGCCGTAGGTGTCCTTGTCCATGACCACGGCCATTCCGTGGCTTACCCCGAGCTCAACGGCGTTCGCGAGGGCCCTGGTCGCGTGCTCCCACGCTCCCGGAATCCCGCGGAACTCGTCGTGCTTCTGCGGATTCGCAGAGTCAACCGAGACCTCCACGTATTTTAGACCTAGGTCGACGGCCTTCTTCATGTTCTCTATATCGGCGAACGTCCAGCCGTTGGTGGCGACGGAGGTGTGTATTCCCCTCGACGCCAGCTCCTTCACCACCCTGTAGAAATCGGGGTGTATCGTCGGCTCGCCGCCGCTTATCGCCACCGCGGCGACCCCAGCGTTGTCAAGCTGGTCGACGAGGTTTAGCTTCTCCTCGAGGGAGAGCTCGCTCGGCAGTGGTTTGTCGGCTCGCTGGTAACAGTGCTTGCACCGGAAGTTGCACATGTTTGTGAAATTCCAGACTATGAGGAAGGGGCCGGCCAGCCTCTGGGGAACCGTGATGCCGTACTTGGTTATGCCCTCGAGGACCACCCAGATCCCCCTCCTTATGTGGGGGTCCCTCAGGAGGGCTTCTTTTACAGCTTCCTCGTCGCCACGGGCAATTTTTATTCCCATCTTCAAAAGGAGCTTTATGACGTCCGCCTGGAACCTCACCATTAGCGGGCACTTGATGCTCTCCCCCGCGTAGATGCCGAGCGCCCAGTAGAGTGCTGGCAGCTCCCTGTCGTTAATCTTGTATTTTTTTAAAGAGGGCTTTATCAGTGCCCTCGCAAGTGGATTTCCAAGAATAAGCTTAAAAGCCGTTAACGCAGTTGAAAGCTGATTACCATTGGATGCCTCCTCTCCGGTGTTTGAGGAGGACTCTTCGGTGACATGTTCCATCCTCATCACCCCTGATTTCATACTTGGAGGTTTTCCGTATAAAGTTTTCTGTTATGTCAGTTATAACTGTTATATTGATTGAGAACAAAATTTAAATATCATCTC
Source organism: Thermococcus celer Vu 13 = JCM 8558 (assembly GCF_002214365.1). Classification (NCBI taxonomy): domain Archaea; kingdom Methanobacteriati; phylum Methanobacteriota; class Thermococci; order Thermococcales; family Thermococcaceae; genus Thermococcus; species Thermococcus celer. Next base: position 420,613 of record NZ_CP014854.1, read on the forward strand.
CGCGATATAATAAGGGGGAGATTTAGTTGCCGATGCATAAGAAAGAAAGCCGGAAATTTATCGAAACTGTGGAGAGGATTATGGTTAGGTGGGGGTATACACACAGTGATGGAAAAATATATGGGCACCTACTCCTAAGTGAAAGCCCTCTAACGATTTCTGAGCTTGCCGAGCTCACGGGGTTAAGCCGCTCATCCGTTTCAACCTCCTTGAATAGGCTCTCCCGCGATTATCTGGTTACGGTTAGGAAGAATGGAAAAACAAAGCTTTTTACGGCTATACCCTCTTTTCTTGAGAAATTCTTACGACAGCCAAAAGAGACCCTGGAGAAAGAGGTGAGACCATTAAAAAAACTCACGGAGGTACTCATGGAGGATACAAAGTCAGGGGAGCATAAATTAAAGCTCCAGGAGATCCTTTCTGACTTAAAAGCACTGGAATGCATTCTTTCGAAGATAATTGAGATGGAAGAAATGGAAGTAGAATGTCTTGAAAAGTGATTGGCGGGATTCGCTGGTAATTAAGGGCCGTCATATGAAAAATTATTTTTCATGAAAAATTTTTTAAGTGTGCTTAACCTCATTCGGGTTGCCTAAAAATAAAGTGGGGGATAAAACTAATGGATTATGTCCTGATTGCATTTATTGCGTTCATCCTGAGCGTTATCTTCTCAATAGGCGGCGTGGGGAGTGCGATAGCCATAGTACCGACCATGACGTGGCTTGGCATTTCCCTGATGGTGGCCAAGCCCACGGGTCTTTTCATAAACACGCTCTCGATGCTCTCGGCAACGCTCAAGAACCTCAGGGAGAAAAAGCTTGACCACCGCTTTGGACTTCCGATACTAATTGCCGCCACGGTCTCAGCTCCAATCGGCGCGTACACCGGCAAGTTCGTCCCGAAGAGGTACGTCCTCGGGGTTTTCATAGCCTTCCTCCTCTACTCCGGGACAATGATGATATTCTTCAAACCAAGGCCGAGGGGAAAGGATGGGAACCACATCGTGGAGGGCTCCATGATAGGCGCCCTGGCGGGCTTCCTCGGCGGTCTGCTGGGCGTGGGCGGAGGGGGAATAATAAGCCCGACCCTGATAATGCTCGGTTATGAACCGAAGAAGGTTGCTACGACGACGGCCCTTGTGGTGTTCTTCTCGTCTCTGAGCGGTTTCCTGACCTACTGGGGCATGGGGACGCTGGACTGGAAGTTGCTCGGCGTCGTTTCGGTATCGGCGATAGCCGGGGGCTGGCTCGGAACGCACCTGATGCACTTCAAGATGAGCTCGGATGCGGTGAAAAAGGTAATCGGCGTTATACTCTACCTCATGATGATAAGGATGATAGCGGGCATCCTCTGAGGTCAGGGAACGCTCCGCTTTATCTCGTACGCCGTCAGCAGGAGGAAGGCCAGAGAGAGGAGCATCATGATCGAGAGCGAGATCCGGGGGTTGATGTAGAACTTCCCCGTCAGGGAGTAGTGCATGGCCTCAACCGAGTAGGTCAGTGGAAGCGTTAAGGATAGGGCACGAGCAATTAGAGGCGTCCTCTCAAGTGGGATGAACACCCCGGAGAGGAATATCATTGGGAACCTTACGGCGTTGAAGACTGTCATCGTCTGCGTGGGATCCTTGAGCATGTAAGAGACGAGCACCCCAAAGGAGGAGAAGGTGAACGTCGAGAGGAGTACGTAGGCCAGGAGGAGCCATGGATGGAGGGGATGGGATGAGGCGAGCGGGAGTATTATAGCCAGCGTTACGACCGATGACAGCACTCCGAAGAGGAAGCTGCTGAGCGTCTTTCCAAGGGCTATCGTGGTGTAGCTGACCGGGAAGAGAAGGAGCCGCTCGAAGGAACCTATCTTTCTTTCAAACACTATGGATGCGGCGGACATCGAGGTCGAGCCGAAGAAGAGGGCGAGCGCTATCAATCCCGGAGCGAGCTCCCCGAGCCTGCCGCCGTTCTTGATGGCAAAGGCCAAGGCAAACGACGCCGGGAATATGATCCCCCAGCTCATCGTGGCCGGCTTCATGTAATACTCCTTAATGTCCTTCTTGGCTATGTAGATCGCCCTGCTTAAACCTTCCAACGCCCTCACCCTCAACGATTTTTAGAAAGACTTCCTCCATGTCCGCACTCCTGAGGCTCATGAAGTTCACATCAATCCCCTCCTCTCTTAAAACCTGCGATATCTCTTCAATTGCAACAAGGGAATCTCTCGCGACCACCTTGAGGGTCCCCTTATCGAGGTAGGCCCTATCTATGACGTCGACACCCTTTAACCTCTCCAGCAACCTCTTTGGGTCTGAAACGCCGAGCTCTATGGTCTCGTCGTAAGGGACGAGTCTCTTCAGCTCCGAGGGCTTTCCCTCCGCAACTATCCTGCCCTTATTGATTACGGCCACCCTCTCACTCAGGTGGGAAACCTCGTAAACGTTGTGGCTCGTGAGGAATATCGTAATGTCTTCCTCTTTAAGCGCCTTTATCAGCGCCCACATCTTCCTCCTGCTCTTCACGTCGAGGACGAGGGTGGGTTCGTCCAGCAGGAGTATTTTGGGTTTATGAACCAGTGCAGCGGCTATGGTTAGTCTCCTTTTAAGCCCTCTGAACAGGTTTGCGAATTTCTCATCCTTTTTGTCCTCCAGGTCAAAGAACTCGAGGAGCTCCAGAACCCTTTCCTTTCTGAGTCTCTTGGGAACGCCGTGCATCTCGGCACTGAACATTAAGTTGTCAAAGCATGTGAGCTCGGGATAGAGGTTCGATATGTCTTGGACGACGCCCACGGACGCCTTTACTTTTTCCGGCTCCTTTCTCACGCTGTGGCCGTTTACGATGGCGTCGCCGCTTGAGATATTCGTCAGGCCGCACATCATCCTTATCGTCGTGGTTTTTCCTGCTCCATTGGGGCCCAGGAAGCCGTAGATTGTGTTAAAAGGTACCCTGAGGTTCACGCGGTCAACCGCCAGGAAATCTCCGTAGTACTTCGTTAAGTCCTTTGTAATGATGGCGTATTCCATTATTTTTCCACCTCTTTTAGTCGTCTTTGTCGTTCCTCCGTGTAACCCTTGCCCCTATCCGTTGACGAGTCGGGATCAGCTCAGGTGTATTCTCCCCTTGATCAAAAAGTCGGTGCTAACAATTATGCCCCTCATGCTGGCACTCATGCTCTTCTTTTTCCCTCTCTATCTTTTCCTTCCAGTATGGGTCCACTTCGAGAACCTGATGAATGAATGCTTCGACGACATCCTTAATCCCTCCATAGGCTCCAGTGACCACCTCAATGCCGAGTTCGTTGAAGTATTCGATGGCCTTCCTGCCCATTCCGTATGCCAGGACAACCTCCCCACCGTGCTCCCTTATGAAGTTTGGCAGGTCTCCGGGGCCGTGCTCATCGAAGGGCACCTCAACGACTTCCGCGTTCTTTATTTCTGCTCCTTCAACATCCACGAAGACGAAATATTTTGCCCTCCCAAAGTGGCCGCTAACGTTGCTTTCCAATCCTCCCTTATCTTCAGCAGGAATCGCTATCCTCATTTCAACCACCATAAACAGTTGAAATTCATGACATATAAAGTTTGTGCATATGCACATTTTTTGTGAACCTTTGGTTAATAACACAAGTATGAAAAAATGTTTATATTTAGTGCTACTATTTTATAAAATGGTGATACAAATGGAGAACATTAATGAGCTGATAAATGCGGGGGATTTGGGTAGCGTCCTGGAGATTGCTAAAGAATTTCATGGTCATGTATGTCCTTACGTTGCCCTTGGCATAAAGGCATCGGCCATTGCTATGAAAGAGCTTGGAGTTAACAGACTGGGTTTTAACGGGAGCATAGACGAGGAGATTCTGGCCGTAGTGGAGACCAATAACTGTTTTACAGATGGCGTTCAGGTTGCCACGGGATGCACCCTTGGAAACAATTCCCTCGTATACCTCGACCTGGGGAAGACTGCGCTGACTCTTGTCAAACGTGGCGAGTGGGAAGGAGTGAGGATTTACATCGATGCTGGGGCTTGAAAGACTAGCCTTGAAAAAGCTAAATCAGCTTAGCGGTGGGGAGCTTCAGAAGGTTGTTATAGCAAGGGCACTGGCTCAGGAAGCCAGGGTTCTTCTCTTAGATGAGCCGACAAACAATCTTGACTTGAAGAGCCAGCTCGAACTCATGCGCTTGGTGAAAAAACTTTCCGTTGAGAGGGGAATAACCGTTTTGCTGGTTGTACATGATGTCAACATCGCCCTCAGGTTTGCTGATGAGTTCATCTTTATGAAGGATGGAAAAATAATTGTCAAGGGAGACCATAAAATAGTAAAACCCGAATTGATAGGGGAGGTATACGGAATTCCGGTGACAATTCATAGAATTTCGGGTGTTCCCGTCGTCGTTCCGGTTTAACCCCCGCTCAAAACGGGCATCACTTTCAGTTCATCACCCTCCTCGATGATAGCATCCCCCCTGGCGGGCTTGCCGTTTATAAGGAGTATCCTATCATGGAACTCACGGTACCTTGGAATCACCTCCTCCAAAATCTCGTCTGCTGTTTTTGGAGCATCAATCTTAATCTCGAGTTCTCTAGCTTTTGCAAGGTGTGCGAAAGCTCCCATGAGTTTGATCCTGACCATTGAAACCACCCACATTATTATTTCTTTCCCGATTGATAAAGATTGCCCCAGTAGGGTTTGAGATGTTACTTTTCGTGGTTGTTTTTGATTAATACTTGTTCTTCTTTTGCATTTTGTAAAATTTTAAACTTTTGGTTCACGAAACTTTTATATATTTTAATTGCGTAAATTTTCATGCAAAAACCCGTTGGGGGGTCAATGGGGAGACGTGCATTAGGTACTAAATGCGTTTCGATTACACCTGGTCCATAGGGGGGTTCCGGATGGGACATATGAAACGACACGAATGCGTTTCGATTACACCTGGTCCATAGGGGGGTTCTGGATGGGACATATGAAACGACACGAAGCCATTTATTTCGTTCTCCTTGCTTTGGGGTGTATCCTCTGGCTTGAGAATCACTATCCTTCGATTGAAGCAGTTCTTGGTGGCCTGATTGGTGCAGTGGCCATTTACATCGTTCCCGGGGTGATTTTCAGGAGCATGGGAATCAACAAACCCGCTGTGGTCTTTACTATACTATGGGAATTCGTCGGTGCCATCGTGACAAGGGTCATAGATTTCCCTCTCTGGAGTTTCTTTCTAATGGCAGGCGTTGGTGGCGTTGTCGTTTTACTGTTCTTTCCCCTTTTAGAAATGGCAGGTTGGATCACGGGTGATAGCCATAAAGAACTCTAAGCCTCTTTGTGTCTCTCCTTCTTGTCTATATTGCGCCGTGAACTGCTGTGAGGAGGAAGGAACTTATTGTGACTATCTACGCCCCGGACCGTAATGGCGGAGGTGATGTGTAATGATGCTTAGGGATACGCTTGTCTTTTTAATCTCTTTAATTTTCACAGGTCTGGCAATAATTGATGGAACTTCTCTCCTTGTTGCAGTAGCAACAATTATGTTTCCATTTGTTGCCGGCAAATCTCATCCGGCTCCACAGGAGGTGAAAAGGGATGGTTGAAATTACGTTGAAGAGAACGCTACTCATTTTCTTTTTGCTAAATCTTGTTGTCTTTGTGATGGTAGTAACTGACACCGGAAGTATTGAAAACATTCTGTTAGGATAACTGGGGCATCACCTCCTGAAGCCATTCAGCAACATCACCAGGTGGTCGACCAAACCGAGAATGAACCCTAACAAAATTATACCAGAAAGCAAACAGAAAAACAAACCTGTGAACCTTCCGCCAATCCTTACCCCTGAAATTATTCCAGAAACGCCTCGTTCTCTCCTTAAGGGTCCTGATAGCCATAAAGAACTCTAATCCAGTAAATAATGGTTCCAGTCTTCATTTCCCCCTCTTTTTTCTGAAGTATCATCAGGCACTTAAACCTAACGCCCTACTGCTTATCCTGACAGTATCACACATTGCGACGTAACCGTTTTATACCCTGATGTCCATATAACACCAGCGGTGATACCATGAGGCCCATCAAATCACTCGACTCCGGGGGGTTTGATGAACTGCTCGGTATCCTCAACGGCATGGGGAACAGGCTTCTCCTCATCAGGATATCCGGGAAGGACGCTTTTCTTTACGGAAACGGCAGGGTCATGAGGGAGTACATCGATATCCCCCGGGATCTGAGGGACGTCGAGGTGGTGGAACTCGACAAGTTCGAGTTCCTGGACCTTCTTCAGGGGGAGGCCGAGCCGAAGCGCACCCCCATGACTGTGGAGTTCTCGTATTCCCTCGACGCCCCCAAGGACATCTACATACACCTGGAGGATGCCCTACTCAAGGCGGTGCTGAAGGCCTACAAAACCCTCGGAATCGCCATCGAGAGGGCCGATCTAAAGGCTTCGATAAGGTACGGGGCAACCGGCAGGGACATACTCCTCATCAGGGGAAACGTAAAGGGGTTATCTGCCAGCGAAGTGGAAAAGACGGAGCTGGCGAGGGTTCTGTCGGACGTCGTATCCCGGGAGGCGGGCTTTGATGCGAGGGTCCTGCTCCGGGGCTTCGATCTGGTTAAAACACGCGGAAAGCCCCTGCTGAGGGTATCGGCACCGCGGGCCCACGTCAGGGGAGGAAGGGTTCTCGAGGTGCCCCTTGCCAGGAACGTGGCCCCGAGCCTGAACAGGGATAAAGTACAGGTTGAGGTGGAGAGGATACTGGAGGAGGCGGGGATCGAGGAGCTCGCGGGAAAACTCAAGAGGGATACCGAAAGGCGGGTTCAGACGGGAGCGATTGAGGCCTTCCTGAGGGAAAGACTATCAGGCATCAGAGATGTCCAGGTGAACTGGATTAAGGTCTCCCCCGGGGGGGACGGCGGGGTCAAGGTCGCCATCGGCGCGTCCAGGAGGTCAAAGTCAAGGAGCGACGTTGAAATAACCAGCATGGTTGGGAAGGAAATAGAGGCCGCCCAGAGGGAAGGGAGAGCCCGGGGACTGGCTTTTAAGGTTTCGTCGGCGTTTCTGGTGCTGGAGGAGGACGTCTATTAGGCCCGGCAACATTAAAAACCTCCCCTCCATTTTTCGCTGGTGGTGGTATGAAGCGTAGAACCCTCTACAGGGCACTGCTGGCCATCGTCCTCCTTCTAACGATCGTTTACACCCTCGGGATACTTGGCTTAGTGCCCTTCCGGTGGAGCTACTACATCACGATGTTCATGATAGTCCTCTTCCTCGTCCTCAGAATGGAGAAGAAGCGTCAGTAGAGGGCCTTTATCCTCCTCACGGAGAGCGCCATGAAGGTCGTTGCTATGAGGATGAGCGCGAGCAGGGCATAGAGGGGCGCCACGACGTCGTAGTAGTACAGCATCGAGTACCTGAGCCCGTCGACCGAGTACGTCATCGGCGTCAGGATGCCCACGACGAGGAACCACCTCGGAAAGAGCGTGAGGGACTCGATAGCACCGCTGGTGAACATCATGGGGAGCCTGAGCAGGTTGAGCCACGTCATGACGTTTATCGGCTTCTCAACGGCCAGCGCTATGTAGAGACCGAAGGCGGAGAAGGCCACGTTGGCCAGGATGAGGAAGAGAATAGTGAGGGGCCAGTTCCAGACGGGGTAGACCATGAAGTACTTCACAAGGACGAGCGTTATCAGGCTCACCATGAGGCCGAAGAGCGAAGCCACGAGGACCTTGGCGAGGACTATCTCCCCGTATCGAATCGGGGCGAGGAGGAGACGCTCGAACGTTTTGAGGCGCCTCTCGAATATCAGCGACGAGGAGACGAAGGAGGTCGTCGCGAAGAGGGCCGAGATGCTGATGAGACCAGGGGCGAGGTGGTCGACGTCGCCGAAGCGAACGATGAAGGCAAGGGTGAACACGAGGGGGAACACGAGACCCCAGCTGATCGAGCCAGGTTTCAACAGGTACTCCCTGAGCTCCTTGTTCACTATAGCGAGAACGTGCCTCATATGGGACACCCCCCACAGCTCACGGGACAGGTTTTGTCCTCGTTGCTCTCCGTGAGCTCGAGGAAGACCTCCTCGATGCTCGGGAGTTCCGTGGAGATGTGCCTCACGGTAAGTCCGAGGCTTTCCTTGACCTTCCAGAACTCCTCAAGGAACTCATCAGGATCTTTTACGGTAACCACTATCGAGTCCTCGTCGAACGTCGGGCTATACGGCTCGAGGAACTTCAAAAGCCTGTTGCCGATGGGCTCGACCCTGAGCCTCACCCTAACACCCGCCCCCACGAGTTTCCTCAGCTCGTTCCTCTTCCCCAGGGCCACGATTTTCCCGCGGTTGATTATCGCTATTCGATGGGGCAGAACCTCGGCCTCCCACATGTTGTGGGTGGTCAGGAAAATCGTCTTCCCGGTTTTGTTGAGGGCCAGTATCATCTCCCTGACGAGCTTGGCCGACTGAACGTCCAGCGCCACGGTGGGCTCGTCCATGAAGAGCACGGGGGGTTCGTGAACCAGCGCCGCCGCGATGGTAGCCCGTCTCTTGTATCCCGAGCTGAGTTTCCCGAACTTCCTCTTCGCCGGGAGGTTGAACTCCTCTATCAGGCGGGAGACGTTCTCCATTGGAGCGTCGTACAGCCTGGCCAGAAAGCGGAGGTTCTCCTCGACCGTTAACTCATCGTAGAGGTTCGAGACGTCCGGGACGAGGCCGATGCTACGCTTAACTTCCAGCCTCTGGGTCTTAACGTCGTAACCGTTCACGTAGGCCTCACCGGCCGTTATCGAAGTAAGGGTCGAGAGCATCCTAACGGTGGTGGTCTTTCCGGCTCCGTTGGGGCCAAGGAACCCGAATATCTCCCCCTTCCTGACCTCAAAGCTTATCCCATCGACGGCCGTGAAGTCACCGTACCTCTTGGTCAGCTTTCTGACCTCTATAACGGCCCTCACTCTCTCATCTCCCTCCAGAGCATTGCGATGGCAATCAGAACGAGCGCCCCTATCCCGAGAGCCACCGCAGGGTTTCCGAGTTCCCTCTTCGGCGGTGTTGCCGTGGTGGACTCAGTGGGAGTAACCGGGGAAGTTTCGTTAAGGCCCATGAAATCGACGTCGGCCTCGCAGAGCTCCTTACCGTGGAACCTGCGGGTGAGGGCCAGGTACCTCGCCCCCGGCGAGATGGCAACTTTGTCGATGGTGGTATCGTTGGACGGGTAATCCGCCATTATCGCCCCGTCGGGGCCTATTATAATGGCCTCCGCTTCTCCGGCGGCCAGGGTGTAACCGTTGGCAGTCGCCACGTCCGTGGTCATGAGATAAAAGGGAACCGAGTACACCTGTTTGCCATCCCCGTCGAGCAGGACTATCTCGTTCAGACCACCGCCCAGCGCTATCCTCTTCCCATCGAAGTCCATGTCCCTGATGAGACCGTCGAACTTCTTCTCCCAGAGCTCCTTCCCGTCCCAGGTGAAGGCGTAGACGGAGCTCCATGTCTCGTCCGGGGAGACCGCGAGGGACACGAACATATCATCGTTTCCCGCCACCCTCTTCACATCACCGGGGAGGGTGATGTTGAGAAGGGCCCTTCCGTCCAGGGAGAACGCCACGAGCTTCCCATCGTCCGCGCCGACGAGTATTCTATCACCGACGAGGTCAACGCTCCATACGTAGGAACCCACGTCCCTCTTCCAGACGAGTGCCGTGTCCCTGAAGAAGTAAACGAAGCCTCCGACGTTACTCGCCACCGCGTATTTTCCGTCGGGCGATATGTCCACGCTGTAGACGACGTTTTCGGTCCTGTACTCCCTCAGAAGCTTTCCGTGAGAATCGAAGAACTGAACCCAGTACCCGTCGGTTCCGACGATGACCGTTCCATTGTCGCTGGCGGCCACGGAGTATGCGAGACCCCTAACGGGGGCCCTGAAGGCCACGCTCCCGTTAGGCCGCAGGAGTACCGCGTTGTACCCAAAGGCGAGCGCCAGGTCCCCCCTATCGTTGAACGCCATGGAGAACACTATGCACTGGTCGTGGTACGTCCAGAGAAGGTGGGGCTGGGCGCTTACGGGTGTCAGCGTGAGGAGAAGCAGGATGAGGGGAAACAACCGTTTCATAGTTTCACCGCTCCTGCATCCGTTGGCGATTTTAAATAGTTAATGGTGCGGGCCTCAAAGCTCGGGAGAAGATGGGAGTGGTTCCAGACTCCAAAAAGATATTCCCTCGAGGGCTTATGTTAGGCTCAACGAAAGCTTCTCAACCTTTGGTTTACAATTTTCGGGTTTAAAAACGCTTTTTTAGTCCCCTGTGAAGTCCGTATTGAGGGGATAGATATGAGCACGTGTATATTCCTGTTCATTGGAGGTGACGAACTTGAGGTACGTTAAACTCCCCAGGGAGAACACTTACGCGTTCCTTGAACGGCTGAAGGAGTGGGGGAAACTGTACGCCCCCGTGAAAATCTCCGAGAAGTTCTACGACTTCAGGGAAATAGACGACGTCAGAAAGGTCGAGTTCCACTACAACAGAACGATAATGCCGCCGAAGAAGTTCTTCTTCCCGCCGAGGGAGAAGCTCTTTGAGTTCACTGTCTCCAGGGCGGAGTACAGGGAAACGCTGGAGGACGTCGAGCCCTTCGTGGTCTTCGGCATTCACTCCTGCGACATCTTCGGCCTCAAGATCCTCGACACGGTATACCTCGACGAGTTCCCGGACAAGTATTACAGAGTAAGAAGGGAGAAGGGCATCATCGTAGGCATCAGCTGCATGCCGGACGAGTACTGCTTCTGCAACCTGAGGGAGACCGACTTCGCCGACGATGGCTTCGACCTCTTCCTGCACGAGCTCCCCGATGGCTGGCTCGTCCGCGTCGGGACGCCCACCGGCCACAGAATCGTGGATAGAAACATCAAGCTCTTCGAGGAGGTCAGCACCGAGGACATCTGCAACTTCCGGGAGTTCGAGAACAAACGCTCGAAGGCGTTCAAATACCACGAGGACTGGAGCAACCTGCGTTATCTCCTCGAGCTCGAGATGGAGCACCCAATGTGGGAAGAGCAGGCCGACATCTGCCTCGCCTGCGGCAACTGCAACCTAACGTGTCCTACGTGCCGCTGCTACGAAGTTCAGGACATCGTCAACCTCGACGGGGACACAGGCTACCGCGAGAGGCGTTGGGACTCCTGCCAGCTCAGGAGCCACGGTCTGGTTGCCGGGGGTCACAACTTCAGGCCCACCAAGAAAGCCCGCTTCATGAACCGCTACCTCTGCAAGAACGCCTACAACGAAAAGCTCGGCATAAGTTACTGCGTCGGCTGCGGAAGGTGCACCTACTTCTGCCCCGCGGGCATAAGCTTCGTGAGGAACCTGCGCACCATCATGGGGCTCGAGGAGAAGTCGTGTCCGCCGGAGGTAAGCGATGAGATTCCGAAGAGGGGCTTCGCCTACGCCGCAGGGGTAAGGGGTGATGGTCTATGAGCGAGGCCGTTCCACGGGAGGTCATGATGCCCGACGGCAACCCCTACGCACTCCACAGGGTAAAGGTTCTCAAGGTTTACCCGCTCACGGAGATGGAGAAGCTGTTCCTCTTCCGCTTCGAGGACCCCGAGCTGGCCGAGAAGTGGACCTTCCGCCCGGGACAGTTCGTCCAGCTCACGATACCCGGCGTCGGTGAGGTTCCGATAAGCATCTGCTCCTCGGCCATGAGGAAGGGCTTCTTCGAGCTCTGCATCAGGAAAGCCGGGAGGGTTACAACGGTCATTCACAGACTCAAGCCCGGAGATACCGTCCTCGTCCGCGGCCCCTACGGCAACGGTTTCCCCGTTGACGAGTGGGAGGGCATGGACCTGCTCCTCATAGGTGCGGGTTTGGGAACCGCTCCCTTAAGAAGCGTCTTCCTGTACGCGATGGACAACCGCTGGAAGTACGGCAACATAACATTCATCAACACCGCCCGCTACGGCAAGGACCTGCTCTTCTACAAGGAGCTCGAGGCCATGAAGGATCTGGCCGAGGCGGAGAACGTCAGGATAATCCAGAGCGTCACGCGCGACCCCGAGTGGCCCGGAAGGCACGGCAGGCCACAGAACTTCATCGTTGAGGCCAACACCAACCCGAAGAGAACCGCGGTGGCGGTGTGCGGGCCGCCGAGGATGTACAAATCCGTCTTCGAGTCCCTCATCAACTACGGTTACAGGCCCGAGAACATATTCGTCACGCTGGAGAGGAAGATGAAGTGCGGGATAGGCAAGTGCGGCCACTGCAACGTCGGAACGAGCACGAGCTGGAAGTACGTGTGCAAGGACGGCCCGGTCTTCACGTACTTCGACATAGTATCAACGCCCGGACTGCTCGACTGAGGTGGTGAAGATGGAGAAGGAGAAGGTTCGCATCGGGTTCTACGCCCTCACCTCATGCTACGGCTGTCAGCTGCAGTTCGCCATGATGGACGAGATACTCCAGCTCATCCCGAGGGCGGAGATAGTGTGCTGGTACATGATTGAGAGGGACTCCTACGAGGACGAGCCCGTGGACATAGCCTTCATAGAGGGGAGCGTCTCCACGGAGGAGGAGGCCGAGCTCGTTAAGAGGATACGGGAGAACGCGAAGGTTGTGGTGGCCGTGGGGGCCTGCGCAACCCAGGGCGGGGTGCAGAGCTGGGAGCAGGAGAAAAGCCTGGAAGAGCTGTGGAAGGCCGTCTACGGAGATGCAAAGGTGAAGTTCCAGCCCAAGCTTGCCAAACCCGTCGATGAGTACATCAAGGTAGATTACCGGATCTACGGCTGCCCGCCGGAGAAGAGGGACTTCCTCTACGCCCTCGGCACCTTCCTCGTCGGTTCGTGGCCGGAGGACATAGATTATCCGGTCTGCGTGGAGTGCAGGCTGAAGGGAAACAGCTGTATCCTCATCGAGAAGGGCGAGCCCTGCCTCGGTCCGCTCACGAGGGCCGGTTGCGACGCCCGCTGTCCGGGCTTTGGGGTGGCGTGCATCGGATGCAGGGGGGCGATAGACTACGACGTCGCCTGGTTCGACTCCCTCGCCAGGACGTTCAGGGAGAAGGGGCTCACGAAGGAGGAGATACTCCAGCGCATGAAGATATTCAACGGCCACAACCCGAGACTCGAGGAGATGGTCGAGAAGGTCTTTCAGGGGGTGGAAGAATGAAGGAGATCTACCTTCCAATCACCGTTGACCATATAGCGAGGGTCGAGGGAAAGGGCGGCGTTGAGATAGTCGTGGGCGACGATGGTGTCAAAGAGGTCAGGCTCAACATCATAGAGGGCCCGCGCTTCTTCGAGGCCATAACCGTGGGCAAGAAGCTTGAGGAGGCGCTGGCGGTTTACCCGAGGATATGTTCCTTCTGCTCCGCCGCCCACAAGCTCACCGCGGTTGAGGCGGCGGAGAAGGCGGTCGGTTTTGAACCCCGCGAGGAGATTCAGGCCCTGAGGGAGGTCTTATACATTGGCGACATGATAGAGAGCCACGCGCTTCACCTCTACCTCCTCGTCCTGCCGGATTACCTCGGGTACTCCAGTCCGCTCAAGATGGTGGAGGAATACAGGAAGGAGATAAATATCGCCCTTGAGCTCAAGAACCTCGGGGGCTGGATGATGGACGAGCTCGGGAGCAGGGCGATACACCAGGAAAACGCGGTTCTCGGGGGTTTTGGAAAACTGCCCGGCAAGGGCACCCTCGAGCTCATGAAGAAGCGCCTCGCTGAGGCGCTCCCGAAGGCCGAGTACACCTTCGAGCTCTTCACGAAACTGGAGCAGTACGCGGAGGTCGAGGGGCCGATAATCCACATGGCGGTGAGGCCACGCAACGACGTTTACGGGATATACGGCGATGCCATAAGCGTCAGCGACGGCTTCGAGTTCCCGAGCGAGGATTACAAAAAGCACATGGTGGAGCGCGTCGTTGAGCACAGCTTCGCCAAGCACAGCTTCTACAACGGGGAGAAACCCTTCATGACCGGCGCGATATCCCGCCTCACCAACCACGCCGACAAACTCTACGGGAGGGCGAAGGAGCTCTACGAGAGTCACAGGGAGTTATTCAGACCGACAAACCCCTTCACCAACAACCTCGCCCAGGCCCTCGAGCTGGTATACTTCACGGAGAGGGCGATGGATCTAATAGACGAGGCCCTCGCGAGGTGGCCTGTGAGGCCGAGGGATGAGGTGGAGGTCAGGGACGGCTTCGGCGTCGCCACGACCGAGGCCCCGCGCGGGATACTCGTCTACGCCCTCGGGGTGAAGGACGGTAGGGTCTCCCACGCGGACATCATAACGCCGACCGCCTTCAACCTGGCGATGATGGAGGAGCACGTCAGGATGATGGCGGAGAAGCACTACAACGACGAGCCGGAGAGGCTCAAGCTCCTCGCTGAGATGGTGGTCAGGGCCTACGACCCGTGCATCTCCTGTTCGGTGCACGTGGCGAGGCTCTAAGGTCTTTCCCAAATTTTTTAATGATAAACGAAAGAGAAAAGCAGGGGAGAACATGGCCGAGGATATTGGGTCGTCTCGGAGAACGCTCACCAAAGCCACGGAGCTCACCGAGAAGTACGGCATGTTGCCCAACGACGCCCTGATACTCGCCACCGGTATCGAGCATGGCTTCGTCTTGGCGACCCTTGATGATGATTTCTTTGAGCCCGCGGAGGCAGAGAACGTTGAGATCATAACGGGGTGATCCCGTGAGAACCCTCGTCCTCGCCCTCGGCAACGAGCTCATGACCGACGACGGGGTGGGCCTCAGGGCCGGCCGGCTTCTCCTCGAGAGGGGTTGCAACGTCCTTGAGGTGGGCACGGACGTCTTCCGGCTCTCCAGCTATTACAACGGAGAGGAGAGGCTGATAGTCATCGACGCCATCCTGAGTGGAGAACTAAAACCCGGAGAGGTGATCCACCTCCAGGGCGAGGAGGTTTTCGAGAAGCTCAGGGCGGAGATACGGAGCGCCCACTTCATGGGGGCGATAGAGGGGCTCAAACTGCTGATGTCGCTTGACGAACGATTGAAAAACGCTGAGCTCCACTTCATCGGCGTCGTTGCTAAGCGAATAGACCTCGGAACGGAACTCAGCGAAGAGGTCAGGAACGCCCTTCCCCGGGTCGTTGAGCTCGTCGAAGAATTATGTAAAAATTGAGTTAAATAATTGAGGAATTGCAGGAGAACGTCACTGGAAGAGGGGGAGCGCTTCCCTTACCCGCTTGAGAAGCTCCCTCTTCGCCTCGCCCTCCTCGAGGGCGACCTCCAGCACCTCGTCTATGGTCTCGACGGGAACTATCCGGATCCTCTCCGCCTTGTCCTTGCTGAGGAAAACGTCCTTCTCGTTGCTCTTGGGGATTACGACGGTCTTTACGCCGGCCTCTATCGCGGCCTCTATCTTCGGCGTGGCGCCGCCTATCGGTAGCACCTCGCCCCTAACGCTCAGGGAGCCGGTCATCGCCACGTCCTGCCTTATCGGTATCCCCTCGAGGGCCGAGATGACGGCCGTGGCGACGCTTATGCTGGCGGAGTCCCCCTCCACGCCCTCGTACGTCTGGAGGAACTGGACGTGGATGTCGTACCTGCTGATGTCCTCGCCTTTGTAGCGCTTGATTATCGCCGAGACGTTCTGCACCGCTTCCTTCGCTATCTCGCCGAGTTTTCCAGTGACTATTATCTTGCCCTCCTCCTTGCTCGCGGCCGGGGCAACCACCGCCTCGATGGGAAGCACTATGCCGCTCTGCTCGCCTATGACCGCGAGACCGTTGACGCGGCCTATCTCGCTCCCCTCGGTCTTTATCACCTGGTACTCCTTCTTGCGCTCGATGTACCAGTCGGCGAGTTGCTTCTCGAGGGGCTTCGCCATCCTTATAGCCTCGAGAACGTCCTCGCGCTCCACGTACCTCTTGCCCTTCTTCACAGCTATGTCACCGGCGGCGCGGACGATGCCGCCGAGGTCACGCAGGCGGAGGGTTAAATGCCCCTTCCTGCCGGCACGCTTCTGGGCCTCGCGGACTATCTCCTCAACCGCATCGCGCGTGAAGTGCGGGATCTTGCCGTCGCGCTTTACCTCCTGGGCGACGAACTGAACGAGCTTGCGCCTGTTCTCGAGCGTGTCCGGCATGGTGGTGCGCATGTAGACCTCGTAACCGTAACCCCTTATGCGGGAGCGGAGGGCCGGGTGCATCTTGTCGACGGTGTCGAGGTTCCCGGCGGCGACGAGGATGAAGTCACAGGGAACCGGCTCGGTTCTGACCATCGCACCGCTTGACATCTCGCTCTGGCCCGTTATAGAGAACTTCTTCTCCTGCATCGCCGTGAGGAGGCTCTGCTGCATCTTCAGGCTCAACGTTGCTATCTCGTCGATGAACAGGACGCCACGGTGGGCGCGGTGGATCATGCCGGGCTCCACCCTCTCGTGGGCCGGCGTGCCCAGACCTCCGCTCTGGAAGGGGTCGTGGCGAACGTCGCCGAGGAGCGCACCAGCGTGGGCCCCGGTGGCGTCGATGAACGGAGCCTTGTTCCTGCCGCAGTTGTCGACGAGCAGTTTGGGAACGAGAACGGAGTTCTTGAAGCGCATGTTGGAGAGGGCCATTATGGTGAGTATTATGACGAAGAGGCCCATGAGGAGCGTGGTGGCGGTGAACTGCAGGAAGAGGGCGAGCATTACCGTGAACATGACGAAGAGGAGTATGTACGATTTTATGCTCTCCTGGCCCTTCGCCTTCTCGCGGTACCTCTCAACTATCCTCCTCCCCTGGCAGGCCGGGACGGTCTTTATTTTAGGCATGTTCTCGTCTTCGGGGTTAGGAAAGACGAGGATGTCCTCAAGGTTCTCCGTGGGCAGGAGCTCGGCCATCGCCTGACCGAGCATCGACTTACCGGTTCCGGGTTCACCTATCAGAAGAACGTGTCGTTTCTGGTTGGCGGCCGTTTTTATAACCTCGACCGCGTGCTCCTGCCCTATGACCTGGTCGATGAGCTTTTCGGGGACGTGAATCTCCTCGGTCGTGTTAAACTCCACCCCCAGCTCGAGGTTCTCTCCGTACTCCCCGGGGACCAGGGTTTCTCCCTCAATCTTTTCCTCTTCCCCCATTTCTCTTCCCTCTTTTCGCTCTCTCAGAGTGGAATGCCCCGGGCGATTTATAACTTTTTTGAGGCGGGCAAGAAAAAAGCTAAAATAGGGCCTGGCACACAGATATCCCGGTGGGAACTATGAAGGTTGAGGATCAGATAATATTCACCGCACGTCACGGGGACTGGAAGGTGGCGGAGGGGCTGTTCGAGCTGGAGGACGAGAAGGTGGCACACTTCATAGCGAGCGTGGCCAACACGGCCAACCCCCGGATACCCGGGTACCTCACGGAGGTTATGAACGTCGACGAAATAATGAACCTCTCCGGAAAATTCGAAGATAAAGACCTGAGTGAAACCATCGTTGCCCTCAAATCGCCGGGGACCGCGAGGACGCTCGGCAAACTCGTTTTCGAGGAGGACAAGAAGCTCAAGAAGCATCTCACTGAGGTAGCCAGGGCCCTGCTCGTCAGGGAGACGCTCTCAAAAAAGGTGCCGGTTGAGTATCCAGAGAAGCCCCTGAGCGGGGTCAGGATCGAGTTCCCCTACGAAGAGGAGCACATCAACTTCGTGGCCTTCCACCTCGGCGGGAAGACGAAGTGGAGGGCCGTTAGACGGCTCATCATAGATGAGAAAACCCCCATGGCGGACGTTGCGAGGCTCCTCGCGAGCATAAACGAGAGCATCACGCTTAAGCTCCCCGTTTACGCAGGAATCGACACGGAAGGGATAGAGGCCTGGTTCGGCAGTTCCAAGAAGGTAAAAAAGGCGGAGATAGCCGCGGTCGTCGAGAGGTACCTGGAGTTCCCGGCCGAGGACTACGCCCCGGCCGGCTTCGAGGGGCACGCAAGGGTTTACGCCCTTAGAACCGCCCTTGAAAAGATTGGACTGCCGCTGGACGTTCCGGCGAAGAGCCTTGAGAAGTACCTCGAGAAGAAATGATGAGGCCGAGGACACCCGAGGGGAGCCGATGAGGAGTCTTCGCTTCGCTGATCAAGAATGAAACCCGAAAGTTCCCTTCCCCCCAATATTTATTGGTGAGCGAGATGGAAACTGTCAAGATCAGGCGGGAACTGCTGGAGTACCTGTTGGAACTCGCCCGCGACTTCTACCCCAACGAGTTCGCGGGCTTCCTGAGGGCGAAGGACGGGGTGTTCGAGGAGGTTCTCATAGCCCCCGACCCCCACTTCGGCAGGAGTTCCGCGTTCTTCAACACCTGGATGCTCCCCCACGACGAGAGCATCAAGGGGACGGTTCACTCCCATCCCGGGCCGAACCCGAGGCCTTCAGGGGCCGATCTGCACTTCTTCTCCAAGTTCGGGGGCGTGCACCTGATAATCGCCTACCCCTTCGTGGAGGGGAGTGTAAGGGCGTACCGCAACGACGGGAGTGAACTCCGGGTGGAGGTCGTGGAATAGAACATGGCCCATCACATCTGAAAAATTCTTAAAAGGAAACCCTCTTAACCCATGCGAGGGTGTTTAACATGAAGATCGGAGAATTCCTCGACGAGCTGAAACCAAAGCAGAGGGAAGCGATCCTCAGATGCGCACGGGAAAGTGGTATCATCGACCTCGAGGAGGAAGTCGAACTCAACGTGGAGGATAATGTGATAAATTTCCTGAAGGCCATTTCGAATCCGCTGAGGCTTAAGATACTCAAACTCCTGAAGGACAACTGGCTCTGCGTGTGTTTGATATCCAAGATACTGGACAGGGATCAAACCCTGATAAGCCACCACCTGCGCACCCTCAAGTCACTCGGGCTGATAAGCGAACGACGGGAGGGCAAGATGCGCTTCTACAGGACCAACACGGAGGTCCTTGAGGGGTACCTTTCCAGGGTGAGGGAGGAGCTGGTGTAAGCATGAACGAGTTCCAGAGACGGGTGGATGAGCTCATAGAGGAGTTCGGCGGCTACTGGGAGCCTTTCCAGATGCTCGCGGCGCTGGTGGAGGAAGTTGGAGAACTCGCCGATGAACTGCTGAAGGTCGAGGGGGTTAAGGGAAACGGCGGTCGGGAGGGGCTCGAGGAGGAACTCGGCGACGTTCTCTTCGCGCTCGCCTGCATAGCCAACCACTACGGAATAGACCTACTGGAGGCCCTCGATAAGAGCGTTGGGAAGTACCGTGAGCGTGACAGGGAACGGTGGTCCAACCGCACGTGATGCTTCCAGAGGTATGGTCCATAAAACTTTACATAATGTAACGCTACAGGATTAAATTGTGCCAAATTAGGTCATAAAATAAATGACCAAATGATTAAAAATCTTCCAAATTATCGAAACATTTTTATAATGGATCCCGTACATTCTTATAATGGATCCCGTTAACTCCCAGTGTAAGTTGGGGGTGTGGAGACATGGTGGATAAAATAACCGAAATTGACGTGAAGATCCTGAAGCTCCTCGCCAAGAACGCCCGTCTTACCTACAAGGAGCTCGCTGAGATCCTTGGCACCACAAGGCAGAGGGTATCCCGGAGAATGGACCGTTTGGAGAGGAAGGGAGTCATAAAGAAGTACACGGTGATACCCGACTACGATGCCCTCGGCTACGCCCACGTCATCCTGGGAATAACCATCAAGCCCTCTGTCAACGTAGATGAGGTGATCCCCGCCCTTCTCGAGGACGAAAACGTCAAGATAGTTGAGCGCGCCCTCGGTTCGCACAACCTCGTCGTGCACATCGTCGGACCCAAGGACATGAAGGAGATCGAGAAGACCATAACGGACGTGTCCAGGAAGATACCCGGAATAGACGAGCTTGACATAACCTTCGTCACGGAGATACTTAAGTTTGATGTCCTTTGACATCTCCCCACTTTTTATCAGAGGGAAAAGAGTAATAAAGCATACCTCGCACTCTTCCAGGGTGTCAGAGATGCTCGAGAAAGTGGCAGTGGACGTAGCAGTGGTCGCGGGACTCGGTGTTGGTGCGTACATTTTCAGGGCCCTTGACGTTAAAGGTACGGTTGCCGCCGCACTGCTTGGGCTTCTGGTCATGGAACTCGGGGGGTTCTATCCGTTCCTTGCCCTGCTGACCTTCGTTATTCTCGGCGTCCTGGCCACCAGGTATAGATTTCATGAGAAGAGCCTCCTGGGCGCCGCCCAGAGCAGGGGTGGGATAAGGAGCTGGGGGAACGTTCTCGGCAACGGTCTGGCGGCCCTGATCTTCCTCACCTTTGAGTACTTCTCCCGCCAGGACGTCTTCTGGGCTGCGAGCTTCGCGGCGATAGCCACGGTCAACGGCGATACGCTGGCGAGCGAACTCGGCAAGGTCTTTGGGAAAAACCCGAAGCTCATCACGACCCTTAAACCCGTCAAACCAGGCGTTAACGGGGCGATCTCCTGGGCGGGGGAGCTCTTCGCCCTCCTTGGATCGGTAGTCATTGCCTTACTTGCCATTCCCCTGACGAAGGCGAAGGTTACGATGCTGCTGGCGGTTACCATCGGCGGGTTCATCGGCGTCAACCTGGACAGCCTCATCGGAGCGACCCTCGAGAAAGAGGGGATAACGGACAACAACTCGACCAACTTCCTCGCGAGCCTCTTCGGGGGCTTCATCGGCGCGGGCCTCTTCCACATACTGGCGTGAAGTTTTAAAGGTCGGCGGATGATGAAACGGCGGATTCCCGAGCGGTGAGGATGACCTTAGGGCCTGACGCCGTGGCGTTTTGGAATCAGTCTCCTTCCTCCAAGTTCCGGGCGTACTCCTCGTAGATCTCCCAGAGGGAAACGAGCGCCGCCGGGATACCGTGCTCCGTGGCGAAGGTCATGTAGGGGGCGAGGTCAACGACGTAATCGGCGAACCTGAAGAGACCGCGCGGGATGCCCTCCCTGGAGCCGACGAAGATGACCACCTCCTTAGCGTAGAAGGCGTCCCTCGCGAGGTCGGCCTTGACCTCCGCGAGCGTCGGACCCTTGGGGTCGGTTATTATCAGCAGCCTCTTGGGCCGTCTCTTGTCGCGAACCACTTGGTAGAGGTCCCAGACGCTCACGGGAACCTTCTCGACCTTCCAGGGGTAGGCCTCGCGCTGTATCCTGTGCCTGCTCTCCTGCCCAATCCTCACGCCCTTCAGGAACTCGGCCAGCTCGAAGGCGTCCATCTTCTCCTTGGGGGCAATTATCAGCTCCTTCACCTCGAAGGCCTGCGCCGCCCTCCCTATCTTCTCGCCGAAACTCCTGCAGGCTTTGTAATCCCCCCAGTAGGGCATCTGAACGAGGGTGACCTTGCGGAAGAGCTTCCTCGCGTCTATCTTATCCGGGGTGAACTTCCGGAACTCCTCGCCGGGAAGGACGGATACGTAAGCCCTGTCACCTATTATCTCCACCTGAACGACCTTATCAGGCCAGCTCAGGTTCACGTCGGAGTTCGTGAGTTCCCTTATCCTCGCGCCGAGCTCGCGGTTAACGTCAACGCTCGTGAAGCCGTGCTTCCCACGCCTCTTGGTCTTCACGGCGAAGGTCTCATCCTCACCGATGAGGGAGGCGATTTTTTCCGCGGAGGAGACGATGGCCTCGAGCTCCGCCGGAACCTCGACGAGAACGGGGATTATCCTCTCCACCTCGGGGATCTCGAGTATCCTCTCACCCGCCCCTTCATCTCCGGCCTCGACTATCACGAGCCCCGAGTATCCCATGGGAGATATCCAGATCTTCGCATCGGGCAGGGCTTCCTTAACGTAGTTCGCGGCAACGCCTTCCATACCCCTCTGGGTTTTGACGATGAACTTCATAACGGCACCCCCTCTGGAGAAAAGATCGCAGGTTTAAAAGCCTGCCGAGAACGGCTGCACAGAAGAGGAGTTGAGAGGCCCTCAGGCCTCCGGCTCGGCGAGGACCTTTATCTTCCTTATCTCGGCCCTCTTTATCGGGTATATCCTCCTGGCTTCCTTGGCTATCTCCGCGGCCATCTTGCCACTGACCGCCTCGAGCACGAAGTCCCTGTAGTTGAGCTCCTCTGCCTTCTTGTAGATGATGTCCCTGATTATCTCCCTGATGGCCCTCTCCTGGCTGGTCTGTATCCTCCTGTAGGCTATGACCATGCCCATGACGCGGAGTTTGTAGCCGTCCTTGGTGGTGACGTTGAAGATACCGTCGATCCTGGTGGTTCTCCTCCTGACGAGCGAGCGGATGTAGCTCCTCGCGAGGGTGTGGCCCTTGAACTTGGTGTAGGCGTTCTGCCCCTTGACGTCGTAGATCTGGAAATAGAGCTTGACCTGGCCCTTGGTGAAGTCGCCGGTGAGGTCCCTGAGGGTGGTCTCTATGACACGACCGATGACCTTTTCGGGCTCGTCAGCGGGGGTGAGTCCTATCTCTTTGCTCCCGAAGAAGTCCGGAGCGTAAACCACGTACCACTCTTTCATCTTCCACTTATCCTTGGTGGCAGCAGCCCTCTTCCTTGGGTTACCCTTCGCCATCTTCACACCTCCAGTTCACACGTTTTCGGTAACATCTTCGGCGATTTTGACTGAAAACACCAAATCATCCAGCGCTTTGATGAGTGTCTCAATCTCACCCGAGTATTTAACCTTTGTTATGACGTCCCCATCTTCCCATCGGGTTATCACATTTAAACTTTTCTTCAGGCCGTCGGGAAGGTTCGCGTTGTCAACCTCCAGTGCCTCTGCTATGGCCTCTGCCCTCGTGGCTTCGCCGTAGTGCCAGACTATCTCTGCCTTCGCCTCAATCCTCACCGTCGTTACCTCCGATCTGCTTTCTGAGAGCCTCGTTGAAGAGCCTTATGAACTCGTCGATCTTTCCCCTGGGGAAGCGGATTCCCGCGGCTATGGCGTGTCCGCCGCCCTCTCCACCGAGTTTCTCGGCGACCTCCCTGAGCGCCTCTCCGAGGTGGTAACCCTTCGCCAGCGCCTTCTCCGTGGTCCTGGCGGAGCCCTTCACGAGGTTCGGATCCTCGTCGCTGTCGGCGAGCACCACGACGGGCTTCTCCGGGCTGGCGAGACCGGCGTTTATCGCCATGTTGGCGGCTATCCCAACGAGGGTGTCCCTGATGTTTCTGCCGGCGTAGAAAACGTAGGCGTGTTCTCCCTCCTCGGCCATGCTCCAGTTCTGGATGAGGAACTTCCTGGCCTCTATCTGCTCCCGCTTGTAGTCGTCCAGCATCTTCCTGGCCCGTTTGAAGGCTTCCTCGTCGCCGAGGCAGATGGCAACGCCCAGCGTTCCCGCGTTGAGCCTTCCGGTGGCGTTGAGGAGCGTCGCGAACTCCCTCGCCTCGTGCCTTGGATCGCCCTCGGGGTAAAGCGGGCTCACCACGACGTCCCCGATAAGCCTGTCTATGGCCTCCTTGGGGGCACCGTGCTTTATCAGGTGTATGACCAGCGCATCGTGGAGCCTCCTCTTCTCCTCCTCGCGGAGCTGCCAGTACCTCATGTCCGGGTCGAAGTCCCTGGAGCGAAGCCACTCGATGGCCTTCCTCTCGTCCCCGGTTATCTCTGGAATCTCCGGGTTGGTGGCGTAGGCCAGCATCTTGTAGAGCGGGCGGCTCTCCCTTCCGAAGAGGCGGAGCTCCTTTCTGACCTCGAGGATACCGAGCTTCTTCCCGTCTTCGATTATATCAAGGTTGAGGCCGTGGAAAGTTCCGTCTATCTCCTGCATGTCTCCGACCGCGCCCACGAGGGCAAGGTACGAAAGGTCTTTGTTTTTCCCGTCCATCTCCTTCGCAACGAAGTAGGAGACGCCGGAGCCGCTGAGGTCCCGAACGCTGTTGGCACCGAAGGGAACGGGGTTCACGAGCAGGTGCGAGTCCGTTGAGAACCCCTCCCTCTCGGGCGGGTGGTGGTCGGCAACGACGACCGTGGCGAAGTCGAGGTACCGCTCTATCAGGCTTATGGAACCGCTCCCGAGGTCGGAGAAGACGTACACCTCCCGTTTTTCCGAAGCGAGTTCCTTTATGAGCTCTTCGCTGAGCTGCTTGACTATGCTGAGCTGGAAACTCCCGCCTTCCCGGGCAACGGCCCTGGCGAGAATCGCCCCGGCGGTGATACCGTCGGCGTCCCGATGGGATATCAGCCGGATGGTGTGCCCTAACTCTACGTGCATCCTGATTAGCTCCGCTCCCTCGCGGACCCTCTCCAAGAAAGCGCCCCTGTCCATTTTACCACCTTATAAGAAGGAAAGGGGGTCAGCGAACCAGGAGCTTGGCCTGCTCCGGGTCGTAGCGCCACTTGGCGGGCAGCTTTCCGGTTCTCCTGTAGTACTTGACGAGCCTCCTTATCTTGCTCTCGGTGAGCTGGAGGCCCCTCATTGAGTGCCTGTCCTTTGGGTGCATCTCGAGGTGCTTCCTGAGGTTGACGGCCTTCCTAATGAGGGCCATGAGGTCCTCCGGGATCTGCGGCGCGAGGCCGTTCTCCTCGAGGATCTTCGTTATCTTCTTGCCCGTGATGAGCTTGACGCTCGGGATGCCGTACTGGTCCCTGAGGATGGTCCCTATCATCGCCGCGCTGTAGCCTTCCTTCCTGAGCTTGACGACGAGCCCCTCGACCTCCTCCGCCGTGTACTCGACCCAGGTCGGCGGAGCGGTCCTCGGTGGCCTCTTAGAACCGGACTTACCCCTCTTTCTCGCGTGCATCCTTGCCATACCTTACACCTCCCGGTGACGGCCAGCTCCCGCCAGCCGCCCCTTCGCATCGGCGTAGAGGAAGGAGTTTAAAAAGTTTCCGTCAGTGGCAGTCCACAGCCCCGCCCTCTTTTCCTGTCCAGCTACACTTGTCAACGAGATTCCCGTCCGCATCGTAGAGGTAGGCGGTGTCACCGTTGTTGTTCCATACCGCGCTTCCCCTGCCCCAGTAAAGGTCGGTGGCGGTGTCCTCGCCGCTACCTGTGTGAACCTTAACGCTCGCCCCAGCCTTCAGGATAAAGCCAGAGGGGAAGGTATAGACGTGGTTCTTCTCGTCCATCAGTTTCCATCCGCTCATGTTAACGTCCTCAAAGAGCTCTCCGTTCGTTATAACGACGTATTCGCCCTCCACATCGTCCCCGGGCGGATCGTACTCCACGCGGGAGATGAAGACGTGGTGGCCCCCGAGGTCCCTCGGTAGGATCTCGCTCACCGCATATATCGTAACGAGAACTATCCCGAGCGCAACGGCGATCATTAACAGATACTCGATGCTCGAGGCCCCCCTTTTCATGCCCTCCACCGCATTTTCAGAATATGTTTCCGTCGGTAATAAGGATTTCTTTGGCGCCCGTTGTCATGAGGCAACACGTTCACCAAAAACCAGAGAACGTTGCTTTTAAGTTCAGGCCCGCAACAGGGCCGTAAACTAACTGCCTGGTAACTGGTAAAGAATCCCGAATTCCTCGGGGCAGCAGAGGGAACTTCGCCGTGTTAAAAGGCCTCATAAAATGGACCCTGCATATGATGGGAATTGAGAACCGCAGGAACCCAGAATGGCTGGTAGCGGGGGGAGGATTTGAACCTCCGACCTCCGGGTTATGAGCCCGGCGGGCACTCCTAGCTGCCCCACCCCGCTGCTCGACCCGTAGTTAGTGAACCGTGGAGGGTTTATAAATCTTGCGGCGGGCGAGGACTTATAAGAAGAGAATCCCAATCGGGTAAGGGTGATGGAATGTACCTGACGAAGGAGGAAGAGCTCATTCTAACCGGCGAATACGGTTACGCCCTCCAGAAGGCGATGGAGATCCTCGTCGCCCTCGGCGAGATCTACGGTGCCGACCGGCTGATTCCCATCAAGAGTGCCCAGGTCGCGGGAGTTTCATACAAGAACATCGGCAACGCTGGAATCGAGTTCCTGCGCGACTTCGTCGACGCCGGGGCGAGGGTGAGCGTCTACACGACACTCAATCCAGCGGGAATCGGCAACGACGAGTTCATGGAGAAGCAGGCGGAGGTCCTCGAGCTCTACAGGAGGATGGGGATCGAGGCAACCTCCACGTGCACCCCCTACTACGGCGCCAACCTCCCGAAGTTCGGCGACCACTTAGCCTGGAGCGAGAGCTCGGCTGTTTCCTTCGCCAACTCCGTGATAGGCGCGAGAACCAACAGGGAGGGCGGACCTTCGAGCTTGGCCGCCGCCATCGTCGGGAAAACGCCGAACTACGGCCTACACCTCGACGAGAACCGAAAGGCCACCGTGAAGGTCAAGGTGGAGGCCGGGGTTAAAACGTTCGTGGACTACGCGGCGCTCGGCTACCACCTCGGGAAGAGCCTCGGAAACGACGTGCCCTACATCACGGGACTAAAACCCGAGATGAGCGAGTACCTCAAGGAGATGGGCGCGGCCATGGCCGCCAGCGGTTCCATAGCCCTCTACCACGTGGAAGGCGAGACACCCGAGTGGAGGGGCGCGGTGGTCGATAAGGTCGAGACGGTAACGGTTGAGGACTCCGATTTGAGGGCCGTCAGGGAGGCCTTCAGCGACGACTGGAGCGGGATAGACATGATTCTCATCGGCTGTCCCCACGCTTCCCTTCCGGAGATAAAGGAGGTTGCGGAACTCCTCAGGATGCGCGGGAAACCGCTCAAGATACCGCTCTTCATAACCGCGAGCAGGGCGGTGAAGGCCCTCGCCGATGCCCTCGGGTACACCGGGACGATAGAGAGGTACAACGGGAGGATCATACCCGACTCCTGTTTCGTGGTCTCGCCGATAAAGGGCTGGTACCGTGGTGTGGCCACCAACAGCGGGAAGAGCGCCTTTTACTTCCGCTCCTTCGGCTTCAGCGTGCGGCTGGACGACGTGGAGAACCTAATTAAAGAGGCTCCGTGAGGTGGGATCATGAAGCTCAGGGGAAGGAAGATAGTCGGTGGAAAGGCCGAGGGGGAGCTGATAGTCTCTCAAAAGCCCCTTTCGTTTCTCGGTGGTGTTGACCCCGAGACCGGCATAGTCACGGACGCCGAGAGCGACATACGGGGCGAGAGCGTGGCAGGGAAGGTACTCGCGTTCCCGCGCGGTAAAGGCTCGACCGTCGGCTCGTACGTCATCTACGCGTTAAAAAAGAACGGTAAGGCGCCGAAGGCCATAATCGTCGGAGAAGCCGAGACGATAGTCGCGACTGGCGCGATAATAGCCGGCATCCCAACGGTGGACGGGATAGACGTATCAAAGCTCAAGACCGGAAAACGCGTCCGCGTCGATGCCGACGACGGGCTGGTCGAAGTTGAGGAACAGGGTTTTTAAGCCGTCCACACTACTTGGCCTTAGGGGAGTCAAATGGGAAAGGGGATCTACGAGTGCGTCAACTGCGGCCACAGGGAGGTTCTGGACTCCAACGAGCCCATCATCGAGAAGGGCTGTCCTGTATGCGGGGGCGACATGGTCCTCGTCAGCTTTCAGGCCGAGACGCAGGGGCCCGCCTTCGAGGTAGCCCCCCCTCTAAGGCCCACGGGCCCGCCAGAAGCCCTCGAGAAGAAACTCAAGGAGTTTTACTCCCTCGAACTCGAGGGGGTGGAGGGCGACGTCTTCGTTTTCAAAGTTCGCGAGGTTCTGGAGAGGAACTTCGAGAAGGTTCTCGGAGAGCTCGAAAAACTGGGCTACTGGGCCGCCCTCAAACGACGCCATGGGGACCCCACCCTCTTCGTGTTCCCGGCGGGCGAGATCAAAGAAGATAGAAAGTGGCTTCCGTGGGTACTTCTGATAATCACCATCTTCACGACCTTCCTCGCCGGCTACTCCCTCTCGCTGAGCTACATCCAGACCCTGAACGACTACGGCCTCCCCGGGATAAGGAACCCCTACGTCAACGCCCTCGCCTTCTCGGTGAGCGTCATGGCGATACTCGGAACCCACGAGCTCGGCCACAAGATAGCCGCGGCCTACCACGGTGTCAGGGCCACCATGCCCTACTTCATCCCCTTCCCGAACATCCTCGGAACGCTGGGGGCGGTGATACGGGTCAAATCTCCCCTCCCAACGAGGGACGCCGCCGTAGACCTCGGGGTCAGCGGTCCCATTGCAGGGTTCCTCGTGGCGATCCCGGTCAGCATAATCGGCCTCAGGCTCTCCGTCCCGGTGCCCCAGCACCTGATTCCGCCGGCGGAGCAGGGAATATCCTTCGGAGAGAACCTCTTCTTTTTGCTCATCGAGAAGTACCTCGTCACGTTCCCCAAGGACAGCGTCGTGTTCCTCCACCCCGTGGCCATCGCCGGCTGGGTCGGGATCCTGGTCACGTTCCTGAACCTCATCCCCGCGGCCCAGCTGGACGGGGGGCACATCGCCCGCTCCTTCCTGAGCGACAGGGCCCACAGGTACTTCACCATGGCCGTCGGCCTCCTCCTCGTGGGCATGAGCTTCCTCTGGGTTGGCTGGCTCATCTGGGGAACCCTCGTCCTATTTATGGGCTCTGTGGGCAATCCCGGGGCCCTCGATGAGGTTTCCCCGATCTCAAAGAAGCGGCTCGCACTTGCGGTTCTGGCGGTTGTGATCTTCGTGCTCTCCGCGACGCCGGCTCCCCTATCGGTCAGCGGATAGGCCGTTTTTTCCTCTCCTTCAGTATCTGCTCTATGTCGTAGTAGATCGAGTCCCTCGACACCCCGAACATCCTCGCTATCTCCGAGATGTTGAGAACCTTCGGGTTGTAGTTGAAGCTTTTGAGGACCTTAGCGAGAAGTTCCCTGCGCTCTTTGAGCTGGTATTCGTTAAACGGCCTCGTTTCAAGAGGGGCGTTATAGACGATGACCCCGACCGCGTACGTTCGCCTCGTCACGGGGGTTGTGTAGGTTCCAACCTCGAAGTCCAGGACCTGGGCCCCCTCGGGCAGTAACGTGTTCAGCTTTTCCAGCGCCTTCTGGATCGCGTCCTCCTTGCTCTTTCCGTGCGCGTAATCGGCAAGGACACCCTTTCGAGCGTTGCCGCGGGGATCGAGGAGGAGGGTTATCGTGAGGTTCATGAAAGCTCCGAAGGTGAGATGGATCTTTGATGATTTTATAACCCCTGGTTTAAACGATAGGAGATTCCTTGATTTGACTACCACATTGTTTACACAATCCTCAATATCAACTGATTCGGATTGGATAGCCACCAGCTCCACACGATCACCCCTGCGCTTTCCACATTATTGGGGAGATTTCACGTAAATTTGAGGAAAAAACTATATAAGCTTTTCAGCCAAGAAGGGTATGAAGTAACTCTCCGGAGGTGAAATGAAATGAAGAGGAAGGCGCAGGGTGCCATCGAGTACCTGTTCATGATTGCGGCCGCCCTGATAATAATTCTGATAGTGGTCAGACAGCTCCAGGGCAGGGGAAGCACCGCCAAAAGCACTATCAACACGACAGAGGGGGAGATAAACAAGACCCTCGAGAATATGAAGGGCAGCTGATGGGCAGCGGTAGTTGAAGTTTTTATTATTTTATTTAATTTGATTATTCTATTCTTTCGAATGTTAACTGATGGGGTGGGATAATGAGAAGAAGTGCACAGAGTTCACTTGAGTACATATTAATGTTCGCGACAGGGTTACTTTTGGTGTTATTTGTAGTCAAATTTCTGAAAACAGACCCCCATCGGACAGGCAGCCAACTTCTTGAGAATGAAATTAGCGGAGTATCCCAGGCTCTTAGTGAGCTTCAAAATGGGGGTTAACCAGTAAGCTCAACCTCAAACCCGTTCCCGGTTATTTTTAATTCGGTTTGGGAAACTTTTTGAACCGTGGCATTAGCCCCTGCAATTTTAAGATGAAGGTCCCCGCAGTACACATCCACTGGAGCGTTTGTTTCCTGGTGGAGTTTTAGGTGTCTTGCCCCGGCAAAAATTGTTATCTCATGGGTGAAATTGAACACAAGTGGCAAACTCACCGAGGATAAAAGGATCTCGCTCCCGTTTAGAGACAGTTCAAACGTTGTCTGCTCAGAGGGAACATTGGAGTATTGTGTTACAAGGTATGTGCCATTATTGAGATTGAGCCTCATCAGAGTGCGGAAGTCTAAGGTTACATTATGATCAACCGCATAAAGCTCTGCAATTTCCGTTGAGTTTACCCAAACAATCACCCTACCATTATAAGTGCCTATATAAAGTGGACCTTTGGGGTTGCTGACAATTGATTGTGAATACATTTCCAAGACATCTTTGTTATCATAAGACTCGCCGTATAACAATGCTGAGCTCATTCTCACCGCCGATATAAAGCTCCGAAGTTGATCTCTGAATTCCTTGTTAACCCACTTGTAATATGCCCAAGTGCTAATGACGAAATGTTTAACCCCCTCCTCTTTAAAGATCTTAAGCATCGTACTGGAGTTGAGACCTTTGAGTAAAATTAAACCAAACGCATCAGTGTAATATGGAACGGTATTTGTGCCCAAGTAATATGTATTCATTGGATTCAGAGAATAAGTTGTCTCTGGATTGATGTTCACGGAGGAAAGGTAGCCCCTGAGGTCATCCCTCATCGTTTTTGTGTGAACTGCATAGTTAAACTTTAGATTTCCGTGGGGATACTGGTAAATGATTCCAAAATCCGCCACCAAGAACAATAGGATAATGAGAAATTCCAGAATGTGCGTATGTTTCCTGTGTACTATGGTGGGAAGAGCGTAAAGAATGTCTGCAAGCAGGATATTCACTAACAATAAGAGAGGCAGGATAAATCTGGCTGTGATGATAGATGGGGACACCCCAAAATACACAAACGCTGTTATCATTGACAGGACAACTATGGATCTGCCAAGCGGAGATATGGGAACCTTCTTGGAAAATGCCCATATGGCCAATACCAAGAGTGCCAATAAAACAACTGGAAGAACGAACATCCAGAACTCCAGAGTGTTCCTATAAATGTCCTTGAAAAGGTCACTGGCAAATACAAAGAGATTTATTATCGGAAAATGTCTCCTTCCCTGTATCAGATACGTCTGAGATAGATAGTCTGGGCTAATGGCTATTCCCAAAGATCCCTCTACTACTATTTTTGGCAAAAAGACTGCAAAAGCCAGAAGCAGGACGCGTTTTAGGTTATGAAGTGAAAAGCTAATCATATCCCTTACTTGGGGAAGGTACGAGGAGTTGAATATTTTTAAAGTCAAACTACCCCAAATGAGGAGAAGGATCATTATGGGGATAATCTGGTCCCAATAAGTAACTCTATGAATAACCGGCACCACAACGACAGCTCTAACGTACCAGCTCGGCCATAGAATGATCGTGGCCATCACCAAAAGAGTCATTACGAGGTAAGCTGTCGCCAGTATAAAGACCTGACGTCGGTTGAAGATAACCCTCACCGCTCCTTGAAGGTGTGAAACAATGAGCTCGCTCCTGCTGAACAATATCACGATGTAGAGAGCAAGTGCATACGGGAGGATGGTGAACTTGGATGCACTCCCGAGGCCTGCCCAGAATAATGCTATGTATGCATATTTATCATTTCCTGTTTTTTCGTACCGAATAAAATGGTAAACGGACAGCAGCGTGAAAAATTCAATAGACGATTCATGGAAGACCAAGGAGTTCACTTCAATCAAGAGAGGATCGAGGGTTAACAATCCCGAGAGAATAAGACCCAATTTCCAGTCTCTAATCTCTTTGCCGATGTAGTATGCCACAATCAGTGACAGAAGACCAAAGAGAACTGATAGCATCCGGCCGGCTACATAACTGTCTCCGAATACCCGTAACCAGAGGGAAAGGAGGTAATAATAGAATGGAGGGTGGACTGCGAAGATATCTCTGTATGGTAGATAGCCATGGTTGATCAATCGGGCAATTAGAAGATACGTACCCTCGTCATAGTCGAAGTATTCACTCATAAACGTGAATGCACAGTAAATTCGCATCAGGGCATAGAGTGCCAATATCAATAGCATGCCCATCCACTGATGCGCTCTTCTCATTATCATCCCTCACTCTTTGATTAATCACTAAATTCAGAGAGCTTATTAGGAATAATCATTCTTTCCTCCATTTCTTTGTTTCTATTACGTTCAGAGTTCTAACTGAACGTCTACTGGCAATGGATAGACATCGTCGCCTGGATTATCAATATCCTGCCGCATCAGCCCAACACAGATTTCAGATTATTTATAAACTTGCCTACCTCTAATTTCATCTTTTTAAGGGCTCTCGCGGAAATCAACATCAGTGCAATATCATCAGATCACCCAATCACTCTTCCGCTGGTGGTGAAGCTCCATTGCCTACTATTCGAAATTATCAGGCAAAAAACTTAATACACCCAAATAGATAACCCAACTTTAGAGGTGATACCATGGGCTTCCTTTCATTCGGCTCGAAGAA
This sequence comes from Thermococcus celer Vu 13 = JCM 8558, assembly GCF_002214365.1. NCBI lineage: Archaea > Methanobacteriati > Methanobacteriota > Thermococci > Thermococcales > Thermococcaceae > Thermococcus > Thermococcus celer. Next base: position 452,851 of record NZ_CP014854.1, read on the forward strand.
GGGCAAGATCAAAAAGCTCATAGAGGAAGAGCGCTTCGACGAGATCGTACCGATGGTTGTAAAGGACAAGAAGGCCCTGAACGCACTCATAGAACTCCTGGACGACCCGGCCCCGGGTATACGGGGGGACGTGCTTCTACTGCTGGGGAACGTGGTCGAGCAGAGAAGCGACGTTATCGAATCCCGGGTGGGGACGATATTCCCGAAGGCCATCGAGCTGACAAAGGATAGGAACCCCTACGTGAGGGAAAACGCGATGGTACTGTCCTACGAACTGGCCCGCAGGTTCCCGGGGGCCATGAGGGGTCTGAACGATTCCATAGTCAACACCGTAATGGAGGAACTCCGGGACGGTGACAAGAACACGAAGGGGTTTATCCTGATGCTCCTCGGCGAGCTGGGGTCGAGTGAGGCCAGGAAGTACCTGGGGGATCTCATCGAGGGAGTAAGGGGATACGTTGAGGAACTCGTGGACGTCGAGGACAAGGTCATACTGCCCTTCGAGGGTAAGAAGTGGGTCTCGCTTGGGGAGATAGCCAAAGAAACCCTCGAAAAGCTCTCTTGAGGTGTCTTCATGATTGGGGCGTTGCTGTTTCTAATCCTGCTGGTGGTGGCCGTTTACCTGATCATCAAACTAACGGTGGCGATCCTGAAGTACCTGATAACCAACGCGGTCGTGGGTCTAATACTCCTCTGGATACTCAACACCATTGGGGTAACGCACGTCCGGTACACCCCCCTCAACATCCTCATCGTGGCCGTGGGCGGCGTCCTTGGGGTTCTTCTGCTGGTTATCCTCTCGTGGCTGTAGTCCTTGCGGATTTCCACCCCCGTCTGACCCCATCTAAATCTTTATAAGTTCCCTTTCCGTGCCCCTTCTGGAGCGAGAAAGCTTTGGAGGGTGATGCTCATGTCTCACAAGTCAGCCGAGATGTACGAGCTCAAGAAGAAGGTGGAGGAACTGAAGGGTTATCGAGGTCGGGCGACCGAGCTCGTGAGCCTTTACATCCCCGACGGTTACGACATAAACAAGGTCATGCAGCAGCTCCGAGAGGAGTACGGGACGGCCCAGAACATAAAGTCCAAGTCCACCCGAAAGAACGTTCTCGGGGCCCTTGAGAGGGCGATGCAGCACCTAAAGCTCTATCGAACGACACCGAAGAACGGCCTCGCGCTCTTCGTCGGCAACGTCAGCGAGCAGGAGGGGGTGAGCGACATAAGGCTCTGGGCAATAGTTCCCCCCGAGCCCCTCAAGGTTCGCCTCTATCGATGCGACCAGACGTTCGTGACCGAGCCCCTCGAGGAGATGCTTCGGATCAAGGACGCTTACGGCCTGATAACCGTCGAGAAAAACGAGGCCACGATAGGACTCCTTCGCGGCAAGCGCATCGAGGTGGTAGAAGAACTGACCTCCAACGTCCCGGGTAAGACCCGAGCCGGTGGTCAGTCGGCGAGGCGTTACGAGCGAATTCGCGAGCAGGAAACCCACGAGTTCATGAAGCGCATAGGCGAGCACGCCAACGAGGTCTTCCTCCCGCTCCTCGAGAAGGGTGAGCTGAGGGGCATAATCATTGGGGGGCCCGGGCCGACCAAGGAGGAGTTCGTCGAGGGCGAGTACCTCCACCACGAGCTCAGGAAGAAGATAATCGGTGTCGTGGACATAAGCTACCACGGTGAGTACGGCCTCAAGGAGCTCGTGGAGAAGGCCAGCGACATACTCAAGGACCACGAGGCCATCAAGGAGCGACACCTCATCCAGAAGTTCTTCAAGCACCTCGTGAAGGACACGGGAATGATAACCTACGGCGAGAGGGAGGTCAGGAAGGCCCTTGAGCTCGGCGCGGTGGATACGCTCCTCATAAGCGAGGGCTACGACAGGGTTCGCGTTAAGGCGGTGTGCAACAACTGCGGCTGGAGTGAGGAGAAGACGATGAGCGAGGAGGAGTTCCACGTGTACAGGAAGAGGCTCACCCACTGCCCCAAGTGCGGGAGCCAGAACATCGGCTTCGAGAAGTGGGACGTCGCCGAGGAACTCATAAAGATGGCCGAGGAGAGCGGTGCCGACGTCGAGGTGATCTCGCTCGACACGGATGAAGGCCAGCAGTTCTACAAAGCCTTCGGTGGCATCGGGGCGTTTCTTAGGTACAGGATTCAGTGAGAGGGTAACCCCGTTTGTATATTCCTTCTACCGTAAATTCATAACCCTTGGAACACCCACGCGGCTTTTGGGGTGGAGAACTACTCGAGCCCCCTTTACGAGGAATTTACGATGAGATAGAGCTGAAGCCTTTCAGCAGGGAAGTGTCGGAGGCGTTTCTGAAGAGGGGTTTCGAGGAGGTTGGGCTGACGTTTCCGAAGACGAAATAAGGGAGCGGTCAACGAGCCCGATCGCATTCCCGGGTGGCCGGTTGAATTCGGGGAAAGAAAACGAGCGATACGGAATAATCGATCCCGTGGTGGAAAGAGTATTAAAGAAGTGACTACATCCTCTCCGGGGCCTCCACGCCGAGCAGTTCGAGCGCGTTCCTCAGGACTACCTTCACCGCGAGCACGAGCAACAGCCTCTCCTCGACCACTCCGCTCCCGGCCTTGAGCACCGGGTGATCCATGTAGAACCTGTTGAAGAGCGAGGCGAGCTCGTTGGCGTACCACGGGATCAGGTGGGGTTTGATGTCCCTTCCGGCGCTCTCCACGACCTCGGGGAACTTGGCGAGGAGCTTTATGAGTTCCTTCTCCCTGTCCGTGAGCCTCGAGAAGTCGGCCCTCTCGAGCAGGACATCCCATGAGGTATCTATCCCCTGCTCCGCGGCCTTCCGCAGGATCGAGGCACAGCGGGCGTGGGCGTACTGGATGTAAGGAGCGCTCTCCCCCTCGAAGTTGAGGACGTCCTCCCACCTGAAGGTTATCACCTTGTCCGGGCTGTACTTGAGCAGGTTGAAGCGGACCGCCCCGACGCCCACGGCCTCGGCTATCTCATCCTTCTCCTCGTCGGTCAGGCTGGGGTTCTTCTCCTCCACGAGCTCCCTTGCCCTCTGGACGGCCTCGTTGAGGACCTCGTCGACGGTGAAGCCGACCCAGGTCCCCTTCCTGCCGGAGAACTTGCCCTCGGGCCGGACGACGTGCTCATACGATAGGTGATGGAAGTTCTCGGCGGAGTCTTCGAAACCGAGGAGTTGCAGGGCGTACTTCACGGCCATCTGCGGGTGCCTCTGCTCGGCGCCGATGACGTTGACAACGATGTCCGCGCGCCCGAACCTTCCGGGCATCTCCTCCCCATCCGGAGCGGTTGTCCAGGTCTCGTCGTCCCAGGGCCTGTAGAGCATGTCGGCGCTCACCTTTCCGAACTTCCAGAGGTGGTAGGCTATGTCCTTGCCTGTGTAGGTCGCGGTTCCGTCGCTCCTCCTCAGGACGAGGAACGGGTTCTTCATGTCGGGGAAGAGTTTCCTGAGGTCCATCACGAAGGCCCCTTTGTACTTGCCCTCCGTGACCCAGAAGAAGTTCCCGTTGTTCTCGATGAGTTCGTAGGCCTCCTCGAAGATCCCGCTCCTCACTATGTCGCTCTCCCAGCTCAGCAGGTCGTAGCTCACGCCCATGCGACGGGTGGTCGCCATCTGGGCCCTGACGACGCGTTCCGCGAGCTTCCTGCCGATTTCGGCGATCTCGTTATTTCCTTCCTCCAGCTTCTTCATCAGCTCGCGAACCTCCCCTTCAATCTCGGGGTTCTGGGCCATGCGTTCGTTGACCTCGACGTACAGCAGACCCATCACGTGGTCTATGAAGTCCTCCTTCAGGCCCCTCTCCCTGAGCTCCGCTTCGAGCCTCTCGAACTCGTCCCTCAGGGCCAGGTAGCCCCAGAGAACCTGGGCGAACTGGACGCCGAGGTCGTCGATGTAGTTCTGGACCTCCACAGTGTAGCCGAGCTTTCGCATTATCCTGGCGGTGGTATCGCCCAGAACCGCGTTCCTCGCGTGGCCCATGTGGAGGGGCTTGGTCGGGTTCACGGACGTGTGTTCCACCACCACTTTCTTTCCGGCCCCGACGTTCCCCTCACCGTAGGCCTCTCCCCCCTCGAGTATCTCGCGGACGAGTCCCTTCCCAAAGGTCTCGTAGTCCAGGTAGAAGTTCACGTAACCGTTCACGGCCTTAACCTCGGCCACCTCGTCCGGCAACTTCCCCCTTAACCTCTCGACCAGCTCCTCGGCGATGAGCTTCGGTGCCCTCCTGAAAACCCTCGCGAGCTGGAATGAAACGGCAGTTCCAAAGTCTCCGAGCTCGATGCTCGGGGTGTCGTCGAGGGTTACCTCGCCGTCCCACTCCTTTCCTGCCTCGTCCAGCATTTCCTTTAGGGTTTCCTGAAGGATGAGCCTGATCCTCTCCTTAACCCGGGCGTATCCCATTCCGATCACCGGGACAACTTGGGCCCAACCTTTAAAAAGTTCTCCGGAGAATTTACTTTGGGGATGGGTATGAGACACCACGTTGGGGAGCACAAGGCTAAGAAGGGACTGATAAGGATAGAGTTCGACGAGAGGGACGGGAAGGCTGAGAGAGTCAGGATCACCGGGGATTTCTTCATGCATCCGGAGGAGGCTGTTCAGGAGCTCGAAAGGAAGCTTGAAGGGCACAGGCTGGAGGAACTGGAGCAACTTATAGACGAGTTCTTCGCGGTTAGGATGGACTTGGAGACCCCCTACGTTAACGTCGAGGACTTCAAGATAGCCCTTAAAAACGCCCTGAAGGAGTGAGGTGAAGCCATGTCCCGGCCCAACGTGGAAATGCCGTGGAGAACCTTCGGTTACCTGCTTCTCCTGTTCCTCGCGGCTTTATTAGCCGGGTATCTCTTCGCCACCGGGAACCCCGATGCGGCCACGGAGGGCGTTAGAAAACTGGCCGGGCGGATGGGGCCCCTCTCGAACTCCAGCTTCCGGAACTTCATCAGGATATTCACGAACAACTCCCTGGTGGCCCTCTTCATGTTCCTCTCGGGCCTCTTCTTCGGCCTGGGACCGTGGGTGATAATGGCGTTCAACGGTTTCATGGTCGGTCTCGTCGTGGAGGCCGTTCAGAAAAGCGGCAGGCTCTCAACCCATCAGATAATCCTCGGCCTCCTGCCCCACGGGGTCATCGAAATACCGGCGATAGCCCTCGCAGGGGTCTCGGGCATCGTCTGGTACCGGGAGCTGATAAGGGGCGAAGGAGAAACAGGGGAGAGGTTCAAAAGGGGAGCGAAGGAGGGTGCGAAGATACTCGCGGTTTCAGTACTGCTCCTCCTCATCGCGGCCGCCATCGAGGCCTACGTAACCCCGCGCGTTGCCGGCCTCTGAGGCCGCCTTTGATGTTTCTTCCAGTTTCACCGCCCTGAACGTTCCCAGCTCCTCGTAGGTTTCTATCTCCTTGAGGATGACGTCCATGGGGTTCTCAAGACCGCTCACGACGCTCCTTATGTAGGCGCGGTAGCTTCCGTTCATCTCGATCATGCGTTCCGCCGTCCTGGCGACCTCCACCGGATCCGTTGAGTGGAACTCCAGATCGTTCTCCACGAGCCACTTGGTAACGGCGAGAAGCTTTCCCGGGTAGGTTGAGATGGTGGGGGTTCCGAGGGCTATGGCCTCCCTGTTCATTGTTCCCCCCGCCCCTATCATGAGTTTGGCATAGTAGAGCAGGCTGAGGCTGTCAACGGGTCTCTCAGGCATTATCACGTTCTCAAAGCGTTCAAAGCTCTTCCTCTGCTCCTCGGTTCTCGGGAACAGCACCACGGGCATCTCCGGCAGGAGAGGAACCACGTCCTCGAGGACGCTCCTCGGGGGTCCGTGGAAGTAGTTGGCCTTCACCGGCTCGGCGCGCATAACTATGTACCCCCCGGCCTTCAAACCGAGTTCCCTCAGGACACGTCTGTTCGGAAGGAAGCCGTAGAGGTGGGCCAGCTCGGAGAAGCCCTTTACAGGGCGCATGCCGTTGGGGTCGGCACCGCATCTTAGGAGTTCGTAGGCGTCTATGGCGGTTGGATAGAGGAGGAGGGTAGTGTAGGGCAAGATTAGCTTGTTCTGGGCGACGGCGGTGTCGTTGTCGACGAAGCCAATTGATGGTATCTGAAGGCCGAAGGCAACCCTCGGTGCCTCGGTGGAGTGCTTGTAGAGTGCCAGGTCGGGTTTTTCCTCGATGATGAGCTTGGAGAGTTTGTACATCCTCTCACTGCTCGCAAGAAGCTTGCCCTCGAGCGTCGCACCACCGTGCTTTCCCACAACGTAGTAGTCGATTCCGAACATGTCAAGGATACCGGTCAACCCGTCGAACTCCCGGGCCGTGACGAGAACCTCGTGGCCGGCCTTCTCGAGCTCCCTTATTATACCCTTGAAGAAGTGAACGTGAGGAGCGTTCGTGATGTCGATCCATACCTTCATCCCATCCACCGTTTTACTGGACAGTTCTGTTCAATATAAGGGTTTCCCAAAAACGGTTGAGAAGCCTTCTTTTTGAAGCTTTTTAAAGGTGTCAAAAGGCGAAAGAACGTTTAAGACGCTTTCTTTCGATGAAATTGAGGACATGACGGTTCAATGCATCCCTACGGGAAAGGAAGGGAGGATGGATAGGTTTCGAGTTTTGTAACCCCTGAAATCGGTTCGGAAACCGTTTTCTGGAAAAGACTTTTATTCGGTGTTACCACCCAGGATAAAGGGGAAGGAGCATGCTGGAGAAGATAGAGAACAGAACAGCGGAGATAGCCGTAGTCGGTCTGGGTTACATCGGCCTTCCAACGGCCATAACCTTCGCCAACGCCGGTTTCCGTGTCACGGGTTACGAAATACGGAAGGAAGTCGTGGAGAGGATAAACTCGAGAAAGGCCCACATCGTCGAGCCCGAGATAGACGAGCTCCTCAAGAAGGCGGTCGAGAGCGGAAACCTCCGCGCCACCTCCGATCCCGATGATATCAGGGGTAAGGACGCCTACATAATATGCGTCCAGACGCCCCTAAACGAAGATAAGACCCCAAACCTCGGTTACCTCGAGGACGCGGTGAGAACCGTCGCAAGGGCCATGAAGAGGGGCTCCCTGATCGTAATCGAGAGCACGGTCCCCCCTTTGACCACCATCAAGATGGCAAAGCTCATCGAGGAGATAACCGGTCTCAAACCCGGGGAGGACTTCTACATGGTCCACGCCCCGGAGAGGGTGATGCCTGGGAGGATTTTCGAGGAGCTCGTCTATAACTCGCGCATCTTCGGTGGGATAACCCCTGAGAGCGCGGAGCTCGCCGAGAGGCTCTACCGCTCCTTCGTGAAGGGGCGGACCTTCAAAACGAGCTCAACGGTTAGCGAGGTCGTCAAGCTCATGGAGAACACCTTCAGGGACGTCAACATAGCCCTGGCCAACGAGTTCGCCTACCTCGCCCACCAGTACGGCATAGACGTCTTCGAGGCCATCGAGCTCGCCAACACCCACCCCAGGGTCAGGATCCACACGCCCGGGATCGGCGTCGGGGGCCACTGCCTGCCGAAGGACCCCCACCTCCTCGTCTGGCCCGCGAGGGATGACTTTGGCCTGATAAGGCTCGCGAGGGAGATAAACGACGGCATGCCACTGCTCGCGAAGGATCTCCTGTTCGATGCCCTTAAGACGGTCAACCTTCCTCCCGAAAAGGCGGTGGTCGCGGTCCTCGGACTGGCGTACAAGGGGGACAGCGACGACACGAGGAACTCCCCGGCTCTGACCTTCGTGGATGAGATCAGGGACGAGGTTGCGGAGGTCAGGACCCACGACCCCCTCGTCGGTGGAACCCATGAAAACCTTGAGGACGCGCTGAGGGGGGCGGACGCGGCCGTCATCGCCACAGACCACACCGCCTTCAAATCCCTCGACTGGGAAAAGCTCGGAAGCCTGATGAGAACGAAGATCCTCGTCGACGGAAGGCACGTCGTTGAAAATCCGCCCGTGGGCTTCGTATTCAAAGGCGTAGGGAGGGGCGGGTATTGAGGCCGGCCTTCGTCTTCGGAACGAGGCCCGAGATAATCAAGCTCGCCCCGGTTGTGCGGGCCTTCGAGGAGAGGGGCGTGGAGCCCCTTTTGATCCACACGGGCCAGCACTACGACTACGAGATGAGCAGGGTCTTCCTCGAGGAGCTCGAGTTGGACGGCATCGATTACCACTTGGAAGTCGGTTCCGGTACTCAGGCGGAGCAGACCGGAAAGGCCATGGTGAAGATAGAGAGGGTCTTGATGGACGAAAGGCCGGACGTCGTGCTCGTCCAGGGCGACACCAACACGGTCCTGGCCGGTGCCCTTGCGAGCGTCAAGCTCAGGATACCCGTCGCCCACGTTGAGGCAGGTCTCAGGAGCTTCGACAGGACGATGCCGGAGGAGATAAACAGGGTTCTGGCTGACCACGCGAGCGAGGTTCTCTTCCCGCCGACCGAGGATGCAAGGAGGAACCTCGAGCGTGAGGGGATAACCGAGAACGTTTACGTCGTGGGCAACACCATCGTTGATGCGGTCCTCCAGAACTCGGAGATAGCTGAGAGGAAGAGCGACGTCCTCGAGAGGTTCGGCCTCAAACCTAAGGGTTACGTCCTCATAACCGCCCACAGGGCCGAGAACACCGAGAGGGGAAGCCTGGAGAGACTCGTCCGGATACTCGAAGACCTCCCGATGAAGGCCATCTATCCCATGCACCCGCGCACGAGGAGGAGGCTGGAGGAGTTCGGCCTCTGGGGGAGGGTTGGCTCCATCGAGAACCTGATCGTGACCAAACCCCTCGGCTACCTCGATTTCCTGAGGCTGGAGCGGAACGCCTTCGCCGTGATGACGGACTCCGGTGGGGTGCAGGAGGAGAGCATAATCCTCAACGTGCCGTGCCTCACGCTCCGCTACAACACGGAGAGGCCGGAGACGGTTAAGGCGGGGGGCAACGTCCTCGTCGGCCTCGAGAGGGAACGGGCGGTGAGGTACCTCCGCAGGCTCATGGAGGACGGGGAGTTCTACAGAAGGATGGCGGAGGCCCCGAATCCCTTCGGCGACGGAAAGGCAGGTGAGAGGATAGCGGAGATACTGCTAAGGCTCCACGAAAGAGGAGAGCTGAGGGTTAAGGGCTCAAGGTTCATCTGAGGGCTCAAGAGTTTGGGCCCATTCTTCGATTTCCCTTCCAATTTCTCCCGCCAGAACGTCCCAGCAGTCCCCACCGGCCAGTTTGCCGTGTCTCACCTCGAGGACGTTCCAGTATGCCACCTTCAGCGAGTAGGGACTTTCACTTGCATAGGCGGTGGAGTTGGCCCTTTGGAAGAGGTCCGTGGCGAAGTTCCTCAGGTCATCTGTCCTGCTGGAGTCACCGGAGTATTCCCTCTCCACGGAGAGGTAGCTTCCGACGTCACCGCTGGAGCTCATGTAAACGAGCACGCTCGCGTAGCAGTTTCTGTAGTAAATCCTGTTTTCATGTCCGTAAAACGGGACGGAGATTAATTACCCTAAAAAGTTATCGCGTCAGACCTCGGTTCCGATGTAAATGCCGTGCCTCGTCCTCACTATCCTCACCCTTATCCTGTCCCCAACCGCCGCGTCCGTGTTGACGACCTCTATAAGGCGGTCCCTCGCCCTGGCGAGCATCTCGCCCTTGATCCTGCCCGGCAAAACCACCTCAGCCTTGACCACCTCACCCGGACGAAACGCCAGGGGGATGAACTCGCGCTTCTCCATCCCGAAGTGCTTCGGCTTCAGAACGAGGGGTCTCATCCCGGTTTTCTCCTCGAGCTTTCTGAGCCAGGCGTAGAACTCCTTGAAGGGAACCAGTTTTGCTATGGTCGGGTTCCTCCCGAACTTGTAAGGGATGTAGTTCTGGAAGCCGAGGGCCGGCCAGCGCTTTCCCGCCCCTATCCTCCTCGCGAACTCGACGAAGGCCTCGGCCTCGTCGTCGTTTATCCCAAAGATTATGACCGGTGCTATGAGAACGTCTATCCCGGCGTTGACCAGGGCCTCCGCCATGTCGAGGACGTGCTCGAGGTCGTAGCTCTTCATACCCATCAGCATCTTCGCCTTCTCCGGGTCGAGGGAGTGGAGGGAGAGGTTCACCCGGTCCAGCCCGGCCTCGGCCAGCTCTTCAACGAGCCTGTCGTTGAGCAGGGTTCCGTTGCTCTGCATCGAGATAACCGAGACGTTGGGGTGCTCGCGGAGGGCTTGCACCAGCTCCACCCTGAAGGGGTAGATTAAAGGCTCCCCCTGGCCGTCTATGTGGGCCTCGAGCCCCCTGCCCTTTATTCGCGCGACCTCGTCGAACCACCTCATCAGGTAATCGACGTCAACGACGTAGTCGAGCTTTCTCGTCCTCGAGTACGGCCCCTCGTCAACGGAGCAGAAGATGCAGCTGAGGTTGCAGCCGCTCACTCCCCTGACCTGAATCAGGTTCGTTCCCCTGTCTATCAGCCCGAAGGCGTTGTAGCCGAGGAGGGGGACGTCCATGCCCCCGTGGATGTAAAGGACCTTCCTTCCGGTGTAACGGTTCCTGAGGAGTGCCCCGAGGTTGTTCTGGATGTAGATGGCGATGTACTTCTCGAGACCGGGGTAATCCGTCTCGATCACCATGGCGCCGTCCTTCGCCGTTATCTCAGCTGATACCCGGTATCTCCGCCTGATGGCCCTGAAGAGCTCTTCCTTCTCAAAGTCCGCGTAGAGGGTCTCTCGCCAGATCAACCTGATGGTCTCACCGGTGTCCTCAAAGCTGGCGTTGGGGAGCCTGACTTCTACCATGTTCCCGAGTTCCCGGGGAATCTTAAAAAAGCGCCGATGGATAAAAAATCCGGCCTTGATGAAACTTCGGGGCCTTTCTTCCCCAAAGGTTTTTAAAGGAAGGCCCGCTGGAACCATGCGGGCATGGAAACATTTTAATATCATTGGATTAAAGGGTCTATTGATGAACTGATATGGGTGAGGATGATGTGGGGGAAGATAGAGCACTACTTCGATGAATACCCCGTCAGGAAGCAGATAGCCAAGACACTCCTCAGGTACGGTCTCAAGGTCTCGGAGGATATGAAGATCAAGGCCGGGGACATAGAGGTCCCGTACACAAAGATCGCGAAGGCCATCGACGTTGACAGACGCGTTGTGAAGGAGACCGTGGGGATGATACTCAAGATACCCGAGCTGAAGGAGATATACACCAACCTCGAGCCGACGGTCCACATGAAGCACGTTGGCAGACACGTTGGATACGGCGTCATCGAGATAGAACCGGAACCGAGGGCCATAGGAATACTCGCGAAGATAGCCCAGAAGATAGCCGAGAAGGGCATCAACATAGTCCAGGTCGTCGCAGAGGATCCCGAACTGTACCCCGAGGCAACGCTCACGATAATCACGGAGAAGCCCATCCCGGGGGACCTCATCAACGAACTCTCCAAACTCGAGGGCGTCAAGAGGATATCCATCTACTGATGGCCCCCTTCTTTTTATGAAATCTTCCATATGAAATCTTCCTAATTTTCCCATTCGCCGTACTCAGATTTGGGAACTTTGTGGCGTTTTCAACTCCTGCGCCGTGAAGAACCCTTTTTAACATCAGAGGACAAACCTGGGGCCCCCATTTTAACCAAACGTTTTAAACCTTTGTTCTTCGTAGGTAACGTTTATAAGCCATTGTTTTGAACCAAAAATTAGCTTCGTTTAAAACTCTGTGGAAGCACTTCCATCAACCTGTGGAGGGTTGCCGAATGGGAGAGGCAAGCAAAATAAGCCGCTATCTGTACACGGTTATCGTGCTGTTCCTTATATGGCTGTTCCTGACGGCCAGTTTGGACCCGCAGGAGCTGGAAGTTGGCCTGCTGCTGGCACTCATCGTTGGTGCCTTCACCTACGAGATATTCACCACCAGCGGCCTCGCGAACCTCCATCCCAGGAGGGTCGTCTACGCCATAGCCTACGTTCCCTACTTCCTGTGGGCCATGATAATGGCGAACCTCGACGTCGCCTACAGGGTTCTGCATCCCAAGAGACCCATAAACCCGGGGATCGTTGAGTGCAAAACCGTTCTCAAGAGCGACGTGGGAAAGCTCGCCCTCGCGAACTCGATAACGCTAACGCCCGGAACCATCACCCTTGACGTCGACGATGACAGGTACTTCATACACTGGATAAACGTCACGGACGACTCCGTTGAGGGCGCGTCCATGAACATAACCGCCCCCTTTGAAAAGTTCCTGAAGGTGATCTTCGGATGATAGGGATAAACGTCTACCTCGCCCTGATAGCGATAGCGACGCTCCTCAGCATGTACAGGGTCTTCGTGGGTCCCACCACTGCCGACAGGCTCGTCGCGGTTGACATCATGACGACCATAACCACCGGACTAATGGTTCTCTTCGCGCTCTACTACAAGCGGATGATATTCCTCGACGTCGCGCTCGTTTACGCCATACTCGCCTTCGGTGGAGTCATAGCCTTCGCGCGCTACATGGAGGGAGGCCTATGAACGCGCTCACGGCCACGGGTGAAGCTCTCGTCCTCATCGGAACGTTCTTCTACTTCCTATCGGCCCTCGGTCTCATCAGGATGCCCGACGTCTACAACAGGATGCAGACCTCCACCAAGAGCGCCACCCTCGGCTCGCTCGGTGTTATGCTCGGCGTCGGAATCTGGGCTCTCGGAACGGACTTCGGAAACGTCGCCTGGCTCACCAAGACCATAACCATCGCGATCTTTCTCCTGCTGACCAACCCGATAAGCGCTCACACGCTCATAAGGGCCGCCTACAAGAGCGGCATCCCCCTGTGGGAGGGCAGTGTAGTTGACAGGTACCGCGAGCACCTCGAGAGCAGGAAGGCAGAGGTTGAAGAAGCGGAGAAAACCCCCGAGGAGGGTGGTGAGGAATGAACGCGATAGCCATTATCGAGTACCTAATAGTTGGTATAATGATACTCTCCGCGGTACTCGCGGTGGAGTGGAGGGACCTGCTGGCGGCCGCCGTCGGAATGGCCGCGGTGAGCCTGTTCGCCTCGATACTGTTCTTCATGTTGCAGGCGCCGGACGTCGCGATGACGGAGGCGGCTATAGGCGCGGCCCTCAGTGCGGCGGTGTTCATCTTCGCGATAAAGAGAACCCAGCGCTTTGAGACGGAGGAAGAGGAGAAGCCCGGCTGGTGGGTGAGGTGGTGAAGATGCTCAAGCGCTCGCTTGCGATACTCACGCTCCTCATAATCGGCTACTGGCTCGCCCAGGGCCTCGCAGGGGTGCCCTTCGGCCAGGACAGGATGCTCGTCGGACACTACTACCTCGAGCACGTGAAGGAGCAGACCGGCGCGGTCAACGCGGTAACCGCCATAGTCGTCAACTACCGTGGTTTCGATACGCTCGGTGAGGTCACCGTCCTGTTCATAGCCTCAACCGGTGTCGCCGCCCTCCTCTGGAGGAAAAAGAAGAAGAGGAGCGCCAAGACTGAGGGCTCTGTGGTCCTCACAACCGGAACGAGACTTTTGGTTCCCTTCGTGATACTCTTCGGTTCGTACATCTTCATCCACGGGCACCTCACCCCGGGCGGAGGATTCCCCGGTGGAGCCACCATAGCGACGGGCTTCCTCCTGCTGTACATGGCCTTCACGACCTACGAGATACCCCACAGGGGCTTCGAGAAGACCGAAGGAATCGCCGGAATGAGCTACGTCCTCGTGGGCCTCATCGGCCTTGGAATAGGCGGTTACTTCCTCTTCGACTGGATATGGCAGACCTGGCAGTTAGGCACTGACAACATCGGCAGGCTGTTCAGCGGCGGCTTCATACCGATAATCTACATCCTGATAGGAATCAAGGTCGGCACGGAGCTCAGCGGAATCATCGACAACATGGTGAAGGAGGAGGTGAGCGAATGATCAGCGTCTACTACTTCGGTGCCATCTCGCTCATCCTCATAGGCCTCTACGCCGTCCTCGTCAAGAAGAACCTGCTCAAGATACTCATAGGGCTGAGCATAATGGAGACCGGTGTCAACCTTCTCCTCATCAGCATCGGTTACGTCTCGGGGAGGAGCGCACCAATACTGAGCGAGGGGATCGGGCCGAACCAGGCAGTTGACCCGATACCGCAGGCCCTCGTCCTCACGGCCATAGTCATAGGCGTAGCAACCACCGCAATGGCCCTTAGCGTCGCCATGCTGATTTACGAGAAGTATGGAACGCTCAACATCGAGGAGATAAGGAGGTTGAGAGGATGAACGGACAGTACGCCTCCCTGCTCATAGCTTTGCCTCTCATAAGCGCGTTCTTCGTGCCCCTGATCAAGGGCGCCGGAAAGAACGCCATCAAGTCATACCTCGTGCTGATAACGGCCCTTCAAACCGGAGTGGCCGCGTGGGTGTTCCAGGAGGTTTACTCCACAGGGAAGCCGATGATCGTCATGGCGGGTGGCTGGAAACCGCCCGTTGGAATCAACCTCTACATCGGCCACTTCGCGGCGCTGTTCGTGCTGATAGTAGCGGCCGTCAGCTTCCTGATGGCGATCTTCAGCTTCAAAGCGGTTAACGTCGAGCCGATAGACAAGTACGCCATGCTGTTCCTGCTCCTCATGCTCGGTGCGACGGGCATGATAGCGACGGGCGATATCTTCAACCTCTTCGTCTTCATGGAGATAACCTCAATCAGCGCCTACGCCCTCACGGCCTACAACAAGACCGGAGAGGCGGCCGAGGCCTCGATGAAGTACATAGTCCTCGGCGGAATCGGCTCGAGCTTCTTCCTCGTAGGAGTGGCTCTGATCTACGGCGCCCTCGGAACCCTCAACATGGCCCAGATAGCCCAGCTCGCCTCAACGCTGAACCCGACCGTCGCCCAGGTGGGACTGGCGCTGGTAGTCTTCGGCCTGGCGGTTGAAGCCGAGATCTTCCCGCTCAACGCGTGGGCACCTGACGCCTACCAGGCGGCACCCCACCCGATAACGGTGATGTTCTCGGCCTTCGTCGTCAAAGCGGGCCTCTACGCCATGGCCAGGATCGTCTACCTCATGAAGGACGTCGGGAGCTGGAGTTCGATCCTCAAACTGCTCGTCATCCTGGCGACCCTCACGGTCATCGTTGCAGAGCT
Organism: Thermococcus celer Vu 13 = JCM 8558; assembly: GCF_002214365.1. Classification (NCBI taxonomy): domain Archaea; kingdom Methanobacteriati; phylum Methanobacteriota; class Thermococci; order Thermococcales; family Thermococcaceae; genus Thermococcus; species Thermococcus celer. The sequence continues at coordinate 467,900 of NZ_CP014854.1, forward strand.
TGCCGCACTCAGGCAGAGGAACGTCAAGAGGATGATAGCCTACTCGAGCATATCCCAGATAGGTCTTATCGCCCTCGCCTTCGCTCTCGGAACCCAGAGCGGCGTCGATGCAGGGGTATTTCACATGATAAACCACGCCATAGTCAAGGCCCTCCTCTTCTTGGCCGTGGGCTACGTTGCGGTGGCCCTCGGTGGGGCGGAGATGGAGAACTTCAGGGGGCTCGGAAAGAGGATGCCCGTCACGGCCTTCACCATATCCGTTGGCGCCATAGCCACCGTCGGGGTACCGCTGTTCAACATCTTCTGGAGCAAGATAAGGATAATACTCGCGACGCTCTCGGTCGGCTACACCTGGGCCGCCGCGCTCGTTCTGGCGGCGAGCGTTGTGGAGGCGGTCTATTACTTCAGGCTGCTCCACGTCATATGGTTCGAGGGGACCGGCGAGAGGATGCACGAGAACATGGCGATGGGCATCATGTTGCTGTTCCTCGCCGCGCTGGTTATCGTCATTGGGGTCTATCCAAGCTACGCCTGGAACCTCGCCCAGAAGGCTGGAAACGACATCTTCAACGTCGCCCAGTACGTTAAGAACGTACCACTGATGGGGGTGGGAGCATGAGCAACGAACTCCTTATCATACTTCTTAGCCCATTAATAGCGGGAGTCCTGGCATGGGTGCTCGATATAAAGGGAGTTAGAGAACTCATCGGCCTCGTGGGTGCCGCCGTGCCGGTGGCCTACCTCGCCAAGCTTTACTCAACTGTTACAAATGAGGCCATCACCTATTCGATCAAGGTGAGCGGTTTCAACCTTGGATTCCAGCTCAACACCATAACCTGGTACTTCGCGGCCATAGCCTCACTCGTGGGGCTCGCGATGGCCCTCGGCATGGTCTCCACCTCAAAGAGCTCCTACGACTGGCTCTTCGCGCTCATGAGCTACACGGGAGTCCTCGGGGTCTTCCTGAGCCAGGACTTCGTGGGCTTCTTCCTGTTCTGGGAGATAATGACCTTCGCCAGCTTCATGATGGTCCTCAAGAGGAACAGGCACGAGTCACTAAAGTACTTCGTGCTGAGCGTCATTGGAGCCTACTCGATGCTGATAGCGATAGGCATCCTGTACGCCAAGACCGGAGCCCTCGACTTCGCCACGATAGGCAAAGTTCTCTACATGGACGCGAGCCTCGGAACGATAGGCACCGGTGAAACGGCCCTCATCTTCGGGCTGTTGCTTGCGGCCTTCGGTGTCAAGGCGGGTATGTTCCCGCTCTATGTCTGGGCACCGGGAGCGTACAGCGAGAACGACCAGAGCTACACCGCCTTCTTCAGCGGCGTCCTCAGCAAAGCCGGGGTCTACGGTTTCCTCCTGCTCTACATGCTTATGTTCTACAAACTCTACGCGGCCCTGGGGACGTTCCACGGACACATGACGTTCGCGTACATAATAGCCTGGCTGGGCGCCATAACCGTCGTGGTGGCGAGCTTCCTCGCGGTTCTCCAGGAGGATATCAGGAAGCTCTTCGCCTACTCGTCCATCGGGCAGGTCGGTTACATACTGCTCGCCTTCGGAATCGGAAGTGGCCTCGGCTTCGCTGGAGGTCTCTTCCACGTGCTCAGCCACGCGGTCTTCAAGGGCCTCTTCTGGCTGGTGACCGCGGCCATAATCCTCAGGACTGGAAAGACCCAGTTCAAGGACATGGGCGGCCTCGCCGAGAAGATGCCCTACACGTTCGCGATGGGCATGATAGCGGTCCTGAGCCTCGCGGGCATCCCCCCGATGGCGGGCTTCGCGAGCAAGTGGCTCATCTACGAGGCGGCCATAAGCGCCCACATGCCGCTCGTCGCTGGTTCAATATTCCTCGGAAGCGCCCTGGCCTTCGCCTACGTCGTCAGGTTCCTCTACGCCGTCTGGTTCGGCCAGAGGCCAAGCGACCTTGAGGACGTTAAGGAAGCTCCACTCCCGCTCCTGATAGCCATGACGGTACTCGCCATCCCGAACGTGCTCTTCGGTGTTGCACCGGGAATTGTCACGGGGTACATCAACAAGATGCTCGGAGGAGAAGTCGTTACCGGCAACTACTACAAGCTGGTCACGCCCACGGGAACCTACAACGCCCTGCTCATAGCGATAGTCCTTGTAATCGGTTTAGCCATAGCCGGGCTTGTATACCTCTACGGGGCAAAGGTGAGGAAGATAAAGGTGACGAACACCTATCAGTCGGGTAACCCGGTCACCGAGGAGTTCAACCTCAGCATCAGGAAGAACTTCTACAGGCCGCTGGCAGAGGCCCTCGGTTTCTGGCTCAGGTACAGCTGGGACAGGTTCTACGAGCGCCTTGCCGGTGTGGTGGAGGATTTCGCGGATACGCTGAGGGAGAGTTCCTACAACGGCAACGTCCAGAGCTACTCGTGGTACCTCGCGATAATACTGCTGATACTCGCGCTGTGGGGGGTGTTGTGAATGGTCAACTGGATGCTCAGCCTTGAGGTCATTGGGATACTGATCTACGCCACCATCGTGGGATTCATATTCATGGGTATCGAGAGGAAAGCGATGGCGAGGATACAGCGCCGCGTCGGACCGCCCATTTACCAGCCGATAATAGACACCCTCAAACTGCTCGGAAAGAAGGAGAGCGTGAGCCACGGCATCATCTACGACTTTGGACCGGTGTTCGCCCTCGGGGCCACCATCCTCGCGCTCCTCTTCCTCCCCATCGCGAACTTCAGGCTCTTCAGCACCAACGCCGATTTGATAGTCGTGGCCTACCTCCTCGAGGTGCCGATGCTCGGAATAATGCTGGGTGCCATGAGCTCAGGCAACCCCTACTCCGCCCTCGGTGTTCAGCGTGGCCTGCTCACCATGGTGGCTATGCAGCTGCCCTACGGTCTGGCTTTAATAGCCCTCGTCCAGCACTGGGGAACCTTCAAGCTTAACGAGCTGGTGGCGCTCCAGCAGGCCCACGGGTGGAGCATCCTGGTTCCGGCACTGTTCCTTGCCATGATAGTCTTCGACATAGTCTTCCAGGCGATGCTGGGCCTCGAGCCCTTCGACATCATAACAGCCCCGGCGGAAATCTCCATGGGTCCGATGGTCGAGTACGGCGGCAAGCATGCGGCCCTGCTCTTCACCCAGCACGCGGTTCAGCTCTTCGCGGAGACGGCGTTCTTTACAATACTCTTCCTCGGCGGTGCAAGCAACCTCCTCGAGCTCTTCATCAAACAGCTGGCGGTGCTCTTCATAGCGATATTCGTGGCCAGCATCTACCCGAGGTTCACCATCGACCAGGCCGCGAAGTTCTTCTGGAAGTGGCCGACGATACTCGGAATAATAGCCGTCCTGTTGACGATGTGAGGTGATGTGGATGGGCGAGATGGAGAATAGGAAGAATGACGGGTTCATCAGCTACGAACTCCAGGAGTTCAAGGTCTTCGAGCCCCTGTTCAGGTGGGCGAGGAAGAAGAGCCTCTGGATAGTGGCATTCTGTACGGGCTGCGGCGGTATCGAGATGCCGCCCTTAGCTACCGCCCGCTACGACTTCGAGCGCTTCGGAATAATGCCCAATCCGGCTCCGAGGATGGCTGACCTGTTCCTCATCACGGGCTACGTGACGCCGAAGACCCTCAAGAGAATCATCATCACCTACGAGATGATGCAGGACCCCAAGTACGTCCTGGCCCACGGCTCGTGCCCGATAAACGGCGGCGTCTACTGGGACTCCTACAACGTTGTGAAGCAACTTGACAAGTACATTCCCGTTGATGTCGTGATAGCGGGTTGCATGCCCAGACCGGAAGCGGTAATGGACGGAATAACCGAGATAATGCGCAAGATAGAGGACGGAACCGCTGACGGGTGGAAGAGGTACAGGGAGAACTACGAGTGGTATAGGAAGAACCAGGACGAGCTCTTTGGAGAAGGCTGGCGTGAGAGGGAAGCCAGGAGGTGGCTGGCATGGATATGAACGAGAAGCCGAAGGTCGAGGAGAAGGTTGAGGAGGTCCCGAAGCTTCCCGACACGAAGGAAGGTAAACTGGTCGCCGAGATACTCGAGAAGGCTCCCTACGTGGAAGGAAGTGTTAAACGCGAGAGGCGCGTTGAGTTCAAGGTCCCCGCGGACAGGATAAAGGAGTTCCTCGAGGTCGCAAGCGGGAAGTTCGAGATGCTCATGCAGATAAGCGTCGTCGACTGGCTCAAGGAGGGGGAGTTCGAGCTCGTATACCAGCTGTGGAGCGTAAGCGAAAGCGTCCACGCCTTCGTGAGGACGAGGATACCGAGGGAGAACGCCAGGATGCCCACGGCCATGGGCATCTGGCCGGTGGCGGAGACCTACGAGAGGGAGGCGCATGAGTTCTTCGGGATAATCTTCGAGGGCAACCCGAGGCTCGGTCCCTTCATCCTTGAACCGAGGGAGTACGAGAAGCACCCGCTCAGGAAGGACTTCAACATGCTGGGCTACGTCAAGGCTATTTACGGCGAGGATTTCGACAGGTACGATGAGAGCAAGACCAACTACGTGATATGAGGTGGTGATCATGGCGAATTTGGAAGTCCCGAGGGAACTTAAGGAAGAGGCAAAGGCGCACGACATGTACCTTCATCCGATAGACAAAGACACCTACGAGCTGTTCTTCGGTCCGCAGCACATGGCCACCGAGAACTTCAGCATAATCCTCAAGATGGACGGGAACAGGATTGAGAAGGCCATCGTCAACCCCGGCTTCCTTCACAGGGGCTTTGAAAAGCTGGCCGAGCAGAGACCGTACTTCACCAACATCGCCCTCCTCCTCCGTATATGCGTTCCGGAGAGCGACGTTCCCGAGAACATCTACTCCATGGCCGTCGACGAGATAGTCGGCTGGGAGGTTCCTGAGAGGGCGCAGTGGATAAGGACGACCGTCCTCGAGATGGCGAGGATGAGTGCGTGGATGTTCTGGATAATGGGCTTTGGAAACGAGATAGGCCTCTACACCGCCGGACAGTGGGCGGCCGCTTACCGTGAGAGGTTCATGCGCCTGTACGAGGAACTCACCGGTGGAAGGGTCTACCACATCTACACGGTCCCCGGCGGCGTCAGGAGGGACATACCGGGCGACAGGTGGCTCAGGCAGCTCCGCGACACCGTTGAGTACATCAGGTCCAAGCTCAAGGACTTCGACGAGATACTCTTCGACAACTACATCACCTTCGCGAGGACGGAGGGCGTCGGTGTAATGGACAGGAAGTTCGCGCTGAAGCACGCGGTGACCGGGCCAAACCTCCGCGCCACGGGCGTTCCCTATGATGTCAGGAAGGACGACCCCTACCTCCTTTATCCGGAGCTCGAGTTCGAGGTCCCGGTTCTGAAGGAGGGAGACAGCCTCGCGAGGGTTCTCGTGAGGAGGTACGAGATGGAGCAGGATCTCTACATCCTGGAGCAGCTCCTCGACATGGGGCCGCCCAGCGGGCCCTACATGGTGAAGGACGCGAGACTCAAGGCATTGCCGAGGTTCAGACCACCTAAAGGGGAGGCCTACGCCCATGTCGAGAGCACCAAGGGCGATTTCGGAGCGTACGTGGTCAGCGATGGGACGCACAAGCCCTACCGCGTCCACATCCGCGGCCCGAGCCAGAGCCACGGCGTTACCGTGCTTGAAGAGCTCCTGAAGGGAGCGCGCCTCGCGGACGTGCCGGTCATACTGAAGACCCTCGACAACTGTCCGCCGGACATAGACAGGTGATGAAGATGGAGAGCGTTGAGAAGCCCAAGGTTAGGGTCGTCGGCGAGGAGAAGGTCAGGCTCAAGAAGTCATTCGTAAAGCCGTGGATGGGCGTAAAGTACCTCTTCAAGAAGCCGGTCACCATAAAGATACCCTTCGAGAAGATAGAACCGGCACCGAAGTACAGGGGATTCCACACCCTTGACTGGAAGAAGTGCGTCGGCTGTAACTTCTGCGGCCAGATATGCCCCGCAAGGGCCATCGAGATGACGTGGATCGAAGGGGAGAAGAGGCCGCATCCAAAGATAGACTACGGAAGGTGCACGTTCTGCCAGTTCTGCGTTGACGTGTGCCCGACCGGGGCTCTGGGGTTCAGCGAGAACTACTACCTCACCACCGGCGGCTTCGAGGAGGACCTGGAGCTCTACGACTGGGTGCCGATAAACCCGAACAAGGTAAAGGAGCTCAACGAGAAGTTCAGAGACTACCGCTTCCCGGTCGAGAGGATCGAGAAGCGCGAGGACGGCACCCGCATCTACCGCCTGCGCGACGGAGAGAAGATAGAGTTCAAGGTACTCGGCTACGGCATCAGACCGCCGAAGAAGCCGACACCGACAAAACCCGCAAAAACGGCCGAGAAAAAAGACGAAACGTCCGCAAAGACCGAAGGAAAGAAGGAGTGAGCTTTTCTTTTCTCTTTCCCACCTCCATATTTCAGCATAACCTTTTAAAGTTATAATTCAACTTATTATCGGTGGTTACATGGGTATGGAGCTGAGAAACGAAAAGAACCTTGGGCTTATAGGTTCCATCTTGGTTCTGGTAGGTGGTTTCACGGGCGTTATCCCTTACTGGGGGACGATAGCGGCCGGTATATCGCTCGTCGGGGAAATACTCGTGCTCATAGCCCTGAATGGAATAGGCGACAAGCTCGGAGACGACAGACCCTTCAGGTACTACCTCTACTCCGTGATAGCGACGATAGGCATACTCGTCGTTGCGGTGATTCTGATAGTAATGGGCGTTCTTGCAATGGCGAGCACGGGCATGACCTTCAACGAGACTCCGGAGCAGGTCCTCGGGGCCATTGGAATGGGAATGATGTTCATTGGACTTGCGCTCGTACTTGTGGCCGTCGTGGTCGGTTTCTATTACGCCGTGAAGACATGGAGGGTCACCTACGAGCTCACGGGCGTCGAGGAGTTCGATGAAACGGCCACCTTCATAAAGTGGGGCGCCATAACCGCGGTGATCCTCGTGGGAATTCTTCTCCTCCTCGCTGCGGAAATCTACCAGATAATAGCCTTCGCGAACCTGCCGGAGGAGATGGAGAGGGAACCCGAGATTACCCCTACCTAATTTTTCCACTTTTTCAGGTAAACCTTTTAAGAACAAACGCCGTTTTATTTTTGGTGATGCCTTTGGGTATAGACGTCAGCGGCGAGCGGAACCTCGGGCTGTGGGGTTCCGTGCTGGCCCTGCTCGGTGGCTTCGTGCCCTACCTGAGAAGCATCCTCGGGCTAATTGGGTTCGTCATGGTCTTGATGGCGCTCAAAGGGATAAGCGATAAGGTCGGCGATGACAGACCCTTCAGGAACTACCTCTTCGTCTTCGTGTCTGGGGTCGCGGTCGTCGTCCTCATCCTCTTCCTGATCTTCGGGAGTCTCTCCGGGCTCTGGAGGGCCGAGATCCACGAGGAGACGCACTGGGGAGCTCCTGGTGGAAGTACATCGGCAGACTACGAGATGCACGTTCCGCTCCCCATCATCAGCGGCATCGTCCTCCTCTTTATCCTCATGGTGGTCGTCATGGCCTACTTCGAGATAAAGACATGGGAGGCGATGTACGAGATAACCGGCACCAGGGAGTTCGGGGACGCGGCCAACTGGTTCAAGTGGGGGGCTGTAACCTCAATCGTGCTCGTCGGTCTCCTGCTCCTGTTCATAGCCAGGATATTCGTCATACTGGGCTTCCACAGCATGCCCGATGAACTGGAAGAAAAAGGAACCACAGATTTCGCCATCGACTCTCCGATAGCTTGAGGCCGCCCGGCCTTGTTCTTATCCGTCCAAGAAAATTGGAGATAGGGTCAGAGTACCCTATCGAGGACTATCGCCGTCAGGGCGCCGACAGCCATCCCTGACTCCAGTATGCTCGATACCACCTTCGGGAAGGCCGCGAGGAACTCCGGCGGAAGCTGGGGGGCGCCCAGACCCGCTATGAGCGCCGCCGCGAGGATAAGGGTGTTCCTGTCCGTGAACTCGACCCTCTCCTTTATCAGCCTCAATCCCGTGACGCTTATCATCCCGTATAGGGCCAGGGTCAAACCGCCGAGAACCGGGGCGGGCATCGAGGCCAGCACCCCCGCGAACTTCGGGAGGAGGGAGAGGAGTACCAGCATAACGGCCCCCATCTGCACCACGTACCTGCTACCCACCCGGGTCAGGGCCACAACACCTATGTTCTCGGAGTAGCTCGTCGTTCCGCAGGCCCCGAGGACGCCCGCCACGGAACAAGCCAAGCCCTCGCTTCCTATGCCCCTCGCTATTCTCCCCTCGGTTATCTCGGAGCCGGTTACGGCCGCTATGGCGTGGTAATCGCCGACGCTCTCGATTATGCTCACCATGAAGGCGAAGAGGAGCAGGACTACCGCGGTGGTGTCGAAGACGGGAGCGCCCCACGGGAAGGGCCGCGGAATGCCCACAAGTGGCATGTCCCGTACAGTCCCGAAGTCCACGAGGCCGAGTGGAACGCTCAGCAGGTAGCCAACCGCCGCGCCCACAACGACGGGCATCGCCCTGAGACTCCCCTTTGCCCTCAGCGCCACGAAGACCGTCGTCAGAAAGGTCACCGCGGCCACGAGGGTTGCCCTCGGAATGGTCCCCCCTGACGGATCCGCGTAGAAGTTGAAGAAGTTCTTGACGGCGACGTCGGCGAGGCTGAAGCCGATGAGGGTTATCGTAACGCCCGTGACCAGAGGGGTGAAAAGTTTCCTCACCTTCCCGATTATCCCGAGCCACCCTACGGCGGCCTCGATGAGCCCCCCAACTATCAGGGCGCCCTGGACGGCGGCCATTCCGAGGCTCGAACCTATGGTTATCAGCCCGGGAATGAAGGCGAAGCTCGACCCCTGGACTATGGGATACCGCGACCCGATCGTCGTCTGGAGTAGTGTCGCTATTCCCATCGCCAGCAGAACCGCCTGGATCATGAGGGCAACCTCGGAGCCACCAAGGCCGATGGCACCGCCAACGACGAGCGGTACCGTGACGGTGGCCCCGAACATCGCCAGAACGTGCTGGAGTCCGAAAACCAAAGCCTTCACGGGCTCGACTCTTTCCTCAATTCCAACCTTTAGAACCTGACTTTCAACAGCTTCCATCCTTTCCATTGAAGCCCGCTCATCCTGTGTAAAAATTAGTTTAAAAAGCTTTCGGAAGAGATGAAAATAAACAGAAAAATGTTAATCACCATCCCTGAACCTTCGTCAGAACCTCGTCCGGGACCCTGCCCTCCTCAACGTCACCTACGGCCCGCTCCAGCCTGTCCAGGCCCTCATCGAGGAGCTCCTCCTCTATCGTGAGCGGTGGCTGTATCCTCAGGACGTTGCCCTGGAGGAAGGCAACTATTAGACCGAGCTCGTAGGCCCGCCACACAACCTTTCTCGCCTCTTCATAGGCCCTTTCCTTCGTTTCCCGGTCCTTGACGAGGTCAACACCGAGCATCAGACCGAGGCCGCGGACGTCGCCTATGAGCTCGTGCTCCTCCTTCATCCTATCCAGCCGCTTTTTCGCGCGTTTTCCCAGTCTCTCGGCCCTCCTCAGAAGGTCTTTCTCCTCAATTTCCTCGATAACGGCCAGGGCCGCCCTGCTCGCCACGGGGTTTCCGCTGAGCGTGAACGCGTGCCCGAGGGGCGGCAGGGAATCGAGGATTTCTCCCCTACCGATTATCGCGCTTATCGGGAGTCCCCCGCCGAGGGGCTTCGCCAGGGTTATTACGTCAGGTTTAACTCCGAAGTGCTCTATCGCGAACCACCTCCCCGTTCTCCCGAGTCCGCTCTGAACCTCGTCAACCACCAGGAGGATACCGTGTTCATCGAGGATCCTCTTCAGCCTTTTGAAGTAATCCTTAGGAGGAACGATCATGCCGGCATCGCCCTGTATCGGCTCGGCGAAGAGGGCGGCAACCCCGTCCGCGTAGACTTCTCCCTCGAACTTGGATTTCAAGTAGTCGAGGCACTCAAAGTGACAGCTCCCGGGCTCTTTGCCGAAGGGACAGCGGTAGCAGTTCGGGTAGGGGATGTAGTGAACGTCACTCAGCTCGCCGACGATGGAGCGAACCTCGAACTCGAGGCCGGTTACGCTCATCGCACCGTAGGTTGAACCGTAATAACTCCTGAGATAGCTCAAGATGGCCCTTCTCTTAGTATAAGCCCTCGCGAACTTTATCGCGCCGTCGTTGGCGTCGCTCCCTGTCAGTCCAAAGCTCACCTTTGGATTCTCAACCGGCGCTATCTTTGCCAGCTTCTCGGCCAAAAGAAGGGGCTCAAGGGGAAAGCCGTAGATGAACGTGAAGTGGATTAACCTTTCCGCCTGCTCCTTTATCGCCTCTACAACCCGCGGATTGTTGTGACCGACGTTCTGAACCGCCGCATCGCTCAGGAAGTCTATGTAATCCCTGCCTTCAACGTCCCAGACGAGGGCGTTCCTGGCTTTGACCCCGACTATGGGCGCGTACGTTACGCGCGCCGCCCTTGGAAAAACCCGTGAATAGCGCTCCAGAACCTCCTCCTTACTCGGTGAACCCATACCCTCACCGTACTGCTATACGCGTTTGAAATTAATATGGATTTCGCCTAAATTTTACTGATTTAGCGGAAATATTTAAAAGATTATCAATAAATCAGCAAAAATGGTGGTAAATAATGCTGAATAATGGGCATATCGACGAACTCGACAGGAGGATACTCCACGTCCTCCAGGAGGACGGGAGGGCGAGCTACTCCGAGATAGCCAGAAGGCTCAAGGTCCCCGAATCAACGGTGAGGCTTCGCGTGAAGAAACTCCGAGAGAAGGGCGTCATCAGAAAGTTTGCGGCGCTGATAAACCCCTTCAAGGCCGGTTACACCATAGTCGCCTTCATAGCGGTGGACGTTGAGCCGAGCAAAATCAAAAAGGCCGCTGAGGAGCTGAGCAAACTGCCAGAGGTGGACGTCCTCGGCATAGCAACGGGAGCGCACGACATCCTTATGCAGGTGACCGTGAAAGACCTTCAGGAGCTGGAGAGTTTCCTCATAGAAAAGCTCGGAAAGGTGGAGGGAATAAGGAGCACGGAAACATCGATCCTGACGAGCGTGAAAAAGTGGGGCTACGCGAGGGTGTTTTAGGTAACCCTCTCCAGCCCGTCCTTCTTCACTATGTAAGTGTCCTCATGCTTTATCGCGCCCTCGGGGATCATGAGGGGTGAGTGTATAACCGTCAGAACCATGTTCTCCCGAACCTTCGCGGCCCTCTGGGGAACGACTATCGTGGCTATCGGCGGCTCCTCTATGAGGAGACCGACGCCGTGGGTGTAGCCCGCTATGTAAGAACCGCCAAAGCCCCTCTCCCTGTAGAACTTCTCGAGCTTCCTTTCCACCGCGTTCAGCGTAACGCCAACCCGGGTCTCCTCGAGCGCCATCCGGTATGCCTCCTCCTTGACCTCTATGGCCTTCTTAACCCTCTCGCCCGGCTCCCCGACGACGAAGGTCCTCGCGGTGTTGGCGTAGTAGTGGTTGTAGTCGGCGCCTATGACGACCGTAACCACGCCGTTTTCGGGAACCTTGAGGTCTCTGAAGGGCTCGGCGTGGGCCCTCGGCGTCGTCGAGACGTAGACCTTCGGATCCTCGCTCCCGCTGAGCATGAGCTCCCTGACCACCTCAGCCGCCACCTCAAGCTCGCTTAGTCCGGGTTTTATCGTCTCCTCCGCGACCTTCATGCCCCTTGCCGCTATCCTCCCGGCACTCCTGATGTTGTCGAGCTCCCACTCGTCCTTCACCATTCTAAGCCTCATGGTCAGGTCGAATACGTCAACGACCTCGACCGTCGGGTTGAGGCGCTCGAATATCTTCAGGAATATGAGGTAAGCGTCCCTCTCGATCCCGAACTCGAGCCCGACCCTCCCAAAGCCGTTCCTGCCTATCCAGCTTACGACGCCCGCCATGAGCTCCTCGGCGCGCTGGAACTCCACGACGTTCTCTATCCAGCTCCTCTGCCTGAAGAGCTCGGCCTCACCCTTGACGGTGTAGACGATGGGCTCCCCCTCAGCCGGGATAAGGAGGCTCGGCCGCAACCACTTGATCCCCGTGAAGTATATGAAACTCGAGAGGGTTCTTATCACCGCTCCGTCTATATCGTTCTCCCTCAGGAGCTCCTGAAAGCGCTCAACGCGCCTTTTAAATATCTCGGGTTTTCCCATCATCATTCACACCCGTATTATGTTAGGTGGTTTCCCTTTTAACCTCAACCCTCCAGTCGAGGAGCCTCTTCTCACCTTCAATCTTCCTGTACTCGGCGATGTCCATCGTCATCTCAAGCGTCCCCATGTAGTTCCCGCCCTTATCGAAGAGCGGCACGTACTTGATGTAAACGTACTTCGGACCGAGGTGGAGCCAGAAGGTCGCCTCGCTCTTCCTGCCCTCCTTGAAGGCCCTCAGGATCCTGTTGACGATATGGACGCTCTTCGGCGGGTGGCAGAGCTGGACCGGCCTTCCGAGCACGGAGAGGGTTCTGTCGAATATCCTCTCGCCGGGTGAGAAGAACCTGACGCGGTCGTCCCTATCGATGAACGTCACGTCAACGGGGAGTGCCTCGAATACCGCCCTGAGCTCTTCGACGTTCATATAACCAGTGCCCATGTCTACGTCGCCCTCGCGCTTGAGCTCCGATTTATCGAATTCCAGCGGTTTTCCCTTCAGTGCCTGCTGGACCTCCTTTGGAAGGCCTAGGAGCTGTTCAACGCTGAGCTCCGGGTCTATCTCCCAGGGATGGAGGGGCTTGACGTCCTCGCCGGGATCCCATGCGGGCGGGTTAACCTTGTAAAAGCCCATCTCCTCTTCCTGCTCCCTGATGGCCTTCCACTCGCCGTCTGTGAGTAGGGCCTTGAGGGTTGGGTAGTAGATGTTATTCTCCCTGAATACCATATCGCTGAGAGCGAAGGAGAGCTTCCCACCTTTCTCCACCAATCTGGAGGTGAACTCGTCCCAGGGGAGCTCGTTCTTCCTCTTCAGAAGCTCCGCAAAGTGCTTTATCATAAACCTTATCTCGTCGTGTTTCGTCCAGAGGACGGTGGCTATCGCGGTAAGTCCCCTGCGCTCGATGTACGGGAAGATCAGCATCTCCTCCCTGTTGTAGTGGGTGAAGCCGACCCCCCTGAGGTCACTGATCAGCTCCTCCAGAACGCCAAGGATCTCCTTCCCCATCCTTTCGTCCTTCGTCGAAGCTAATGTTCTCGCGTAGAGGTTCAGCATCTCGGCGTCCTTCATTATCTCCTTATTCTCAGCGTAGAGCGTCTTGAGAGGGTGGCCGTCCGGCAGGTCCCTCTCCTCGAGTTCGTCCGTTCCGGCCACGGACTCCCTGAAAAGCTCGACGTGGAGGTCGCACATCTTCGCTATGTCCTTGGCAGAGACGCCCTCCTTAACGAGTTCCTGCTCTACGATTGGAATCTCAAGGGGCGAGATACCGCTCAGAACCTGGCGGAACTCCTCTTTAAGGGTGTTAACGTCTTCCCCGTTGTGAATCCTGAGGATGAGCTTCTTCAGTTCCTCCTTCTTGTGTTCACGATTGTTTAGTAATTCGGTCACTTTATCACCTTCATGACAAGTGTCATATTAGGTACTTTTAAGTGTTTCTGGACATAGTTGCCCAGCAACGTTTATATGTCGCATGTCATAAAAGGAACGGTGATAAAAGATGATGCTCGACGTCCGTGGAGTACAGCCTCCCCAGCCGGCGATTAGGATTGCGGAGGCCCTAGGTAAGCTCAAAGTAAGAGAGACCCTCGAGGTGATAGGCGACAGGCCCTTCGTCGATTTCATTCCAGGGCTCGAGGAAGCGGGTTACGAGATCGAGGTTAAGGAGGTCGGAGGGGCGTTCGTCCTCAGGGTAACGAAGACCGAGAACTCAAGGGAGCTCTCGATGGAAGTCAGGGAGTGCGACGATAAGCTGGACGAGATAACGGAGAATACCAACGTGGGCAAGCTCCTCAAGGCCTACCCGGAGTCGTTGAGGGTACTCGTGAAGTACGGTTTCTCGCCCCTCGAGACCCCCGGGACGAGGAGGAGCCTCGCAAAAACGATAACCCTGAGGAAGGCGAAGGAGCTCATCGGGATGAGCGACGGGAAGTTTGAGGAGATGATGGAGGAACTTAGGGCCATCAAAAGGATCAAAGCCTGAACTTTTCCTTGATTCTTTAATTATTGAAATAGCTAATTAAACACTTCCATTTTTCAAGAGGTAGGAAAGGAGAAAAGGGAGAGGAGATCAATCTACATCCTTCGCAAAGGCGGAACCCTCCTCCACTTTACCCCCTTCCACATCATATCCTGAACGTCAGCCCCGGGTTGTGGTGAGTCCGATAGCAAGGGACCCTTGGAATCCCAAAATCTCGTGGAAACCCTTAAATATTCCATCCGTCATAAACTCTACCATGAGGACCAACGCCTTCGAGGTGGCCTCGCGCTACGTTTACCCCTCGCTGAGAAGGAGACTCGTCGAGATACTCCGCGAGAAGGGGCTCAAACAGGTAGAGATAGCGGAGTTGCTCCACATAACCCAGTCCGCCGTTTCTCGATACCTCGGGATGGACAGGGGCGCGCTGGTGGACGTTTCCCGATACCCCGATATAGACGGGGAACTCCGGTCTCTCGTGGAGGAGGTCATCGAGAGAAAGCCCGATGAATACTATATTCACAGGCGTTTGGTTGAGATCTCCCTGGAGATGCTCGGAAAGGGTTACGTCTGCTCTTTCCACTCAAAGATCGACCCCGAGGTAAACCCCGAGGAGTGCCGCGTCTGCCTCGAACTTTTCGGGTGATCTAAGTCCCCTCGGCCCGGCTAAGACAAAGTTTAATACGTTTTGAGGAGATTCTCAATGAGGTGGTTGAAATGAAAAGGGCCCTCGTTACACTCACGCCGCCTGAGGGCAAGAGGCTCATCGCCAGGGCCGTTGCGGCGATGCCGGAAGTTCAGGACGCCCTCAAACACGGTTTCGTGTACATAGCCACGGGTACCACCGCGGCCTACGTGGCCGAGGAGATACTCGGCGAGGACATCGAGAAGGAGAAGTGGACGGTCGGAGTTATAAGCAGGGGTAGAACCTGCGTCACACCGAAGGAGACCTGGCCGAAGCACCTCGTCCTCTACAGGGGCGAGCCCTTCGACGACCCGCTCGAGGCCCTCAAAAGGATGGGGCCGAGGGATGTCTTCATCAAGGGCGCCAACGCGATAGACATCAACTGGAACGTGGCGGTTTTCGCGGCCGCCCCCGACGGCGGGACGATAGGGAAAACCTACGGCTGGACGATAACCAAGGGGGTCTTCACGATAACGCCGGTGAGCCTCGAGAAGTTCGTGCCGACGCCCGTGGAGGAGAGCGCCAGGCTCACGGGCATACACTCCTTCGACTGGGGGACGGGCCTCTACGCGGCGCTCGTGCCTATACCCCACTCCCACCCGGTTACCGAAGTTGAGGCCTACAGAATTCTTGCGGGCGTTGAGGCCATCCCGATAGCCGCAGGAGGTGCCGGGGAAGCCGAGGGGAGCGTTACCCTCGTCCTCGAGGGGGACGAGGAGGCGATGGAGCGGGCGAGGGAGGTAACCAAAGAGGTTAAAGGGGAACCCTACCTCAGGCCCTACACGGAGGACTGCTCGGTCTGCCCCTTCGCAAAGATATGCGGCCCTGGAAGCGGTGCCCTCTGAGATGGTGCCGGTGAAGCGCTTTATGGCTTTCTTTTTATCGACCCTTTTAATGGCCCCGCTCGTCATGGCGGAGGGTGAAGGAGAGCTGGAGGCGGGATACGGAGGACTGACCGCCCTCGGGGTGGGCCTCATAGCGGTTGGCGTGGTCTATTACTCGCTGACGAAGCGGAAGCTCCTTATAGTCCACAAAAAGTCAAGCGAGTGGGGATTTGAGATAAGACCCGCCCATCCCTACGTAACGGTGTTCGGTCCCGTTTATCCCATCACCATTCACCACTTCCTCACGATAACGGGGACGCTGCTGGCCTTCGTCCACTTCCTCTCATCCCCCACGTACAGCGGACTCCGCGGGGGCACGGGTCTGGGTATGGCCATTCTCCTGATACTCCTGAACCTGAGCGGTTTCTTCGGTAGATACGTCTACGGAAGGATTCTCATCGCGGCAAAGAAGCACGACAGGAGGAAGGCAAGGAGGTTCGTCGGGCTGCTGGGCTACTGGAAGACGGTCCATACGGCCCTTGCCGTCCTGTTTGCGATACTGCTGGCGGTGCACCTCGCAATCGGGGATTGACTTCGATGAGGCTCCCTTCATAGAATCCTTTTAAATTCCCATGAGTTCCGTTATTCGGGGGTGAGGGTATGGACGAGCTCGAGATGATACGGAGAAAGAAGATGCTTGAACTCATGAAGAGGGCGGGAATGATCGAGGAGAAGCCAAAGGGGCCCAAAGTCGTCATCGAAGTTATAACGTCGCCCGGCTGTCCTTACTGCCCGATAGCCTGGGCAATGGCTCAGGAACTCGAGAGGAAATACAAAGGGGTCGTGGCGAGGGAACTGAGCGTTGCGACGCCGGAAGGCCGGAGGAAGGCGATGGAGCACAACATCCTTGGAACGCCGACGATACTCATAGACAACCGCGTGGAGTTCGTGGGGGTGCCTAACTTCGGGGAGTTCGAAAGGCGGGTGAGGGAAAAGCTTGGCCTAAGGTGACGCCCCCGAGAGAACCCAGAGGCCTATGGCCACCAGCAGGGCTCCGGCCACAACCGAGAGCTCCCTGCTCCTCCTCACCATCGCCTGGGAAAAGCGCTTGCTCTCGGTTACGCTCCCCATCGCCAGCAGTATGACGACCAACGGAAGGACAAAGACCACGTTGTAGAGGGCGAGGAGGAGGAAAGCGAGCGCCTTCCCGGTCCGCGAGATTATTATCGCGTAGACGAGGTAGCTACCAGCGGAGCACGGCAGGAGGGTGGTCGAAACTATAACCCCCAGCGTGAAGGCCCCCAAGGCCGTTGCATCGCTCCTGAACATCCTCCTTCTGATCTCACCTTTATCCCCGATGCGGGAGCGCTCCATCAGGCCCGTGACCATCGTGTATAATCCAAAGGCTACCGCCGCTATTCCCGCGACCCAGAGGGGGAGATGGCCGGCGAAGTAGAGCAGGCCGACGCCGAGAAGGTAGTAGGAGACGTAAACGGCCAGGATAAAGGCGGCGCCGATGAGGTAAAGCCGTCCCTTCGACACCTCCCTGACTGAGAGCGCTATGAGGAGCATCGTGTATATCACGAAGGTGCAGGGGTTAATGGAGTCGCTCAGGGCCAGGGCGAAGAACTTGGGGATAAATCCCACCATCCCGAGGAGGTAGAGCGCGAGCGAGCCCACTCCAAAGGATGCCAGAAGGATAATCGCCAGTCCCTTCACCTCGGCCTTCATGAGGGTCAGTTATCGCCGGGTCTTTTTGTGGATTTCGAGAACAAAAAGTTGGAAACGAAAGGTTAGCGCCGTTTCCTCCGTAGAGGCGTGAAACGGGGGCGAGAGAAGCCCCCAGAAAGTCTCCTTCCAATCCCACCGAAGCACTACCTGAAATTCTTCAAGGTCTGTTTACGGACCACCTGATTCCGGTAAGTCTTTTATAGAAGCCAGCTTCAATTGTCCCGGTGGGAACCATGGAGAGACTCGAATACAAAGCGGAACTCGAATGGGACGGAAACGTGGGAAGCGAGGCCAGGGTCAGGGAATTTGCCTTTTTCATAGATACGAACACCGATGGGAACAACAGGGGTCCGAACCCGACGGAGATGCTCCTCTCCGCTATCGGTGGATGTTTGATGGTCAACTGGGGGAGGCTCATTAAGAAAATGCGGCTCGATGTTAAAGCCCTGAACGTTGAAGTTAGGGGGTGGCGCGGCTTAGAAGAGCCTCAGCTGAAGGAGATTACTTATAAAATAACCATAACCACGGGAGAAGACGAGAAGAAGATTCTAAGGGTGAAGGAACTCGCCGAGAAGTACGGGACCGTGTTCAACACGGTTGGGGCGGAGAAGATAAAGGGGGAAGTTGAGATAGTCCGGCCTTGATCCCCTCATCCCCTTAAAAGGCCCTCGATTATCAACTCCGCCGCCTCGTCCTCGGTTAATCCCTTCGCCATGAGCTGAACGAGCTGGGCCTCGTTTATCCTGCCTATCGATGCCTCGTGGGTGAGCTCCGCCTTGTCGTTCCTCACCCTGAGGAGGGGTATCGTCTGGACGTCCGCGTTTCCCTTCACCACCTCGTGGCACTCCACGTGCCCCTTTGCGTAGTCACCAATGCCGTAGGCCTCGTTTATCACGTTTGCCTTTGCATCGTCAAAGGCTATAACGGTGCTCTTCAGGTTTGCTCTGGAGGATTTCCCGTTGAGGCGGGCTATCTCTTTTACCTCGACGGAGTCGTCCTTAACGGCCTTTATCTTCGAGACGAGCTCGGCAACGGCGTAATCATCGAGGTTAACGTTCATCTCGAGCTTGAGTTCCTTCGCGCGGTGTTTGCTCAGGGAGAACCTTCCGACGTACCCTCCTTTCTTCCCGACCTCCACATCGGTCCTGCTTATCATCCTGACGCCCTCGCCGTGAACGTGCTCGTCCTCGTAAATAACAGTCGAACCCTCGCCGATTTTAATCGTGGCGTAGGCATCGTGGGTGAAGTCTTTGGCGTAGGGGAAGATGCAGTGCGAGAGGAACTTAACTTTTGAGTTCTTTCCGGTGGTTATATCAAAAATCACCCTCTGATAGCCCTCGTTCTTCAGGAAGCCGGTGCAGAGATGTACCGGGAAGGGGAGCTCAATGTTATCATCGATCTTCACAGTCGCCTTGACGCCGTCCTCTATCTCCTCGCCGACTATCTCAACACCCTCAACGTTGTTCACTCCAAGTATTTTGTCCCCGCTGATTATTATCGCCGCTATCCTGTTCCCAAAGAGGGAGGTATCCAGGCCCTCATTCTCGTAAACCTCGACCAGGGCCTCGTACTCCTTCACCCTATCCATCTTAATGACCATCTCTCATCCCTTCCAGAAGCGGACATTTTCCACATGCCCTCTTGTAGTACTCAACGACCTCCTCAGAAAACCCTTTCCGCACAACCCTTCCCCCGCAGAGGAAGTAGCTGAAGTCGGTTTTCCTTGCGATTTCCTCGTGGTGCGTGATCAGAATCACCGTCGTGCCCGTCTTCTTCAAATATCTCAGGGTTCTGTCTATCAAATCACTCGCAGTTATATCCAGTCCTGAGTCAGGTTCGTCGAGGATGGCGTACCGCGGTTTCAAAAGCAGGATAGAGGCGAGCTCGATCCTTTTCCTCTCCCCTCCGCTGAGCCCCTTGTCCACGAATCTGCGGAGGTAGAGGTCATAGGACAGCCCAACTATCTCAAAGACTTTCCTCAATTCATCCTCAGTCACTTTCAGCTTTTCCCCGAGGGTGAGGTATTCCCCGACGGTTATCCCTTCATAGCGGGCCGGTTCCTGCCAGAGTAAAGAAATCCCAAGTTTGGCTCTCTCCGTCACACCCAGATCGGTGATGTCCCTCCCATCGAGCAGAACCTTTCCCTCGCTCGGCTTAATTACCCCCATGAGGATGCGGGCTATTGTGGATTTCCCGGCCCCGTTGGGCCCCAGAATGGAATAGCTCATGCCCTCCTTGAATTGCATGTTAACCTCGTCGACTATCCGCCTGCCGTCTATGGAGTAGGTAACGTTTCTGAGGATCAGCATATCCATCAATACGTTCTCATATGAAGAGGGTTTTAAATGTTTGGAAAGCCCCCGGTTGGGAACCTTCGGTTGAAAATAATTACATATGAAAAAATTTTTAAACAAGGGTTTCCCAGTTATTAGCGAGGTGATAACAATGAAAGGAATGAAAGGTTTAATCCTCTGTGTATGTCAGGGCACCTGCCCATCCTTTCAAAAGATGAATGTCTTTGAGATCCTGAACCACTTTAGAAGGGAGGGGAAAGTTGATTTTGTGGCAATACACCCGCAGCTTTGCGCCACGGACGGGGACAACTTCTGGAAAACCCTCCTAAAGAACGGAGAAGACATAGAAAAGCTCTTTGTAGCGGGTTGCGACCCTGTTATGCAGAAGAAGATGTTCGGATGGACGTTTAAGGAGCTTGGCTTTGATGAGAAAAAATTCATTGGCATTGAGATCAGGAACATGACCACTGACGAGGCCATTAAAGCGATAGAGGAAGCTATGCCCAATGGAGTTAAGGAGTGAGGAAACATGGCCAAGAACTGGTATCCCATAATAGATTACGAAAAGTGCATTGAATGCTTAACTTGTGCCAACTTCTGCCCCCACGGGGTCTACGAGGTTCCCTCCAATCCCGGAAAACCCAGAGTTGCCAACCCCGAAAACTGCGTGGAGTTTTGCAGGGGCTGCCAAAGAATCTGCCCGGCGGGAGCGATATCCTACTCCGGCGACTCCTGAGACCTCTTTGTTTTTGATTTTCAAGACCACCGCTCATTGCAATCAAGATGTTCATGGCATAGCTGAAGTTGTGAATCCAAGAGAACAGGACTATCCGAAATTAGATTTGTGATGAACAGGAATTAAAAGTCAAGTGTTAAGTCGGAAGCAAAAATGAGGGGCATGCACGGAGCCCTAAGAGGACTCAGAAGAACTTCCCGAACATGTACTGCGGGATGGGGCAGAAGATTAATCTCCTCGCCCAGAGGCAGTCGGCGCAGCTCGGTTCGTTCCCCCAGCAGTCGATGTCGCTTGTCTTCACGAAATCGCACGCGTCCCTGAGCTCGCAGTCGGTGCACGAGGGGTACATGTAGTTCTTCATGGTAAAACGGAACCAGGTGTATTTCTCGCTTGTCCATATCTCCGCGAGGCTCTTCTCACGGACGTTGCCGAAGGAGTAGGCGTTTACCTTCTTCTTCCTGCCGAAGATGTACTCATAGTAGGTGTGGAGGAACCTGTAGCACGGCGAAACCTCCCCGTCCCACCTCACGACGGCGACGTTGTTCTCGTCGAAGTCACACTGCCTCTCGGTCTTGAGCTCGAACTTTGGTATCTTTATGTAGAGCCCGGAGTTGGCTATTTTCTGGAGCTTGTCAACCACGGGCGTCATGTCAACGCTCCCATCGTAGACTATATCCTTAACTTGTTCCTCCGCCATGGGAATGAGGTTCGAGACGAGCATTGCGTCAACGTTCAGATCCCGTAAGTACCTCGCGAGCGCCGGAAGATCTTTGTAGTTCTCCTTCGTCACGACGACCTCAACGCCTATGCTTGGTTTGTGGGTTCCCATCTCTTCACGATACTTCACGAGCTTCCTAATCTTCTCCGCAGTTAATGCAGATGTTATGTGACCGAGGGTTATGGCGTTGGCGGCCGTCGGGACCGTGTCCATTGAGAAGTAGACGAGGTCGACACCGAGCTCCGCGAACTCCCTCAGCATCTCATCCGTCAGCAGGGTTCCGTTGGTGCTCATCCCGAGGGCAAAGCCCCTCCTCTTCACCTCGCGGACCATGTCCATGAAGCGCGGGTGAACCGCCGGCTCCCCTATCCCACCGAAGTAGATCATCCTGAGGTTCGGGAACTCCCCCGCATCGTCGAGTATCTTGAGGAAGAGCTCATAGTCCATGTCCCCCTCGGTGTCTTCCCAGTACTGCTTGAAGCACATCTCGCACTTGAGATTGCACCTGCTCGTTATCTCTATGTAGAGGTACTTCATGTCGAGCCTGGGTTTCACGATGACCTTACCGTCCCAGAGGGTGAAGGTGTACTCCTTTTCCATTTCAGCCCCCTCCGGCAGGGGGGAAGATGCTCACAACGTCGTTCTCCTCAAGCGGTGTCTGCAGACCCTGAAGGTGCTCGATGTTCTTCCCGTTGACCAGTATCATGAAACCCTTCTCGAGCTCCTCTTTGAAGCCGGGATACGTCGCGTAGAGCTTTTCCAGAAGCTCCCCCACGTTCCCCGCGGGGACCTCCAGGATCCTCCGTCCAGTTATCTCTATAAGAGTGGCAAAAACCTTGACTTTAACCATGGCCTACCACCGTTTTATGAAAGTGGAATCCCAACTTAAAAAAAGTTTTCGAGTGAAAAAATTTTTAAAAGGGCCAAAAGCGGGATCAGAGGAACTCCCCGATGCCGAGTTCCTCGGCCTTCTCCTTCGGAACCCTTCCGTCCTCCGTCCAGCCGCGGAGCTTGTAGTAGCGCGGTAGCATCTCCTTGAGCCTGACCACGTGACCCTTGTTCGGGCCCTCCGGCATGGGCTCCTCGAGGAAGCGCTTTGGAAGGGAATCATCCCTCTCCGGGTCGAGGCCGGCCTTGAGGTTGAAGATGCGCTCGGCGTTCCATATCCTCTCGCCTATCTTGAGGTAGTCCTCTGTGGAGAGGTCCCAGCCGAGGGCCGCGTTGAGCATGTCGCGGTAGTCATCTGCTCCCAGGCCGAAGGTCGTGAAGAGGCACAGACCGGCCGCATCGATGAGGGCGCTGAGGTCCTGGAAGAGTATCAGCATCTTGACCTTATCATCGCTCACATCATGGGGATCCATCTTGTAAGGATAGCCGAGGATCTCGGGGCTTATCATGTAGTTCTTTATGTGGCATCCACCGCGGTTGTTGGTCGCGTAACCGAGGCCGTGCCCTTCAGCACCGCGCGGGTCATAAGCCGGAAGCTCGAGCTTCTTGACGCTCATGGAGTACTCGGGGTGTCCGTAGCTCTCCGCGAGGCGGTAGCCACCCTCGGCGAGCTTATCCCCAAATCCCTCTCTCCTCGCGAGCTTATCGATGTAGTAGTGGAGGACCTCCGTGTTGCCCCACCTGAACGGTGGAGCGTCCCCAAGCTCCTCGTCCTTTATGAACCCCTTCTCGTAGAGCTCCATCGCCGTTGCGAGGGTTCCACCGGTTGAGATGGTGTCGAGACCGAGCTCGTCGCACATGTGGTTTGCCTCGATT
Organism: Thermococcus celer Vu 13 = JCM 8558; assembly: GCF_002214365.1. Taxonomy (NCBI): domain Archaea; kingdom Methanobacteriati; phylum Methanobacteriota; class Thermococci; order Thermococcales; family Thermococcaceae; genus Thermococcus; species Thermococcus celer. Next base: position 490,776 of record NZ_CP014854.1, read on the forward strand.
ATGCTCGCGAGGTCGTTTATACCGAGGTTCGCCCCAAGGGCCCAGGTGCTCTCGTATTCCGGCCCCTCGGTGACTCCAACGGTCGGAAGCTTGTTGACCCTGCCACAGCCAATCGGGCACGCGTAACACGGCTGGTTCCTGATCAGGTACTTCGCCGCCATCGCCTCACCGCTCTGCTCGTAGGCGTGCTCATAGACACCCGTCTGGAAGTTCCTCGTTGGGTAAAGGCCGTTTTCGTTGATTATGTTGACGAGAACCGCGGTACCGAACTTCGGGAGTCCGCCTCCCGCGACCGGGTCGTTCCTCAGCTTGTTGATCTTCTCCCTAACCGTTAGCATGAACTTCTGCTTGTCCGCTACCGGCACGGTCTTGCTTCCCTCGACGGCTATGGCCTTCAGGTTCTTGCTTCCCATCACGGCACCGACGCCCGCCCTGCCTGCGGCCCTGTGTCCATCGTTCATGACCGCAGCGAACTTAACGAGGTTCTCTCCAGCCGGACCGATCGAGGCTATCCTGAGCCTCTTGCTTCCGATCTCCTTTCTTATCGTCTCCTCGGTCTCGCTCACGAGCTTGCCCCAGATGTGGGACGCATCCCTGATCTCGACGTCATCGTCCTTTACGTAGATGTAGACGGGCTTCTCGGCCTTGCCCTCCACGACGATGGCGTCCCATCCGGCGAACTTGAGCTCCGCTCCGAAATATCCTCCCGAGTTGGACATCGTTATGAAACCCGTTGCTGGGCTCTTCGTGACGACGTTATACCTACCTCCGGTTGGAGCGCTCGTCCCGCTCAGCGGGCCCGGGGCTATTATCAGCTTGTTCTCCGGGCTCAGCGGGTCGACCTTTGGATCCATCTCCTTGAGGAGGAGATATATCGCAAGCCCCCTGCTCCCGAGCCACTTCTTGGCCAGCTCCTCGTCGTACTCCTCAACCTTCACCTCTCCGGTGGAGAGGTTTACGCGCAGAAACCTTCCCCAGTTGCCATACATGGGCATCGCCATATAGATGTGAACATTCATGCCTAATAACTTTTGGCGAAAATGAACAATGTCACGAGAATATTCGAAGTTAAACATTATCGTTAACGCCAGACGTTGGCACCGGAGGAACCTCCAGGGCCAAGTCCAGCAGTCCATAGAAAACTCAAGGAAATAATTCAAAAAATCATGGAATCAAAGGAGCCCCTCTATCAGCTCCCCGACGTTCCCCCTGGCCTTGCCGCGGAGCCTCTCGAGGTGGCCACTCAAAGCTTCGCCGATGCCGTGGACGAACAGGCTGAGCGCCTCGTCGCTGTCCAGGCCCCTCGAGCGGAGGTAGAAGAGCGCATCCTCGTCGAACTGCCTCACGGTGGAGGAGTGGAACGCGGCCTCGACCTCACCGGTGTCCACCTCGAGCATCGGCACGCTAACCCCGAGCGAGCCCCTGTCCATCACGGTGACCTCCGAGACCACGCCGCTGGACGCGTTTCTGGCACTCTCGAAGACCTTCGCGGTGCCCCTGTGAACCGTCCAACCGTTCTCGTAGGAGAAGCCGTGAACCCTCGTCTCGCTCCTGCTCCTTTTACCGTACTGAAGGACGTTGGTGACGTAGTCAACGGCGTTACCTACCGCCATCGGCATGCCCCTGAGGATGAGCTCGCTTTCCGGCCCCTCGAGGGAGTAGTCCTCGCGGTGGTGGCTCATCTCCCCACCGCTTACCACCGTGAACGCCCTGACCCGGCTTTTGCCGCCGAGGCTCGCCCTGAGGAGGTAATGAGAGAGCCCCCTGTGCCTTCCAACGGTCAGGATCTCAAGCTCCGCATCCTTCGCCTTGAGCTCGACCAGGAGGGACTTCGTGCCCCCTTCGGCCATGTCGTAGATTACTATCGGGGCCCTGACGTTCTCGGCCTCGATGCTGATGTGGTGGCTGACGAAGGCCTTCCCCGAGAGGTGGGAGACTATCACGAGCGGCTCAAAGAGGTCCCGGGTGATCCTGAGCCTGTAGGCTTTCTTGAGGGCGTAGAAGTGGAAGCCGAGTATCCTCGACTCCCCCGGCTGAGAGAGGCCCAGCGTCCCCTCGTCCAGCTCAACTCCAGCTGGAAGGCTGAACTCAGCCCCGCTTCCCGAAAGGAGGACGTTACCCTTCACCGGAACCTCTCCCGGCTCCGCTTCCGTCGGGAGTCTGAGCGGTGAGTTCTCCTCAAAGAGTTTCCACTTGGTGTAGCTCTTAATCGTCGGGCTGTCGCCGTACTTCTGGTACTCGAGCCTCTCGAGAAGCTCCTGAGTTACCCCAAACATCATCCGACACCCCCAACCTCGCTGAACTCAAGCTCTATGACCTTCTTGAGGACCTGAACGTACTCGAAGGGCAGTCCCTCGAGGACCTCACTGATGAAGCCGATGACTATGAGGCTCTTCGCCTCCTCCTCGCTTATGCCCCTCTGGTTCATGTAGAAGAGCTTGTCCTCGCCGAGCTTTCCGGTCGTCGCCTCGTGGATTATGCTCGCGCCCGGCTCGTCGCTCTGGTTGTGCGGGTAGGTGTAGGCCTTGCTCTCCTCATCGAGGATGAGCGAATCGCACGAGACCGCCGCCGTCGAGTTCACGGCCCCCTTGACTACCCTCACCATCCCGCGGTAGATGTTTATCCCGCCGTTGGCGCTTATGCTCTTTGAGACTATCTTTGAGCTCGTGTTCCTGGCGAGATGCCACGTCTTGGCCCCGGTGTCCTTCAGGTAGGGACCGTTGCTGAGCGACACAACGTACTGGGCAGTCCTCGCCCCCTCTCCCTTGAGGACGCTTGAGGGGTAGGTGTAGGTTACGTGGCTCCCGATGCTCCCCTCGACCCACTCGACGTAGGCGTTGTCTTCCACGATGGCGCGCTTGTTGTTGAAGTTGATGACGTTCCTGCTCCAGTTCTGTATCGTCGTGAACTTGACTGTGGCGTTCTTGTGGGCGTATATCTCGACCATGCCGTCGTGGAAGGAGAAGCCCTTGTACATCGGTGCGCTGCAGCCCTCGATGAAGTGGACGTAGCTCCCTTCATCCGCGATTAGCAGGGTGTGCTCGAACTGCCCCTCCAGAGCAGAGCCTATGACGAAGAAGGCCTCTATCGGAAACGGAACCCTGACCCCCTTCGGGATGTAAACGAAGGCCCCTCCGCTCCAGAGGGCGTGGTGTAAGGCTGAGAACTTGTGGTCCCCGGGCGGGAACACCTTGCCGAAGTACCTCTTCACGAGGTCCGGGTACCTCTGCACGGCCTCCTCCATGGGCATCATGATTATGCCCTTCTTTTCGAACTCCTCCTTGAGCTGGGAGTAGACGCTCTCGCTGTCGAAAACGGCCGTGAGACCGGACAGGAACTTCTTCTCTATCTCGGGGATGTTGAGACGCTCAAATGTTCTCCTGATGTTCTCGGGCAGATCATCCCAGTCCCTGACCTCATCACTCACTTCGGGCTTTGAATAGAGGGAGAAGCTTTCGAGGTCAAGTTCGTCTATCCCGACCACCCATCTGGGCATCGGGAGCTTCTGGAACAGCTCGAGAGCCTTGAGGCGGTGCCTGAGCATCCATTCCGGCTCGTTCTTTATGCGTGACAGCTCCCTGACCGCGTCCTCGGTTAGCTCGCCGCGGAGCTCTATCTCCTTGGGATACGGGACCGCGGTGCCGAGGATCTCCTCGAGGGAACCGGCCTTCAGTATATCCTCAAGCTTTGAGCGCTGTTCCATTTTCGGTCACCGCCGCGAAGCCCCTCTCCTCTATAAGCTTCACGAGTTCCATTCCGCCGGAGACGGCGAGCTTTCCATCCTTCAGAACGTGCACCCTCTGGGGGTTCAGGTACTCCAGGATCCTGCCGTAGTGCGTGATTAGAAGGATGGAGGTCCCCTCGCTGTGCAGTCTGGCAATTAACCCCGCGATCACCTTGAGGGAGTCAACGTCCACACCGCTGTCGGGCTCGTCGAGGATCAGCAGTTTTGGCTTCACAAGGTAGGCCTGGAGCATCTCCAGCTTCTTTCTCTCCCCGCCGGAAAAGCCCACGTTGAGCTCCCTCGAGAGCATCGTCTTATCAAAACCGAGTTCCTCCACCGTCTTGAAGACGAGGTCGTAGGCCTGAACCTCGTCCATACCCCTGAGGTTCTTCAACGCCCTCTGGAGGAAGTTTATGACCTTCACCCCCTCGACCTCAACCGGCTGCTGGAAGCTGAGGAAGATGCCCTTCCTAGCCCTCTCCTCGGGTTTCGCGTCCGTTATGTTCTCTCCCTCAAAGAGTATCCTCCCCTCTGTGACGTTGTACCGGGGATGCCCCGCTATCGTCAGGGCAAGGGTTGACTTCCCCGAGCCGTTCGGGCCCATGACGACGTGGAGCTCGCCGGCCGGGAGTTCTAAATTCACCCCTTTGAGGATTTCCTTTCCATCCACCTCAACGTGAAGATCTTCCACCTTTAACATGACCATCACCGTCCATTATCTACACATTCTTGTGTAAGAGAAGTCAGTTTTAAAAGTTTTCTACCCATCCCTGGGTAGCCAAGGGTTGGTGAACTCGGGAGAAGGGGATATAAAAATCGACGCCGCCCACGTTAAAGTGTTATCAGGGCCGTCTTCCCGATTATCTCTTCCCGGGCCTTTCCGCTCTTCAGGTCTTCGATCAGTTTCAGGACCCTCCGCCTTATCTCGTCCCTTACCTCACGGTACTTCTCTATGGGCTTTCCGTAGGGGTCGTCGAGGCCCCAGTCCCAGGTTTTTTCTGGTGGAGCGTAGGGACACTTGTCGAGGCAGCCCATGGTTATCACGATGTACGCTTCATCGGCCATCTCCCTCGTGTAGAGCTTGGGCCTCTGGCCGTCGAGGGATATCCCTATCTCCTCCATCACGGCCTTCGCCAGCGGGTCTATCGTCTCTGCCGGTTCGGTTCCGGCGCTCATGGCCTTGAAACGTGGGTCATCGTTAAAGTGGTTGAAGAACGCCTCCGCCATCTGGCTTCTTGCGGAGTTTTTAACGCACACGAAGAGAATGGGCTTCTTCACGTTATCATCGCCTTTCCCTTGAGGAGGTGGTTTAAAATTTTTCCGGGCTGGGTTCCCACCCGAAACAGGAAATAAAAACGACAGGCGGGAATTTACTCCCCCGCCATCAAAATCCCCGGGAGCTTTGGAGCCCTCGCGCCAAGTTCCCTGTCGAGCATGAGGAGTACCTGCGGGCTATCCCCGGCGAACTTGAGCTGATCCAAAACCCTCTTTACGTTGGCCTCCTCCTCGACCTGCTCGTTGATGAACCACTCGAGGAAGGCCCTCGTCGGGTAGTCCTTCTCCTCCTCGGCGAGGGCGGCGAGCTCGTGGATGGATTTGCTTATGAATTTTTCGTGCTCGTAAGTCGCTTCAAAGGCCTTGACCGGTGATTCCCACTCCTTCGGCGGCTTGGGGATCTCACTCAGCTCCACCCTTCCGTTCCTCTCGTAGATGTAGTTGTAGAACCTCAGGGCGTGCCCGAGCTCCTCCTCTGCCTGGGCCTTCATCCAGCTGGCGAATCCCTCGAGGTTCATGTCCTCGAAGTACGCCGCCATTGCGAAATAAAGATATGCTGAATACAGTTCCCTGTTCAGCTGCTCGTTGAGGGCCTTCAACATTCTTTCACTCAACATCTTCCATCACCACCATTAATTCTGGTCTCGAACTATTTAAGGCTTAGTTCAAACCAATCCCTCCCGTTCCAGCACCCGGATCACCCGCTGAAACTCCTCAAGCTTCCCACCCGTGACGACCCTTTCCGGCCGGAAGGGGCAGTCGCAGTGGGGATACTCAAGGAACGCCTCGTACGTCCCTATCCTCCTCGCTATGGCCACTATCTCCTCCTTGTCCATCCCAAGGAGGGGTCTATGAACGGGAAAATCGACGCTCATCGTCTCAAAGTAGAGGTTGGTCAGTGTCTGCGACGCCACCTGCCCGAGGCTATCTCCCGTCACCACACCGAGCGCCCCCATATCCCTCGCTATCTCCGCAGCCCTCCTGAGCATCGCAACCTTGCACACCACGCACGTCCATCTCTGCATCCCCACCTCGGCGAGTGCCCTCACGTAGGGCTTGAGTATCTCAAAGTGGTTCTCGATTACGAGTTCTATCGGCTCCGGGGAGTAGTCCTCGAGGACCTCAACGACCTTTTCCACAACGCTCCTCGCGTTCATGCCCTGGTCAAAGTGAACCGCCACGATTTCGGCACCGCGTTTGAGCATGAGGAAAGCGGCAACGGGGGAATCTATGCCCCCGCTCAAAAGAGCCACGACCTTCCCTTGAGTGCCAACGGGCAAACCGCCAACGCCCCTAATTTTTTCAAAAAATACGTAAGCCTTCCCGGCAATAATCTCGATTCCGATGACGAGGTCGGGGTTCTCGAGGTCCACCTTCCATCCAAATTCATTCACAACAAACGCTCCAATCTCCCGGTTCACCTCAACGGACGTTCTCAAGAAGGTTTTATCAAGCCTCCGGGTCTCAACTTTAAAGCTCTCCGGTGATTTGTCCTTTAAGGCTCTACGGAGGTATTCAGGAATTTCCTCGTACTCCATCACCCTCGCGGGAGATACGGAGACCACGCCGGGCACTTTGGCGATTATTCCGGCCGCCTCGTCAGGGGCGTCCACGAGTAACCTTCCCCTGATTATTTTGACCTTACATTTCATCCCTTTTCTCCGGAGTGCCTTCTCTATGTTTTCCTTAAGTTTTCTCTCGAACTCCCTTCTCTTGCCGCCTTTTATTGCTATCTCTCCGTAGCGAACGAGAAGCATTTCAACCACCCAGATAGCGGGCGAAGAAGTTCTTTGCCTCCTTCCCGTCCTCGACACCGCGGATTACCATCCTCCCCGTCTTGAACACCAGTATCTCAGCGTAGTCGTCCTCGAACTGGATGAACTGGCTCGTCTTCAGGTACTCGATGCCGAGCTTTTCGAGCCTCTCCGCGAACTCGTCGAGGTCTATGCTCATTCTCTCGGGCGGCGTCACCTGGATAGAGCCGTCACACATGCGCTCGACCTTTATCCGCTTTTCGAGGAACGTGAGTTCTTTCCTCACGCAGGCAGGGCAGTCCTCCCTCCTCGGTATCCTTATCTTCTCGAAGTCCATGCTCCTGAGGTCAAAGAAGAACAGCTCGCTCCCCACCTCCTCGCCGAGCAGGATCTTCGCGGCCAGCGCGACGGCCAGGGAAGCGGCGAAGCTCGGGACGTAGCTCATTATGCCGGCCATCGCACAGGTCGGCATGGGTCTCTCCGGGAGTTTGGGCATCAAACAGCGGAAGCAGGTGGTTTTTCCCGGAATTACCGGCATTACGTTGCCGTAGGTCGAGAGGACGCCGACGTAAATCCACGGCTTGTTCTCCCTTATGGCGTAGTCGTTTATCACCATGCGGGTGTAGATGTTGTCGGTTCCGTCTATTATGAGGTCTGCCCCGTCGAGCAGGCCCACCGTCCCGGGGTTGAGGTCCTCGAAGTGTCCGACGACCCCAAAGCGCTCCCTCAGAGCCTCCACCTTCGGCTTCCCGACGTCCTCTTTGGTGTATACCGTCCTCGGGAGGTCGCTCTCGTCAACAAAATCCCTGTCGATGACGATGATCTTCCCGACACCGAGCTTGTGGAGGAAGTAAACCTCCCAGCTCCCCAGCGCGCCGGCCCCGACTACGGCGACGGTGCTCTCACCCAGCTTCCTCTGGCCTTCAATACCAATGATTGGGAAGTGTCTCGAAAAGTCCATCTCTACCTTCATGCTCCCACCACATTCCCCTTGGGCGGGAGGATAAAAAGGGTTTTGGAAACCAAAGGTTGAGGTTCAGAAAGACCAAAAGAAATTTCTACCCCGACAACTAACCCACGGAGGGGATCAAAAATGCATCGCTTCAACCCGAAACATGCGCACGTCCTGAACTCCGGGTGGAGGCAGAAAGTTTTTCCAGCGGAGGAGGTCGTGGAGTTCGCCCTCAGCGAGATGCGGAGAAAAGAAGTCGCCGTGGACGTCGGCGCCGGCACCGGCTACCTCACCGTGCCCCTTGCGAGGGCCTTTGGGAAGGTCTACGCCATCGAGATAAACCCGGAGATGGCGGGGAAACTTGAGGAGAGGCTCAGACGGGAGGGTTTAACCAACGTGGAGGTGATGGTGACGGGGGAACCGCCCGAGCTGGAGGACTTTGACCTGGCGGTTTTCTCAAGCGTTCTCCACGAGATGGAGGACCCCCGGGAGTACCTCCGCTGGGCCGGAAACGCCCTCGTCCTCGTCGCGGAGTGGAAAAAGGAACCCATCCCCTTTGGACCGCCCGTGGAGGAGAGGCTCTCGCCGGAGGAGGTCATGGAGCTTGCCGAAAACTTCGAAGTGATAAAATACCGGGAGCTCGAGTACCACTACCTGATGCTGCTGAAACCGAAGGTGTGAGGTGGTAACATGGAGTTTTTTGAGGTTCTCAGAAAGAGGAGGAGCGTAAGGAGGTTTCAGGACAAACCCGTACCGCGTGAACTCGTGGAGAGACTCCTCGAGGCGGCGTTCTTGTCCCCGAGTTCCTTCAACAAAAGGCCGTGGCACTTCATCGTGATCGATGATAGGGAAAAGCTCAAGGCCCTGTCAAAGGCCAAGCTTGGGGCCGCAGGTCTGGCCACCGCACCGCTGGCGATAGTGGTGACGGCCGACGAGAGCCGGAGTGACGTCTGGGTGGAAGATGCAAGCATAGCGGCGGAGCACATTCAGCTGGCCGCCTTCGACCTCGGACTGGGCTCCTTCTGGGTGCAGATAAGGAACAGGATGCACGATGAGGGAAAGACCGCCGAGGACTACGTGAGGGAACTGCTCGATATACCGCCGAACTACCGCGTCCTCTGCATTGTAGGAATCGGCTACCCGGCGGAGAAAAAGCCACCCCACGGGGACGAGGTCTTCGAGCCGGAGAAGGTGAGCCGGAACAGCTTCGGCAAACCCTGGAAGTGATTCCAGGGCGAAGTATTGCGGTAGCGTAGAGTACCCCTTTCAGGTTTGCAGTATGGAAAAGATAAACGTTATAACGTGCACAGGAGTAGATGGCCCGGTGATGGCAATGGTCAAAGCACTTGTCATAATATCGAGCGACGATGATAAAGCCCTCGTTGGCTTCATGTGGGCCACCAACGCCCTCAAACACGGGTGGGTGGAGGATGTGGAGGTTATCCTCTTCGGTCCCATCGAGAGGGCGGTGGCGGAGGGAGACGGGCGCTTTCTCCCGTGGGTGGAGAAACTTAAGGAATCCGGAAAGCTCCCGATAGCGTGCAGGAGACTTGCCGAGATGGAGGGCTTTGAGGTCTCCCTAAAGAAGTACACCAGAGTCGAGTACGTGGGAAAGATAATAGCGGACTACCTCGAGAAGGGCTACGTCCCGATGACGTTTTAAATCCCCTCTTCAATCCTTTTCAGGTGAGAATAATGCGCAGGATGCTTCTGATGCTCGCGGTTCTGTCGCTGTTCGTGGGGCTCGTAAGTGCGGGGACTGTAAAGTACGGAAATCTATCTTTCCACGAGGTCGATAATTCTAAGGAACTTCAGGAACTCGTTTCATCACACAACGGGGAGTACTTCTTCCTCTTCTACAACTCCCAGACCTGTCCCGCCTGCGGATACATGAAAACGGACGTCTTTCCAACACCAACCGCCGAAAAGGCGTTGAAAAACCTCGTCCTGGTGTCCATCGACGTTTACAGGGGGCGGGAGATAACAACGCTCCGGTACAGGGTCTACGACCCCGTGCTGGTCATCCAGCCGGAGAACGCCGGCTACTACAAACCCCAAAAGCCGGGGGAGGAGATAAGCGTCGGCGTTCCCGGGACTCCGACGATGGTGATCTTCAAGGCCGTCAACGGAACGATGGTCCTTAGAGGAGTGGCCGTCGGTGCCCTGAACCCCCAGGGGCTGGCTTACTTCGTCGATAGGGCAACAGGAGGTGAGATGAAAAGAACGCCCGCCAGGCCCACCTCGGATACCGGCGGTTCATCAGAACCAAAACCCTCAAACGGGAAGACCAACCTCGGCCTGGCCGTCCTGCTTCCGGTGTTCTCGGCCGGGATCCTCAGTGTCTTCTCTCCCTGCGTTCTTCCCGTGATAATCGGAACCCTCTCGCTCACATTCGCGAACAGGAACGTAGGAGCCGTAGTGGCGGGGATGGTCGCGTCCTTCGCCCTTCTCGGTGCCCTCGTTGGTGGTCTCGGGGAGTACGCCGCACAGATACAGGGGGCGCTTTACCTCCTCGGCGGGCTTGGTTTCATCGTTGTGGGCGCGAGCCTCGTCAGCGAGAGGGTGAGCGAAAGGATAGAGCGTTTTCTCAGCTTCTCCCCAGCGGATGGGGTGGCCAGGAAGAGGGGATTGGTCTACGATTTCTTCCTCGGCTCCGCGCTGGGGGCAACGTGGCTCGGCTGTATCGCGCCCTACGTGGGCTTTGCCGTTATAACCGCCGCCCTAAGCAGGAACACGCTGAGCGGGGTAATCGTGATGGGAACCTACGGGCTCGGTATGGGACTGACCGTCTACCTGCTGACGGAATCTAAGGAGCTCGGTGGGTGGGTAAACAGGAAGTTCCTCTCGGGGAGGCTCTCCCTGAGCGGCGGAGGAAAAGTCAGGTGGGAAATAGCCCTTGGAGTGACACTGATCGCCCTGGGCTTGCTGATGCTTACGGAGCTCACCCCACTCAAGCTCTGGAGCGGCCTTTTTGAATCGCTCTCTAAGCTGTGAGGGACGTTAAAAAAGAAGTCAACCAATCCTCCTCAACCTTATCATCCCAAACAAATTCTTAAAACCACTGACAATCAAATCAATAAGGCTCCCATCATCACTGTAGTAAGTACCCACATAACCCCCTCCTTTTTTATATTCTTCAATTCTGGCAATAATCCAGCCTGGGGCATAATACTCACTGAATACTGGCTTTGGGTTCTTAATGAACTCTGGTGGGTTCTTCTTTTCAATGAATGGGTTGATGCTCATGACTTTCTGGAGCCTGCCCTCCTTGGCCAGCTTCTCTTTAAGCATGTTATAACTGACCACTTCCCACCATCCATACACATCCTCAGCCTTCACTTTGAAAGTCTCCACTTCTCCATTTCCAAGAGGAACAGTGTAAGTAATGTATTCTTCTCCTCCAGTTAAAGCAGTCACATTCTTTCTAAGTATTACATTGTGAATGTATGGGTCTTCAGGTGTTGGAAGCTCCATAAGAGAAATCACAACATATAAATTACCAAACTCATTAAATGCATCAGGGGATTTCCCATCATAACCATGCTTAAACCAGTAGAATAAGCCTCCACTATGGTGTTTAAAGTCACTGTAAATGTACCAGAAGAGTGCCTCATCAAGACTGTCAAACTGAATCATGCCAGCAGGAACATACACTTTAGTCCCCCCATCCACAGCAAAAATGCTCTCAGAAGTTCCAAGATAATATTCAAAATTTTGAACAGATGTGATATACTTAACTCTTGCCTCTTTAGTATATAAATACCTTTTGTAAGCAGATGAGTTGATGCCATCTGAGTATATGTAAAAGTAATTTGTAACAGCCCATTGGCTATAAATTTCCCACTTTCCAGTGTCAGGATAATAAACAAGTAAGTCAACATGGCCAACACCATAAACATTACCATCCTTGTCTGAAGGAAAAATGCTAAGTTCAAAGTATTTTGCATTTATCCCCATTAGCTTATTCAAATGATAAAGCATTGAATACTCAAACAAGTCAGTACCATCACAGTCAATACTCTTTCCCTTAATAGCATCACTTGGCAATTTAGGAGATGTATCTGAGTATGAAATTCTCCAGAACATACTGGTGCTGCCAATGATGTAAGTCCTCATGACTTCTGGAGTGTAGGGAAGCCCAAGCTCATTAAGGTCATAAAACATCCACTTTAACACATCCCTCTTGTCAACACCCATCCACTTGTTAGCCTCACCTCTTATATCCAAAATTTTGGAAAGAATCTCAGCATCATCCTTAGTATACCTCCCATACATTCCATCCAGACTAATCTTAAAAGTATCAAGAACCAATTCACTATTTAAATCCTCAGCAAGCTTTTTAGAATCAAAGTACTCCCAGAGTGAATGGTGTGTGCCATTGCCATGAATTTCAGGTTTTGAGTTTACTGGTGATTTGGGTGGGTTCACAGGCTTTAAGAACTCATACTCATTACCCATGAATTCAAACTTACTCAAAGTGTAACCTTCAGGTGGAGCAGGAACAGCAGACCTCTTACCAAACATTACAATATCATAGTCATTATTATTCTATTCTCAAAAGGCACTACAATAAACTTACCCACATGATAAAAAGCACCCATCACACCATTAGCCTCAACATCATCAGCAGTCAATGAAGCAGGAGCAGTAACATTACCCACTATGAGAAACACAATAAACATAACAGCAAACAACTTCACCACATACCTGAACATTGCCATCCCATTGTTTGACAATATCTTGAAACTTATATACTTTATCTCCAGGGCATGTTTTTTTAATGATGGATCCAAACTTGCAACCAGTAGGGCCTGCCGGATATTCTCCCACCACTGAAGGTTCCGGGATTCTTTTTTAGGATTCCAGAAGAAAATTATATAAACATAATTAGCAAACCTTATAATGTCAAAAGTCGAACTTATGGGGAGTGATGTCACATGGTGGAGTTCAAGGAGGACGTTTCTATAGTTCTCGGCGGAGCGGCCGGGCAGGGCATCCAGACCGTCGAAGCTATTCTGACGTACGCGCTCAAGCGCTCGGGCTACCACGTCTACGCCAACAAGGAGTACATGTCCCGCGTCAGGGGCGGCATAAACACGACGGAGATAAGGGTCTCGTCCAGGCGTGTCAGGGCCTTCGTGAGGAGGATAGACATCCTCGTCCCATTCAAGCAGGGCGTCCTGAGCTGGGTCAGGAACAGGCTGTCGGAGAGCACCGTAGTTCTCGGGGAGAAGGGCAACGTCGAGGAGGACTTTTTAGGTAAGGTAAACCTCGTCGAGGTGCCGCTGACGAAGCTCGCCCTCGAGACCGGCAGTCAGCTCTACCTCAACACCACCGCCGCTGGCTTAATCGTTGGGCTCTTCCACGGCGACTTCGAGGCGGTGGAGGAGTACGTAAGGAAGCGCTTCGAGAGCAAGGGCGAGAACGTGGTCAGGAAGAACATAGAGGCGGCCAGGAAGGGCTACGACCTCGGGGTTAAGCTCTGCGACGAGGGAACCATCAGGGTAGAGGTCGAGAGGGACGAGAGGGTTAAGGACGAGATACTCCTCACCGGAACTGAGGCGGTGGGGATAGGCGCCCTCGCGGGTGGCATGAACTTCCTGAGCTTCTACCCGATGAGCCCGTCAACCGGCGTTTCCACCTTCGCGGCCCAGCACGCGGAGGAGTTCGGGATAGTGGTCGAGCAGGTCGAGGACGAGATATCGGCGATAAACATGGCCCTTGGGGCGTGGTTCGGTGGAGCGAGGGCCATGGTGAGCACATCTGGCGGAGGCTTCGCCCTCATGAGCGAGGCCATGAGCCTGGCGGGAATGGCGGAGAACCCCGTTGTGGTGCACCTCGCCCAGAGGCCCGGGCCCGCAACCGGTCTGCCCACGAGGACGATGCAGGGCGACCTGAACCTCGTTCTCCACGCCGGACACGGCGACTTCCCGAGGATAATCCTCGCCCCCGGAACGCTGGAGGAGGCCTTCTACCTGAGCGCCGAGGCCTTCAACCTGGCTGACAGGTATCAGGTTCCCCTGATAATCCTGACCGACCAGTACTTCGTTGACACCTACTACAACCTGTCCAAGCCCGACGTTGGGAAGGTGAGGTTCGAGAGGTACATCGTCGAGGCGAAGCCCGGCTACCGGCGCTACGAGCTGACAGAGGACGGGATCTCCCCGAGGGCAGTTCCTGGTTACGGCGAGGAGGTGGTTGTCGCCAACGGCAACGAGCACGACGAGTGGGGCGACATAACCGAGGACGCGGAGTTAACGGTTAAGATGCAGGAGAAGAGGGCGAAGCTGAAGCTCGGGACCATAAGGAAGAACGCGCCCCTGCCGAAGCTCATCGGAAGCGAGGACGCGAAATACATCGTCGTCAACTGGGGCTCGACGTTCCACGTCGTCGAGGAGGCCATAAGAGAGCTCGGAAGGGACGACGTCGCCCAGCTACACTTCAGCTGGCTCTATCCATTGAACCCGGAGGCGAGGCGGTTCTTCGAGGGCAAAACGGTGATAGTGGTGGAGAACAACATCACCGGCCAGTTCGCTGACCTGCTTGAGAAGGAGCTTGGAGTTGAGGTCCATCACCGCATCCTGAAGTACGACGGGAGGCCCTTCTCCGTGGAGGAGGTTCTTGAGAAGCTCAGGGGGGTGGTAGAATGAACCTTCCAACCGGCTCCGAGATATTCGAGCCCAAGAGGCCGGGGAGCGAGGACGTCGCCTGGTGCCCCGGATGCGGTAACTTCGGCATAAGGAATATACTCATCTCCGCTTTAGCCGAGCTCGGGTTGAAACCTCATCAGGTCGCCATCGTCAGCGGTATCGGGCAGGCCGCCAAGATGCCCCACTACATCAACGCCAACGGTTACCACACGCTCCACGGCAGGGCGATCCCGATAGCCACCGGCCTGAAGGCGGCGAATCCCGAGCTGACCGTCATAGCCGAGGGCGGGGACGGCGACATGTACGCCGAGGGCGGCAACCACCTGCTCCACGCCACCAGGAGGAACCCGGACATAACCGTCCTCATCCACGACAACCAGATATACGGCCTCACCAAGGGACAGGCGTCGCCGACGACGATGGTGGGCATGAAGACGCCGACCCAGCCCTGGGGTGTCTTCGAGGAGCCCTTCAACCCCATCGCCCTCGCGATAGCCATGGACGCCTCCTTCGTGGCGAGGACCTTCATGGGCTACTTCAGGGAGAGCGTCGAGATAATCAAGAGGGCGATTCAGCACAGGGGTCTCGCCGTAGTCGATATCCTGCACCCCTGCGTCAGCTTCAACAAGGTGAACACCTACGCCTGGTACAGGGAGCACACCTACTGGATGGAGGACGGGCCATTCGACAGGGAGGAAGCCTTCAAACGCGCCATAGAGACCGACCCGCTTCCGCTCGGTATATTCTACGTGAAGGAGAAGCCCACATTCGAGGAGAGCGTTCCAGCATACGGGGTCGAGAAAACACCATTGTGGAAGCGTGAGCCGAAGCTCGACCTCGTGGACGGCTTTTTGGAGGGGAAGAAGCTCTAAAAAGCTTTCATTTTTTGTTTCTTTCGGGTTTGAGAAACCGGAGGTGCACAGTCATGGGGGTTGCTGAAAACGCCCCGGATTTCGTTCTGAAGGATCAGAAGGGTGAGGACTTTAGACTGAGCGATTTCAGGGGAAAGAAGGTCCTGCTGTCGTTCCATCCACTGGCCTGGACCGGTATATGCGAAAAGCAAATGAAGGCCCTCGAAGAGAACCACGAGCGCTTTGAGAGGCTCAACGTCGTCCCGGTCGGGATAAGCGTTGATCCCGTGCCGAGCAAGAAAGCCTGGGCCGAGCACATGGGACTTAGAAAGCTCAGGATTCTGAGCGATTTCTGGCCGCACGGCGAGGTTGCGAAGCTCTACGGGCTGTTCCGCGAAAAGGAGGGCTTTTCGGAGAGGGCGAACGTCCTGATAGACGAAGAGGGAAAGGTGGCGTTCTTCAAGGTCTACCCGATAACGGAGGTGCCCGACCTGAAGGAGATATTCACCCTCCTTGAGGGAGAGTAAAATCCTTCGAACCGGATTACCCAGCTCTGTCCTTAACCTTCCGTTGGGAAAGCCTTTTTATGCCCCCGCACCAAGTAGGTTCGGTGGTGGAAATGCCGAGGATATGGGTCGAGAAGATACTCGACGAACCCGAACTCTACATAATGAGGATCGATGACGACAGGATAAGGTACTTCGAAGCCACGTGGGACATCCCCGAGGGGATAACCTACAACGCCTACCTGATGAAGACGGGCGATGCGGTCGTTCTCTTCGACGCGTGGAAGGGGGAGTACACGGAGGAGTTCCTCGAGACGCTGAAAAAGCTGGTCGATCCAAAGGAGATAACCCACATCGTAACTCACCACACCGAACCCGACCACAGCGGCGCCATCCCCGCGCTTCTTGAGGCCAATGGGTACAGGGCCAAACTCATAGGAACCACCTTTGCCAAACGCTTCATGGAGGGCTTCTACGGGAAGAAGGTCGTCGAGAACTTCCACGCCATCAAGGACGGCGAGGAGATGCGGATAGGGGGACGGACATTCCGCTTCATAACCGTCCCCTGGCTCCACTGGCCCGACACCATGATAACCTACGTCGTCGAGGACAAACTCATCTTCAGTTGCGACGCGGGCGGCGGCTACGGGATGCCCGATGCAATAGACGACAGCGACGAAAAGGTCGTGCAGGAGTACCTGCCCCACGTGACGAAGTACGTCGTTACTGTCATCGGCCACTATCACAAGTACATCGTCCAGAACATCAAGAAGCTCAGGAGCCTCGGGATAGTCGAGGAGGCGAGGATGATACTGCCAGGCCACGGCCTGATATGGCGGAGGAGCCCGACGAGGATATTCGAACACTACGAGGCCATCGGAGCCGGAAAACCGACGAAAGGCAAGGTCCTCGTCGTATACGACTCCATGTACGGCTTCGTCGAGAAGAGGATGAGGATAGTAATCGAGGAGCTCAAGAAGAACGGCCTTAACCCGGTCGTTTACAGGTTCACGGACAAGGAGGCACCGGCCGTGAGCGACGTTCTCGGAGAAGTGCCGGACAGCGAGGCTATAGTCATAGGCGCTTCCACCTACGAGGCCGAGATACACCCGAGGATACGCTACACCCTTTACGAGGTACTCGATAAAGCGAACTACGAGAAGCCCGTCCTCATCGTTGGAGCCTTCGGCTGGGCTGGCGTGGCCGGCAAGAAGATAGAGACCCTCATCTCGAGGAGCAAGTTCGACCTCGTTGACACCGTCGAGAGCCGCGGCATGCCCACGAAGGAGGACGAGGAGAAGCTCAGGGAAGGCGTCAGGAAGCTCATCACCTGGCTGGCCTGAACCTTTCATTTTTCTCGTTTCCCCAAGTATGCTTAAATACCACGGATAAGATAACTAAGTGTGGTGATGCGTATGGAAGATATTCTTGAGAAGCTTGCCGGACTTTCCCTCCGGGAAGTGCTGGGCTATGCGATTGCCTCGGAAGAGGGGGCAAGGGACTTTTACACACACCTCGCGTCAAAGAGCGGCGCCCTCCTCGGGGAGTTCTTCAGGGACCTCGCCAGGGCCGAGGAGAACCACAAGAGGATACTCCTCCGGCTGTATAGCGGACTCTTTGGAGAGGAAGAATACCCCGTCCCAGAGGGGATCCCCCTCGCGGAGACGAGCGTGAAGGTCGATACAGTCGCAAACCTCATAGAGGCCATGAGAGTTGCCCTCGAGAACGAAAAGAACGCGGAGAGGATCTACTCCCACCTCGCCGAGAGAGTCCCGGAAGAGAGGGGCATATTCAAATTCCTGGCGGCCCAGGAAAAGGCCCACTATGCGGCAATACGGAGCCATACGGAGTACCTGGAGGACGTGACCCAGGGAGAGGCTGAGTACGTGAACGCGCCGGTTGAGTTCCTCAACACCCAGCTGGAGCTCTACCTCGGCCCTCACACCAGGCCGTGAGGTGGTAGTGTGGGGGTCGTCGTAGTCGGCAACGGACCCGGTGGCCTCGAGCTGGCGAAGAACTTAAGCGGAGAATTCGACGTGACCATAGTCGAGAGGGAGAGCCTCCCCGGTTACTCCAAACCGATGCTGAGCCACTACATAGCTGGCTTTATCCCCGAGGAGAAGCTCTTTCCTTATCCCCTTGACTGGTACGAGAACCGGGGAATAAAACTCCTTCTCGGTACAGAGGCGAGGCTCATCGATAGATCCCGGAAGGTTCTCGTTACAGATAGAGGTGAGGTGCCCTACGATGCCCTCGTGATAGCGACCGGTGCAAGGGCCCGGGAGCCCTCCGTTCCGGGGGGAGAGTACATCCTGACGCTCAGAACCCTCAGCGATGCCAAACGGATAAGGGCGCGCCTCGAGGATGAGGGCGAGATAACCGTCCTCGGCGGAGGTTTCATAGCGCTCGAACTCGCCGGGAACCTCGCCAAAGCTGGCTACACCGTGAAGCTAATTCACAGGGGGAGAACCCTTCTACGCTTGGATGAAGAGCTGAGCGAAATCATAAGGGCGAGGCTCGAGAACGCTGGAGTCGAGTTCCACCTTGAGACGAGCGTCCTCGGGGCCGACGAGACCGGGCTGAGAACTGATAAAGGCTACATCCCCGGAAGGCTGAAGGTCTGCGCCTTCGGAATAGTCCCCAACAGGGAACTGGCCGTGAGGAGCGGCATCCACGCCGGCAGGGGAATAATGATTGATGACCACCTTCGGACATCCGCAAAGGACGTCTACGCGGTGGGGGACTGCGCCGAACTTAACGGCTTTATCGGTGGAACGGCCAAGGCGGCCGTGGAGCAGGCGAGGGTTCTCTCGAGGATACTGAAGGGTGAAGACGAACGTTACGAGCCCTTCCGCTCGGCGTTCTTCAAGTTCGCCGATTTAAACGTCGCCATCATCGGAAAGACGGAGGGGCGCGGCGAGTGGCTCGATGGGAAGGCCAGGGTTTTCCGCGAGGGGGAAAAAGTCGTTGGAGCCGTCGTTTTCGATGACCTAAGGGAGGCAATGAAGCTCGAAAGGACCATCAAAGAGGGTTTACCCGTTAACTGAATCAAGGGGTTCATTAAACCTCTGGTTTGGAAAATCGTTATATACCCCCTGCACCGAAATACCAATGCAACGACTCTGCAGGTGGGACTTATGGTTGTGAAAAAGAAGATGACCCGGAAGTTTCTGGAGGAAGCCTTCGCCGGCGAAAGCATGGCCCACATGAGGTACCTCATCTTCGCAGAGCAGGCGGAGAGGGAAGGGTTCCCCAACATAGCCAAGCTCTTCAGGGCCATCGCCCACGCCGAGTTCGTCCATGCCAAGAACCACTTCAGGGCCTTGGGAAACATCGGGAAGACCCCCGAGAACCTTCAGGCGGGCATTGACGGCGAGACCTACGAGGTCGAGGAGATGTACCCCGTCTTCCACAACGCCGCCGAGTTCCAGGGCGAGAAGGAAGCGGTTAGGACGACCCACTACGCCCTCGAGGCGGAGAAGATACACGCCGGGCTCTACGCCAGGGCCAAAGAGATGGCCGAGAGCGGGAAGGACGTCGAAATAAAGAAGGTCTACATCTGCCCCGTTTGCGGATACACCGCCGTTGACGAGGCCCCCGAGTACTGCCCGGTCTGCGGGGCACCAAGGGACAAGTTCGTGGTCTTCGAGTGAACTTTTCGCTTTTTCATTTCTCGGGTTTGAGGCGCAAACCTTATAAGGTTGGACTAATAACATTAGGGTGGTGAAAGGAAATGGCCAAGTGGAAATGCATAGTCTGTGGATACATCTACGACGAGGACGAGGGCGACCCCGACAGTGGGATCGAGCCCGGAACCAAGTTCGAGGACCTCCCTGACGACTGGGTCTGCCCGCTCTGCGGGGCCCCGAAGGACATGTTTGAAAAGATAGAGTGAGGTGGTGGAGATGCTGAGCGGAACCATAAAGAGTGGTGATTGGACCGGGGAGAAGCACGTCCCCGTTATAGAGTACGAGAAGGAGGGGGACCTCGTCAAGGTCGAGGTTCAGGTCGGCAAGGAGATACCGCACCCGAACACCCCCGAGCACCACATCGCATGGATAGAGCTCTACTTCCACCCCGAGGACGGAAACTTCCCGATACTCGTCGGCAGGGCCGAGTTCACGAACCACACCGACCCGCTCACCGAGCCGAGGGCGGTCTTCTTCTTCAGGACTGGCAAGAAGGGCAAGCTCCAGGCCCTGAGCTACTGCAACATCCACGGCCTCTGGGAGAACGAGGTCGCGCTCGAGTGATCTTTCGTTTCGCCCCAACCCCGTTCTATTTTTGTCTTTCCGGAAGGTTTATCTACGGCGCCGTTGAAGTATCCTAAATCGTTACGGGATGAAGATGATGAACCCATACCACGTTATCATGAGCATCGGGGGACTCCTCGTCCTCACGGGCATTTTTCTAACCTGGAACCTATCCCGGGAGATCGAGAGGTTCCGACTTGGGACCAGGCGCGTCTCAGCCTTCATGTTCCTCGGCGGCCTTCTGACGGCACTGGCGTTCGTTGAGCTGATGGCCGGAATGGGAACGGAGACGATGGCACTTCCCGCCATCCTCGGGCCGGCACTGATAGTCTACGCCCTCTCTGAGAGCGGTCTCGTGAGGGCAAAGCTCGAAATGCTCCTTCAGGTGGCCGTAATAGTGGGCTCGCTCGTGCTGGGCGGGAACGGGACCCTCTACCTAATCGAGTCGTTCTCGGCGATGGCCATCGTGGTTCTCATGGACGCGGTGGCGTTCTACGTCCACACGCCCGAGCGGTACGGAAGGCTCGCGAGGCTCTCGGCATGGACGTTTACCCTCTTCGTACCGTTGAACATGCTGGAACCCGGAAACGTGGCGGCCATGGTGCTGTACCTCTCCTCGACGGTTCTCTGGGTCTCGATACTCGCTGGACTCCACGGCGTCCTGAGGGAGCGCTTCCCCAGAACTGTCCAGGAAAGCTTATAACCGTGCAATCCAACGTTCACAGGGTGAGAAGATGAAGGTTTACATGCCGGGTAGGGAGTGGCCGGAGCACTACAGGGCCGTTTTAAACGAGCTCGCGGGGATAATCGACCCCGTAACCGGGGGGGACATCCTGGATTCAGGGGTCGTTGCCGGTCTGGAGGTTGGCGATGATACCCTGAAGGTCTGGCTCAACTTCGAGAGCCACGCGGAGTACAACATGACCGGGGAGAGCGCGATAGCTTACTCAAAGATAATCGGCGACATAATCGAGCGCTTCGCCCTTGTGAAGTTCCAGAACGTCTACGTTTACGACCTCAAGAACAATCCGGTGGGGGTTTTTGAGAACAGGGGGAGATACACCATCGAGGAAGTAACCCCGGAGAGGGTGTGACATGGGCCTTTTCGGATTCCTAAAGAAAAAGGCGCCCGAGAGGGGACCCAAGAAGGAACTGCCCCCTGAGGTCTCGAGGGTCGTTGAGACCCTCCGGAACGTTAAAGATCCTGAGACGGGACTGGACATAGTGGATGAGGGCCTCGTTTACGGACTGACCGTGAACGGCGATGAAGTTGATGTTTTCCTCCTCCTGGCCCGCTCAACGCCGGAGTGCCACTTCTGCCAGGTGCTGGCGGTAAACGTTCAGAGGAGGATCCTCGAGGACACGGTCCGGATTCTCAAGGAGGAAGGGTTTAAGA
This sequence comes from Thermococcus celer Vu 13 = JCM 8558, assembly GCF_002214365.1. Classification (NCBI taxonomy): domain Archaea; kingdom Methanobacteriati; phylum Methanobacteriota; class Thermococci; order Thermococcales; family Thermococcaceae; genus Thermococcus; species Thermococcus celer. The sequence continues at coordinate 512,137 of NZ_CP014854.1, forward strand.
GGGTTAAGATCTATAATGAACTCGGACTGCTGCTTGAGGAGGGATAACTATGGTTCCAGAACTTGATGAGGGGCTTCCCCTCGAGAGGATTAAGGACTTCTCCCTTGAGGAACTCCTCGGGATGGCCATAAAGGCCGAGATAGGCGCCAGGAAGTTCTACGAAAGCCTCGCCGAGAGGATTGATATCGAGGCCCTGAAGGAGAAGATCCAGTGGCTGGCAGGGGAGGAGGGCAAACACGAGGCCCTGCTGAGGAGGATGTACGGGACGATGTTCCCGGGGAAGGAAGTCGTCTTCCCGAAGGAGCACATAGGGCCCGAACTGAGACCCGTCGCCAGGGAGCTCCATGGCGTACAGGACATCATAGACCTCATCCGCTGGGCCATGAAGGCCGAGGAGATAGCCGCCCACTTCTACGAGGAGCTTGAGAAGATAGTTGACACGGAGGAGAAGAAGAGGCTCATGCGCTACCTCAGCGACATGGAGAAGGGCCACTACTACACCCTCAGGGCGGAGTACGAGCTCCTCCTCGACTGGGAGATGTACGGCCAGATGATGCACGTCGGCCCGTGATCGGGCGTTTTTTGAATTTTATCGAAATTTTGTAAACCGTGAACCATCTAAGGAAAATTTTAAAGAAGAGCGGTTCACTCTTTATACTTCGCTATCAGCTCGGCCAGAATCCTGTGGTGCTCCCTCTCGTTCTCGACGAGAGCCTCGGCGATACCCTTGAAGAGCGGGTGGGTCATCTTCTCGGCCATCTTCTGGTAAGTTTTTATCATGTCCTTCTCTATCTCGAGGTGCATCTCGGCGAAGCGCTTGACGAGGGCCCTCTGCTCTGGGGTGAGCTCCACCTCCTTAAGCTCTGAAACGGCCCCTTCTCCGGCGAGCTTCTCCAGCTCCTTTTGGGCCTCCAGAATGGCCTGCATCAGGTGCTTGTGGATCACCGTGTCGACCGCTATCCTGCCGACGCCCTCCTCTACCTTCGTATACCTGAGACCCTGCCCTCGGATGAGGCCGAGCCCATCGGTGTAGCTCGCGGCGGCCTTCTTTTCTATCTCGTAGGCCTTCTTAACAAGGGGTTCAACCATGGACATCACCATAACCATATGAACATCGAACCCTAATAACGTTTTTCATTGGCCACAACGGTTCATCAAGATGAGTTCAATGGACGGGAATCGAAGGAACGGCACAGAAAAGGGAAGGGAGAGCTCACAGTTCAACCTTTATGCCCGTCTCCTCCTCGACTTCCTTAAAGCCGCCCTTCATGTACCTCGCGAGCTCCTCGTCGACGGTGAAGAGGGCCGCAAGGAACTCCCCAAAGTGCTCCTTCTCCTCGTTGGCAACGTCGTGGAAGATGTGCCTTATCCTCTCGTCCTCTATGTGATCGGCCAGCTGTTCATAGAAGCTTATCGCGTCGAGCTCCGCCTCAACGGCCCAGCGCAGGGCCTGGGCGATCTCCCTCTTTGAGAGGGGCCTGTCCTTCGGGAGTTCAAAGGGGTACTTCGCGAGCATGGTATCACCTCCCATCAGTCCACCTCGAGGCTGAAGTCCTGGTAGTCCATCCATATGCCCGTCTTCATGACGGCGTCGTACTGGGCCTTCAGGAGCTCGTAGTGGGCCTTCTCAACCTTAGCCAGCTCCTCGAAGACCCGCCTTACTGCCTCGTGCTCCGCCTCCTTCGCCGCCCCCTCATAGAACTCCCACGTGAGCTTTTCCTGCTCCATCCCTATCTTCACCGCGTCGACCTCGCTCAGGCTCTCCCCGTCCGTGCCGGGGACGAGCTTCTCCAGCATGGCCTTATCAACGGCCGGGAGCTCGCACTCTTCCACGAGCTTCTCGACGAACTTCTCCTCGAAGATGTCCCAGTGCTCCGCCTCCTGCCCCGCGAGGAACAGGAACATCTTCCTCGCCCTCTCGTCCTTCGCCCTCTTCGCGAGCTTTATGTAGAAGTTGAGCTCCGCCTTCTCAACCTCGAGTGCCAGGGCCAGTGCCTCAAGTTCGTTCATGGTATCACCAAAAGGTTTTAGCCCCCCTGGCCTAATTAACCTTTGGGGGTAAAGGTGAGGATCGAACGGGTGGAGGAGCCACTGGCCCTCAAGGAGGAACTGGTTCACTTCGTCTTCCGCGTCTACCGCGGGACGGGTGGCGCTTACCCAGCGCTGGAGTGGGTGGAGGAAAAGCCCTCCGTGGACGACTTCGAGGGATTCAGGAAAGTGTACGAGCCCTTCCTGGAGTTCCGGCTCGGGAAGGAGTTCGATGAGCTCTACATCCTGAGGGACAACGAAGGGAAGATAGCGGGAACGGTGGCCCTCGTCTACAACCTCGAGGGGAAGGACATCCCGTGGGTGCCCGAGGAGATAAAGAACGAGAGAACCGGGCTGATAGAGTTCTTCATGGTCGACCCAGCCTATCAGGGCAAGGGCTACGGCTCAAAACTCCTCGAGTTCGCCGTGAGAAGGTTAAAAGCTCTCGGCAAGACCCCCTACGTGGTAACCTTCCCGGAGCTTGAGGCTTATTCATACTATATGAAGAAGGGCTTCATCAAGGTGATGGACTACAAGGAGTTTGTTGTTCTGAAAAAGGGTTAAAGAACAAAAAGCCGGCGTTACCCGAGAACGAAAAGGTATAACCCCAGAGCTATCTGAAGGAAAAGAAGCAGGATAGCGGAGAGGGCGATAGCCCTGTGGGTGTTCCTGGAGAGCTTCCCTTTCAGGAAAAGCTTCCCGCTGAACGCCGTCAGGACCACGTAGGCGTAGATCACAAGCCCAAGGGCTCAGTGGGGTGTGCGAACGCCCCCAACGGTGTACAGCATGTAGGCGACTCCGATGGTCAGCAGGAGAACCGCACTGTAAACCATCAGGTGGTGCACCTTAAGCCTGTGGTCACGGGCGTAGTACGCACCCAGCAGGAAGAGGAGGAGGGCGGAGATCTGGACTATCGCGTGAACCTGGAAGGGCTCCATCGTCATCCCTCCAGGGTTAATTTGCCGTATCCCTTGGCGATGTTGTGCTTCGCAGTGAAATCGTCCGAATCGGCCATGGCGTAGATGAACTTCACGGTCTTCCCGGGCGTTAGTACCTTGTCGTATTTATCCCCCGTGTTGAGCTTCCTCTTGAACTCTATGACGGTGTAGCCGTTCTCCTCCCTTCCGGCTTTTTCGAGTATGTCGTCACTTCCCCCGAGCTTTGTATCGGGAGGATGCGGGCCGTAGGTTCCGGTGGAGTACGCATCGATCACGACTACCCCTCCATCCTGAACCCACCGATTACCATGTCAGCGTCCTTCATGGCGTAACTCGGCTCAAAGCCAATCGCAACCCAGCCCGTTGTTTTTCCCTTAAGAGCCATGTAGAGGTACTCACCGTCGTTCCTCCAGTAAACCTCCAGCTTTCCTTCCGCCAGTGAAAGGCTGCGGGAGTATTCGTTGGCCCCGATAACCCCGTCGGTCTTCCAGGGGGAGAGCGCCTTAGTAACCGGGGGTGTATTTGTCCCGGTGGTTGGTGTAGTGGTCTGCGCCGTGGCCGGCGTAGTGCTCGACTGTGAACTCCCCATGCACCCCGCCACCAGAACCACCAACAGCAGGGCAAATATTGGGAATACCTTCTTCATGCAATTCACCTGATTCGTTCTTTGTCTTTATTCTACTTAAGATTTTCCATTTGTGTTACATTTGTACCCAATTTATACCCAAATAATGTAACATAACTAAAAAATACTTTTATATTAATAAAACGAATAGTTCCACGAAGGAGATGTTAAGAATGAACGAAAAGTTTTGGGCAATGCTTGTTGTGGGCCTCGTGATCGGGGGTCTCCTCGGCTACGGGCTCGCGCCCAAGGGAGTAAGCCAGGCCGAGTACCAGAGCGTCGAGAAGAAGGTCTCGGACCTTCAGAGTCAGCTCAGCGACCTTCAGGGAAAGGTTCAGGACTATCAAAGCCAGGTAAACCAGCTCCAGAGCGAGGTTTCGAAGTATAAAGCCGAAGCAATGGCCCTCGAAAACAGGAACTACACCGTGATGATAGCCTACGACGGGAAGGTCGGTTACTACCTCACCGACGGCAACGGTCGGACCCTCTACTACTTCGCAAAGGACGTGCCCGGCTCGGGCAAAAGCGCCTGTTACGGGGCATGCGCAGAGAAGTGGCCCGTATTCTACACGGACAAGCTCGTTCTTCCGCAGGGCCTGAAGGCCAGCGACTTCTCGGTGATAACGAGGGAAGACGGCAAAAAGCAACTCGCCTACAAAGGATGGCCGCTCTACTACTTCTTCAAGGACGAAAAAGCCGGCGACATAAACGGTGAGGGAGTTAAAGGTGTCTGGTTCGTGATGAAGCCCGACTACACGCTGATGATAGCCTACAAGGAGGGTATAGGGACCTACTTCGTTGACCCGAAGGGGATGGCACTCTACTACTTCGCAAAGGACGTAAACGGGAGCAGCGTCTGCTACGGTGACTGCGCCCAGAAGTGGCCTACATTCGGTCCGGAGCACGTCTCGGTGCCATCAACGCTCGACTTGGCGGACTTCAGCTACGTTGAGAGGGAAGACGGAACCTATCAGCTGGCATACAAAGGATGGCCGCTCTACTACTTCTTCAAAGACGAGAAACCCGGGGACACCAACGGCGAGGGCGTCAAGGACGTCTGGTACGTCATGAAACCGGACTACGCCGTGATGATAGCATATAAGGAAGGCCTCGGAACGTACCTAACCGACGACGAAGGCAGAACGCTCTACTACTTCGCCAAGGACTCGGTTAATATGAGTGCGTGCACGGGTGGATGCCTGGAGAAGTGGCCGCCATTTTACAGGGCGAACCCGGTTGCCCCGTCGGTCATCCGGGGATACTTCGGGGAGCTCGACGCCAACGGCACGAAGTTCACGACCTTCAGGGGCTACCCGCTCTACTACTTCTTCAAGGACGCGAGGAGGGGTGAGACGAACGGACAGGGTGTAAAGGACGTCTGGTTCGTCGTGGATCCGTTCAACTTCCCGTGAGCCAAACCTTTATTTATTTTTTAATTAAACAATGAAACATGGACAGAGACCTCAGAAACCTCATCCTGTGGCTCTTCGTGGGATCAAAGGGCGGGCCGACCCGGGCAAGGATTCTCTTCCTGATAAGAGAATCGCCGATGAACGTTCATAGAATAGCCAAGGAGCTTGAGCTCAACTACCGAACCGTCAAGTACCACCTGGAGCTGATGCGGGAGCACGGCATCGTCGAAAGGGTCGGGAACGATTACGGGGCCATATACGTGCCGAGCGAGGTTGTGGAGAAGAACTGGGGAGAGATAGAATCCATATTAAGGAGGAATGGTCTATGATGGGACCTTACTGGATCGGGAACATATTCATAGTCTTAATTGAACTCGCACTGGCCCTCATGCTACTCAGGAACTACCACCCCCTGAGGAGAACGGGGATAGGGAAGAGACTCTTCGGGGTGGCCCTCGTCTTCGTCTTCCAGAGCATCCTGGCGATAGTCTTCTACGTCCACTGGGCCGAGATGGGGTTTGGAAAGAGCGTCGCCGGGCCGTTGCTCGTCCTCTCGCTGAGCGGCCTGGTTGGAGTTGGATTACTCTATTCGATATCGAGGATGTGAGGTTATGAGAAAAGAAATCTTTGCAGTTCTGGTTCTTCTCCTCCTGCTCGGCGGTACCTACCTGTTCAAGGGCGGGGGAGAAAAATCCGGGAACGATAATACTAACCCTCCTGACCAGATGACGGGGGTTATTCAGGTTACGGGACTGGTCGAGAAACCCTACAACGTAACCTACGAGGGGCTCTCAAAGCTCCCCTCGCGGGAAGTTAACGCGCCGCTCTACTGCGTCGGTGCGCCGGGAAAGGTACTGAAAAACGGAACCTGGAAGGGCGTTCCGTTGAAGACCCTGCTTGAGCTTGCGAAGCCGACCGGAGGGGCGTTCAAGGTGGCCCTCTACGCGAGTGATGGCTACACGACCGACTTCTACTTCGACACAGTGATGAGGGAGGAGGACATAATCGTGGCCTACGAGTTCAACGGCAAGCCGATAACGCCGAGGGTGGTAGCTCCTAACAGGTGGGGCTACAAGTGGATAAAGGGCCTCACCAGGATCGAGCTCGTGAGCTACGACTTCAAGGGCACGTGGGAGAGCTCGGGTTATCCTGACGATGCCCGCATAACCGGGGACTCATCGCCGGGCAGGTGAGGGCATGAGGGCAAAAACGGCCGTGGCGATAGTTGAGTGGACCTCCCTTCCTTTGCTTCTCTTTGCGGGGCTCATGGTGATAAGCGGCTACGGGCTGACGAGCGAAGCGGCGAGGAACGCCTCCCTCGGCCTTTTGACATTCTCCCGCTCCCGGGTCATCCACCTGAGCAGGATGGCAAGGCTGAGCTTCGTCTCCCTCCTCCTGCTCCACACCTACGCGGGGACGGAGATACTGGCGAAGAAGGTGGAGAAAAGCAACGGAAGGCTCGCGAGACTCGTGGAGTACTCCGTGCTCGCCTTCCTGCTCTACGTCGGCTGGATAGTGTTTAACGGGGAGCTTGACTGAGTAAAAATAGAAAGCGAGGGCTCAGAAGTTGAAGTTTATGTCCTTCATCAGCTGGTCGTAGAACTCCTCCCTGTAGACGTCCGGGTAGCGGGTTATGTAGTCGTACTGCTTGCGGAGGATGTTGTAGTGGTTCCGTTCCATGTCCGCGAGCATCTCGAGGAGGAGCTTCGTCTTCTCGGTGGCGGCGTAGCCGGCGAGCTCCCTGTAGAGCTTCTCGCTGACGAGCTCGGCCTCCATGGCTATCTCGTAGATCTCGTCGAGGTTGACGTCGGGCTTCTTAATGGCCTCGGCCATCTTCTCCGCTACCACCTTGAACTCCGCCATGACGTCTATCTCTATCTTCCGGGGTTCAGCCTTCTCACCCTCGAACCTCTCGGCCATCCTCTCGACTATCTGGCGGTGTTTGTCCTCCTCCTTCGCCAGAAAGAGAAGCTCGTCCCTTATGATGTCGCTCTTGGTCAGCGAGGCGAGTTTTTCGTAGGCCTCCTTGGCCCTTATCTCGGAGTTTACGGCAATCTCAAAAACTTCCTTGTCCGTCACTTCCATCAAGAATCACCGTTACATTATACGCGCGGGGGAATATTAATCTTTTGGAACAATTCTGGAACGTCTTTTAGACGGATGGAGGCTTCTATAGGGACAGGAGGCTGACATAATAACGTTAATCCAACAAAAAATTGACTAAACGTCTAAAAATTCTGGGATAGGTTATTAAATCCTTCCAGCCTACGGGCACCGATGGGGGTAAACGAGATGTTCCGGAAAAAGACGACGGTTGGAAAGGACTTTGGGGAGTTAAAGGCGAGGTTCCTTACCCTACCCGCCCTTTCGGTGAGCTACCGCCATCATTGACTCTTCTGAAACTTCGTTAACCCCGGATAACCCAGTTGCGGCGTGTTCTGTGGACAAAAATCAGGAGGGGTTAGTGTGAGAAAGGGCTTACTCGCCGAATCCGGGAGGCTATCCGGTATCGGAATGTACCTCAGGAGAACCTTCGAACTCTGGGGCTACCGTGAGGTTTTCCTTCCCACCATCGAGGAGTATCGCGAGGGCCTGAGGAAGGGAACGAGGTTCGCGTACAACAACGGCTTCTACGTCATAAAGCCCGACGTAACCTCGCAGATACTCGGGAGCATCAGGGAGCTGGACGGAAGGCTCAAGCTCTACTACATCGGCGAGGTTCTGGATGGGGGAACCAGGGGACGGTGGCAAGCCGGCGTGGAGTACATCGGGGGCGAGCCGACGAAGATGGCGGTGGAGGTTATCCTAACGGCGATAACCGGCCTCGAGGCCCTCGGAATTGAGGAGTTCTACGTGGACGTCGGGAGTCTGAAGGTCTGGGAGGAGGCGACCGAAGGGATAAGCGAGTTCCGGGGGGAGGTCCACCGGGCGCTCGTGAGGAGGAACTTCGAGATGGTGGAGCACCTTCCCATCGCCCGGGAGAAGAAGGAGGAGCTGTGGAAGCTCTTCAACTTCCGGGGAAAGAGGAGCGGCCGCGAGAAGCTCGACAGAATAGCCGATGCCGTTGACGACGAAAGGGTCTTCATAGACTTCGGCACGGTGAGGCCCCTTCCCTACTACAGCGACGTCCTCTTCGAGGTCTACTCACCGGAGCTCGGAAAGCCCATCGGCGGAGGCGGGGAGTACACCTTCAGGGGAAAGCCCGCCTTCGGTTTCGCCTTCGACATGGGGGCGCTCTCGAGGCTCTCCCGGAAGGAAAGGGGCGGAAACAGGAAGAGATTGAGCGGGGAGCCGAAAAAGGTCTTCGCCGAGGCAAAGAGACTCGTGAGGATGGGCGTCCCGGTGGAGGTGGTGTGAGGATGCTCTCCAACGGTTCGCTCATAAGATTCGTCCTTCCCAAGGGACGGCTCCTCAGGGGCTCGCTGGAAGTCCTTCAAAGGGCCGGGATCGAGCTGAGACCACCGGGCGAGAGGAGGCTCGTCGAGAGGGTTGGCAACCATGAGGTTCTCCTCGCAAGGGCCTTTGACGTTCCCGTTTACGTTGAGTACGGGGTCGACGTCGGCATCACGGGGAGCGACGTCGTTGAGGAGAGGGGAAGCGACGTCCTCGTGCCCCTCGAACTACCCTTCGGGAAGTGCAGGCTCAGCCTGGCAATGCCCAACGAGAACAGGGTTGATCCGGAGGACATGGACGGTTACAGGGTGGCCACGAAGTACCCAAACGTAACGGGGCGCTTCTTCGAAAAACTCGACGTGGAGGTTGATATACTGAGGCTCAGCGGGAGCATCGAGCTGGCGCCCAAGGTAGGAATCGCGGACGCGATAGTCGACATCGTCGAGACCGGGACCACGCTCCGGGCGAACGGGCTCGTCGAGGTTGCAAGGGTTATGGACGTCTCGGCACTGCTCCTCGTCAACAGGATAGCCCAGAAGACGAAGTTCGAGGAGATAAACGGGCTCGTCCTTGGGATAAAGGAGGCGATTGAGAATGGAAGTTGAACTTGAGGAATACGTGGGGAAGATCCTGCGGGATATCCGCAAGAGAGGAATCGAAGCCGTGAGGGAGTACTCGGAGAGGTTCGACGGCTACTCCGGAGACTTCCGCGTGAGCGAGGAGGAGTTCGAGGAGGCCGTGGAGAGCGTGCCCGAGGGGGACCGCGAGGTGATCCTGCGCACCGTTGAACGCCTCTGGGAGTACCACGAGAGGCAAAAACCGAAGGAGGAGCTCTTCATCAAGAACGGCTCCCTCTACGGCCTGATTTACCGCCCGATAAGGAGGATAGGGATCTACGTCCCCGGCGGGAAGCCGCTCCCATCGACGCTGATGATGGTCGGGGTGCCCGCCAGGATAGCCGGGGTTAAGGAGATGGCCGTAACGACGCCGCCGAAGGACGGAAAGGTGAACCCCTACGTGCTCTACGTGGCTCAGCTACTCGGGATAGACGAGGTCTACAAGCTCGGTGGGGTGCAGGCGATAGGGGCCATGGCCTACGGGGTCGGAATGAAGAAAGTCGACAAGATATTCGGTCCCGGGAACAGGTTCGTCAACGAGGCGAAGAGGCAGGTCTTCGGCGTTGTGGGCATAGACGGCCTCGCCGGCCCATCCGAGATAGCGGTGATAGCGGACGGAAGCGCCGAGGGGGAGTACGTCCTGGCCGACCTGCTCAGCCAGCTCGAGCACGGGAGGGAGAGCAGGGCGTGGCTACTGACGACGTCGCGGGAACTCGCGGAGTACTGCTCGCGCGATGGGGTGGAGGTCGTCCTCTGCGGAACCCTCGAGGAATGCGCGGAGAAGGCCAACGAAATTGCCCCAGAGCACCTCGAGATAATCACCGAGAGGCCGATGGAGCTCGTTGAGCTAATCGAGAACGCGGGGGCGGTGTACCTCGGCCCATACACGCCCGTCCCTGCGGCCGACTACTTCCTCGGCGTCAACCACGTCCTTCCGACGGGAGGGGCGGCGAGGTTCGGCGGCGTCCTCAAGGTGAGGGACTTCGTGAAGCCGGTGAGCCTCGCGATGGTGGGCAGAGAGGAGTTCCTGAGGGAGAGGGAACTCGGGATCCGTCTGGCCGAGGTTGAGGGTATGGAACTGCACAGGAGGAGCATGGAGGTTCGGAGATGAGGCGCGAGACGGGGGAGACGGAGGTAACGGTGGAGCTCGACGTGGCGGGCGGGATAAGGACGGGCGATGGAGTTCTCGACCACCTGCTCACCGCCCTCTTCTTCTACATGGGGCGGGAGGCGAGGGTCGAGGCGAGCTACGACCTCAGGCACCACCTCTGGGAGGACGTCGGGATAACCCTCGGCGGGGAGTTGAGGGGAAAGCTCCCCGAGAGGTTTGCGCGCTTTGGGAACGCGGTGATGCCGATGGACGACGCACTGGTACTCGTGGCGGTGGACGTCTCGGGGAGGCCCTACGCGGCCGTTGAGCTTTCCTTCGAGGAGGGCGAGGAGGGTTTCGAGAAGGCCCTCGTCCGGGAGTTCCTCTGGGGGCTGGCGAGGGGTCTGAAGGCAACGATTCACGTGAAGACCCTGAGCGGAACCAACGCCCACCACGTCATCGAGGCGGCCTTCAAGGGGCTCGGCGTGGCGCTCGGAAAGGCCGTTCGGGAGAGCGGGAAGGTGGAGAGCACGAAGGGCCTGCTGGAGGTGTGGGATTGATAGCGATAGTGGACCTGGGGATAGGCAACCTCGCCAGCGTGAGGAAGGCCCTGGGGGGAACCGTAACCAGCGACCCCTACGAGATGGAGAGGGCTGAAAAGCTCGTCCTGCCCGGCGTCGGGAACTTCGGGGCGGTCGTTGAGAGGCTCGAGCCGCTGAGGGGGGTCATACTCGATGCCATCAACGACGGAAAGCCCTTCCTCGGGATATGCCTCGGTCTCCAGCTCCTCTTCGAGGGGAGCGAGGAGAGCCCCGGGAGCGAGGGGCTTGGTGTCTTCAGGGGCAGGGTAGTGCGCTTTAGGGGGGTCAGAACCCCCCACATCGGCTGGAACCAGCTCTGGAAGAGGAAAGAGTGCCCGCTCTTCGAGGGGATCCGCGACGGGGCTTACTTCTACTTCGTCCACTCCTATTATGCTGTTCCGGAAGAGGGGGACATCGTCGCGGGAGTCACCGACTACGGGTCGGGGGGCAGGAGGGTCGTCTTCACCTCGGCCGTCTGCAGGGAGAACGTCTACGCCGTCCAGTTCCACCCCGAGAAGAGCGGGAGGAACGGACTGCTCGTCATGAGGAACTTCAGGGGGCTCTGAGATGGAGGTTTACCCGGCGATAGACCTGATGGGCGGAAGGGCCGTGCGGCTGTACAGGGGGAGGAGGGATTCGGTTAAGGTCTACGGCGACCCGGTGGAGATAGCGGAGCGCTTCGCGGGGCTGATCGATAAAATCCACGTGGTGGACCTCGACGGTGCCTTCGGGGGCTTTCCGAGGAACCTCGACGTGGTGAAGGAGATAATCAACGAGACCGGCCTCAGAGTCCAGTTCGGCGGCGGGCTGAGGAGTTACGGGGCGGTGGCGAGGGCCTACGAGATCGGGGTGGAGAACGCCATAATCGGAACGCGGGCCTTCGACGTTGAGTTCCTCGAACGGATCACGGGGGATTTTGACGGGATAACCGTAAGCCTCGACTCCAGGGCCGGAAGGGTGGCCGTGAAAGGCTGGCTCGAGGAGGGAATGGACGTCAGAGAGGCCTACGATTTCCTGAGGAAGCACGTGAACAGGTTCATCTACACCTCTGTGGAGAGGGACGGAACGCTGACCGGAATAGAGGAAATCGAGCGCTTCTGGGGGGACGGCGAGTTCATCTACGCCGGGGGCGTCTCGAGCGTCGGGGACGTGGAAAAACTGATGGAGATAGGCTTCTCGGGAGTGGTCGTGGGGAAGGCCCTCTACGAGGGTAAAATTGGACTGGAGGAGCTCCTGGAGGCGGTGAGATGTTGGCCAAGAGGATAATCGCGGCCCTCGACGTGAGGAACGGCCGGGTCGTGAAGGGGATAAGGTTCGGGAACATCAGGGACGCCGGGGATCCGGTGGAGCTGGCGAGGCGCTACGAAGGGGAGGGGATAGACGAGATAGTCTTCCTCGACATAACCGCCTCGCACGAGGGGCGGGGGATCCTTCTGAGGCTCGTCGAGAGGATAGCGGAGGAGATATACGTCCCCTTCACGGTCGGGGGCGGAATAAGGACGGTGGAGGAGGCCAGGGAGATAATCAAGCGCGGCGCCGACAAGGTCTTCATCAACACCGCCGCGGTGGAGAGGCCGGGGCTCGTGAGGGAGATAGCGGAGGTGGTTGGAACCGCGAACCTCGTCGTCGCGATAGACGCGAAGTGGAACGGGAGGTTCTGGGAGGTCCACACCCACGGCGGAAGGAGGGCGAGGGGAATAGATGCCGTGGAGTGGGCCAGAACCGTTGAACAGCTTGGGGCCGGCGAGATACTCCTGACGAGCATGGACACCGACGGAACGAAGAACGGCTTTGACGTACCGCTGACAAGGGCGGTCGTCGATGCCGTTGACATCCCCGTGATAGCCTCGGGAGGCGCTGGAAAGCCCGAGCACTTCTACGAGGCCTTCAAGGCTGGAGCCGAGGCGGCGCTCGCCGCTTCCATCTTCCACTACGGCGAGTACACCGTCGGCGAGCTCAAGGGGTTCCTCGCGGAGAGGGGAGTCCCGGTGAGGCTGGACTACTGAGGTGATGGCATGGATGACTTAATCGAGAAGGTCGACTGGGAGAAGAACAATGGGATCGTCCCGGTCGTCGTCCAGGATACGAACGGGGAGGTTCTAACGCTGGCCTACGTGGACAGGGAAGCGTTGAAGAGAACCCTCGAGACGGGCTACGCCCACTACTACTCGCGGAGCAAGAAGCGGGTAAGGATGAAGGGGGAGGTCAGCGGGAACACCCAGAGGGTTCGGGAGGTCAGGGTGGACTGCGACAGCGACGCCCTGCTCTTCATAGTGGAGCAGAAGGGCGTTGCATGCCACACTGGGAACTACTCCTGCTTTTACAGGAAGCTGGGCGAGCCCGAGCGGGTCCTGCCGATGGACTACTCGCTGGAGGTCCTTCGAGAGCTCGAGGAGCTGATAAGGGACAGGAAAGGGAACCCGAAGGAGGGTTCCTACACGTCGAAGCTCTTCAGGGAGGGCAGGGAGAGGATATACAAGAAGTTCGGGGAGGAGGCGGTCGAGGTTCTCGTGGCGGAGACGAGGGAGGGCCTGATATACGAGACCGCTGACGCGCTCTACCACCTGCTCGTTCTCCTCGCCTACAACGACGTTTCCCTCGGAGAGGTGATGGCCGAGCTCAGGAGGCGGAGGGGATGATAGACCCGCTGGTTAAGTCCTTCGAGCCCTACCGCGTCGTTGAGGGGAACTACAGGATACGGCTCGACAAGAACGAGAACCCATACGACCTGCCGGACTGGGTGAAGGAGGAGATGTTCGAGGAGCTGAGGGAGCTTTCCCTCAACCGCTACCCGCACGTAACCTCAATGCCGGCGAGGGAGGCGATAGCCGACTTCTACGGGCTCTCACCCGAGAACGTCGCCGTGGGAAACGGCGGAGACGAGCTGATAGGCCACCTCGTCAGGCTCTTCAGGGGAAACCACGTTGTCGTGACGCCGCCGACCTTCGGCATGTACACCTTTTACGCAAGGCTGAACGGCTTCCCCCTCGTCGAGGTGCCCCTGAGGGAGGACTTCACGCTGGACGGTGGAGCCGTGGCGGAGAGGTCGAAGAACGCGAAGGTCATATTCATAGCCTCACCCAACAACCCAACCGGAAACCTCCAGCCAGAGGAGGAGATAATCGAGGTGCTCGAGACGGGAAAACCCGTGGTGCTTGACGAGGCCTACGCCGAGTTCGCGGGAAAGAGCCTCTGGAGGCTCATCGAGGAGTATCCCAACCTCGTGGTGCTGAGGACGTTCTCCAAGGCCTTCGGTCTGGCCGGCGTCAGGGCGGGCTACTTCCTCGCGGGAGAAGAGGTCGTGGAAGCGCTCTACAGGATAAAGTCCCCCTTCAGCGTTGGGGTGATGACAATGGCCGCCGTAGGAGTCGTTCTCAGGCATCCCGCCCTCATGGAAAAGCGCGTGGCTAAGATCATCGAGGAGAGGGAGAGGATAAGGAGGAAATTCGGGGAGTTCACCTACCCGAGCGACGCCAACTTTCTGCTGATGCGGCTGAACGCCCACGGCTTCCTTCTAAAGAGGGGGATAGTGGTCAGAAAGCTCGCCGGAAGGCTGGAGGGGCACATACGGGTCACGGTCGGGCGGAGGTGGGAGAACGACGAGCTCATCCGGGCCCTCAAGGACTACCTGGAGGCGGAAGGGTGTGGGTAGTCTTTGACGTCGACGGCGTTCTCATAGACGTGAGCGGGAGCTACGACCAGGCGGTAAAGCTCACCGTCGAGTACCTCCTGAGGCTGTTCGGAATCGAAAGGGAGGTAAAGCCCGAATGGGTCAGGGAGCTAAGGAGAAAGGGCTCCTTCGGGGACGACTTCAAGGTCAGCGAAGCCTTAATACTGTTCTCCCTCGCGGGGGACGTGGAGGAACTCGTGGAGGAGTTCCCGGCGGGGGGGACGATAGACTGGGTTCGGGAGAGGTTCGGCTTCGAGGTTCACGACGGGAGCATCGAGAGGGTCTTCAACACCTTCTACCTCGGGATGGAATACGGTGGGAGGATCTTCGACTTTCCGGGGCTGTGGAGGCGGGAGAGGCCCATCGTTAAAAGGGAACTCCTCGAGGAGGCGTCGAAGCGCTTCAAACTCGGGGTGGTCACTGGGAGGAGTTCCCTCGAGATGGAACTCGCCGAGAGGGTAATCGGTTTCCACTTCGAGAAGGCCGCCACGCGGGAGCTCTACCTGAAGCCCGACCCGCGAGCGCTCCGGGAGCTCGTGAATGGCGAGCCGGGGGTTTACGTGGGCGACACCCTCAACGACGAGCTCTTCATCGAGAACTACAGGAGAAAGTACGGGGAGTTCGATTTCGTGATGGTCGGACGGGAAGTTGGGGACGTTAACGAGTTCCTTGAAAGGATACTGGAGGGATAGGAACGAGGATAGCCGTTGTAGGTGCCGGAACGATTGGAGGGGCCATCGCGGTCGCGCTGAAGGAGGCGGGGCACGAGGTGGTGGCGACGAGGAGGAACGTGGAGAAGGCCTCGTGGCTGAAGGAGAAGGGAGTAACCGTTACCCGGGACAACAGGAAGGCCGCAGGGGAAGCGGACGTCGTCTTCCTCGCGGTCAAGCCCGGCAAGGTCGGGGCCGTCCTCGGGGAGATAGCGGACGTCGTCGAGGGCAAGCTCGTGATATCGGTTGTCGCGGGCGTATCGCTGAAGGAACTCAAGAGGCTCGCCAGCGCGAAGTTCGTCAGGGCCATGCCCAACATAGCCATCCTCGCCCGCGAGTCCTTCACGGCCTACTCCACCGACGACCTCGATGGGGATGAGGTGGAACTCGTCGAAAGGCTTTTGAGGACGTTCGGGGCGTGCGTAAGGGTCGAAGAGGAGCACATGGATGCAATAACCGGACTGAGCGGCTCCGGACCGGCTTACGTCACGGTCTTCCTCGAGGCGATGGTGTACGGCGGCCTGAGGGTGGGCCTGCCGAGGGACGTGGCGAAGCTCGCCGCGCTCCAGACCCTGCTCGGGACGGCCAAACTGCTCATGGAGACGGAGGCCCATCCCGCGGAGGTCAGGGAGTGGGTCATAACACCAGAGGGAACGACAATAGACGGCGTCTTCGAGCTCGAGGAGGGGAAGATACGGACGGCGGTGATGAAGGCCGTCGACGCCGCTACCAAGAAGTCGAGGATACTCTCAAAGAAGGTATGAGAAGCCTTAAAAACCCGGCCGGAAAGCTCCACCCATGCTCTACGTGGAGATACTCGGGAACCTCCCGGAGATGGCGCGGGACGAGGTAAGGGCGATGCTCGAGCTCGCCGGCGGGGAGATAGTCAGCCGGGACTACCTCCTTCTCGGGGTTAACGCCGGCGAGGAGGCCCTCCCCTTTCTGGACAGGCTCGGCCTCTCCCACGAGTACGGGAAGCTCGTGATCGAAGCCGATTCCGTGGAGGAGCTCCTCGAGAAGGCGAGAGGGGTGGAGTGGCCCATTGGGGGAACCTTCAAGGTGGACACCGAGACGATGGCCAACTGCAGGCACAACGTCCTCGACCTTCCGCGGAAGCTCGGGGCGGTTATCCACTCGAAGGGCTTTCGGGTTAACCTCTCAAGGCCGGACACCCTCGTGAGGGTCTACTGCGGCGAGAGGCTCCACGCCGGGGTAAGGCTCCGCTTCTTCGATCCCAAGGACTTTGAGAGGAGGAAGGCCCACCACAGGCCCTTCTTCCGGCCGATTTCACTCCACCCGAGGATCTCCCGCGCTCTGGTGAACCTGACTAAGGCCAGGCGCGAGCTCCTCGACCCCATGATGGGGGCAGGTGGGATACTCATCGAGGCCGGCCTCCTCGGGTTGAGGGTCTACGGCGTTGACATAAGGCCCGAGATGGTCGAGGGGGCAGGGATGAACCTGAGGCACTACGGAATAACGAACTACGAGCTTAGACAGGGGGACGCCACGGGACTGGCGGGGCTCTTCCATAAACGGTTCGAGGCCGTCGCGACCGACCCGCCCTACGGCACATCCGCGACCTTGGCCGGAAGGAAGAGGGACGAGCTGTATCGCGACGTTCTCGGGAGCATCCACGACGTTCTCGAGCCCGGCGGCAGGCTGGCGATAGCCTTTCCGGCCGACTTCGACGGGGAAGAAGAGGCGGAGAGGGTTGGTTTTAAACCCGTAGGCAGGTACTACCAGCGGGTCCACAAGAGCCTTGAGAGGTACTTCTACGTTTTCGAGCGATGAGGCCGCGGTGGCATCCTCGGAAAGAAGAGGAATTTAGCGGGCGTTGGCGACCGACGGGTTTCCTGTCTGATTGGAACACAGTATCATTGTCTTTTTCACGCCCCGTTTCCAGTTTAAAGTGCCCGGGAGTCGGTTTCCTTCTCGATTACCTACCCGGTGGTAATTTTTCTTCAGATGTGTGCATTTTAACGTGGGAGGTTACACGGAGCCCAAATAGCGAACGGGGCATTTTCGAGGCATTTTAGATGGTAGAGAATCAACGGGAGGGGACCGTTAGTCTCCCCATCTCCTGTTTGGACGTTAAATCCGGTGAAGGGGATTTCGATTTCCCTGAATTGTTTAAGAACCTCCACCGTGCCACCACCCGGTTAACGAGGAATCGTAAGGCCTTTGAATTTTTGCGGATACCTTTTTAAATGAAGCGCGTTGACACGGGTTCCCGGAGAAAGTCTTAAATAGGAGTTACTGCATTCCTCTAATTGCCAGATGGAAGGTAAAAGTCAAGGGTTTCCGTAGAACGGTATCGTGTGGAAAGGTTTTCAAAGTTTATAAACTTTTCGATCTTTGGCAAGAAGTTTCCGTAGAACGGTATCGTGTGGAAAGTAGTCCCCTATCGAGATTATGTCCGCCCTCTTGACGAGAGTTTCCGTAGAACGGTATCGTGTGGAAAGGTGGAAATACCGCAGTGGTCGATAGATTTAGTTTTTGGCTTTCCACACGGTTTCCGTAGAACGGTATCGTGTGGAAAGCTCATCACCTCAATACTCAACAACTTCACCATCAACCTGTGTTTCCGTAGAACGGTATCGTGTGGAAAGCCGCTTTTCCCGTTGATCCGTTCCATTACGTCGAAAAGTTTCCGTAGAACGGTATCGTGTGGAAAGATGAGCTCATCTATCCGCTCTTCATATATCAGATCTAAGTTTCCGTAGAACGGTATCGTGTGGAAAGGAATAGTCAACAAATTACCACCGTTATAGGAGAAAAGGTTTCCGTAGAACGGTATCGTGTGGAAAGCGAGATAAAAACCTCCAAACACATGCTTGAATGTCACAGTTTCCGTAGAACGGTATCGTGTGGAAAGGGGTCCCGGGTAATCATATATATATGGCCCGGGTAAGTTTCCGTAGAACGGTATCGTGTGGAAAGACCACGACCCCCCCAGCGAGGCGGGGGTCGTACGTGGCCAG
The DNA here is from genome assembly GCF_002214365.1 of Thermococcus celer Vu 13 = JCM 8558. Classification (NCBI taxonomy): domain Archaea; kingdom Methanobacteriati; phylum Methanobacteriota; class Thermococci; order Thermococcales; family Thermococcaceae; genus Thermococcus; species Thermococcus celer. The sequence goes on from NZ_CP014854.1 coordinate 530,182, forward strand.
TTTCCGTAGAACGGTATCGTGTGGAAAGTTAATTCTTCCCGTTCCTGCATTTGCGAGTACCGCCGGAATGTTTCCGTAGAACGGTATCGTGTGGAAAGTGCGATACCGATATACCCTTTCAATCAACTGTAGGTTTCCGTAGAACGGTATCGTGTGGAAAGACTTCGTCGTGGGACGGGAGTAATCCCGTTCCCATGTTTCCGTAGAACGGTATCGTGTGGAAAGTCTCCTCCCCCCAATCGCAGCAGTTTACGAGATCCCAGGTTTCCGTAGAACGGTATCGTGTGGAAAGGAGCTGGAATCAGCTCGCACTTAGGGGTCCTTCGGGCAACAACGTATAATCACGCCTGCTGGGGAGGGGTTTAACTCCGAGGATAACCACCGGCAGGTTTCGACATTTTATCCGCGCTCAACAGGCGCCCTTGGAGGACGAAACTCCGTAAACAAGCGATTCAAAGATTAAACCCAAAAATGAGACTAACCACATAGATGCACTAAAATTTCCGCCATCCACCAGGATGTTCGGTGAGAAGGGCGCTTGCGAGGCAGGCTGTTAAGGGGGCCTTTCCGTGAAGAAGCCGTATTACATCACCCGGATGGGGGTTCTCGAGAGGAGGGGGAACACCCTCTTCTTCGAGAACGAGGAGATGAGGAAGGCCATACCCATCAACTCGACGAGCGAGGTGCACTGCTTCAGGCCGGTTACCCTGACGAGCGGGGCGATAAAGCTCCTCTCCGAGAAGAACGTTCCGGTCCACTTCTACAACAAGTACGGCTACTACCGCGGCTCCTACATGCCGATCGAGGGGCAGGTGAGCGGGACGGTTGTGATAAAGCAGGCCGAGCACTACCTCAACCCCGGGAAGAGGATGTACATAGCCAAACAGTTCGTGGAGGGGATAAAGGCATCGATGGTGGCGCTGCTCAGGGCCCACAAAACCGACTACGGGGCGATCTCGGAGGTCGAGGTTGAGGGCTACACTCCAGCGGAGCTCATGGGTGTCGAGAGCACCCTATGGAAGGAGTTCTACGGCCTCTTCGCGTCCCTGCTGAAGCACTTCGAGTTCAGGGAGAGGAACAGGAACCCGCCGAGGGACGAGGTGAACGCGCTCATCAGCCTCGGAAACTCGGTCCTCTACACCGTGGCCCTCTCGGAGATACGGAAGACCTACCTCCACCCCGCCATAAGCTTCCTCCACGAGCCCCTCGAGCGGCGCTACTCCCTCTCCCTCGACCTCGCGGACGTCTTCAAGCCGGTTACGGTCTTCCGCGTGATCCTCCGCCTTGTGAACAGGGGGCAGATCCGGGAGGAGCACTTCAGGGACGACGTTGGCGTGATGCTCACCGACGAGGGCCTGAGGCTCTTCATCTCGGAACTCAACTCCGAGTTTTCCCGAAAGGTTCTCCACCCCCGATTCAGGAGGAACGTCTCCATCCGCTACCTGATGCGCCTTGAGGGGTACTCCCTCGTCAGGCACTTCCTGGGGGACTCCACCTACAGGTCGCTGAGGGCGTGGTGGTAATGTACGTGATAGTCGTCTACGACGTCGACGTTAAGCGGGTCGCGAGGGTTCACCGCTTCCTTAGAACGCACCTCCACTGGCGCCAGAACAGCGTCTTCGAGGGTGAGGTAACGAGGAGCCAGCTCTACGAGATAAAACAGACCCTGGCGGAACTCATCGACGGCGACGACTCGGTCCTAATCTACGAACTTCCGCGGGAGAACTTCAACCTGCACGTGATCGGAACCGACAGGAACCCAACGGGGGAGATAATTTGAGGGTAACCGGCGTTATGGTTCAGTACTACTTCACGTGTCCAAGGGAGCTGTGGTTCTTCTCGAGGAGCATAACATTCGACTTTGAGAACGAGGACATGCTTATCGGCCGGTTGATCCACGAGGAGAGCTTTGAACGCGGCTGGAAGGAGGTTTCACTGGGGGGCGCGAAGCTCGACGTCGTCTTTCAGGGTGAGGGGGTTAGGGTGGTGGAGGTTAAGAAGAGCTCGAAGCTGAAGGAGCCCGCCAGGTGGCAGCTTAAGTACTACCTCTACCTCTTGCGGAAGGTGGGGGTCGAGGCGGTCGGGGTTATTTCCTACCCGAAGGAGGGAACGCGCGAGGAAATTGAACTCACGGATGAGGATGTAAGGACACTTGAAGGGGCCCTGAAAGAAATAGAAAGGATTATATCCCTTGAGAATCCACCCCCTGCCGAGAAAAAGCCCTACTGTCGGCGCTGTGCGTACAGGGACTTCTGCTGGGTGTGAATCATGGAACGGGATGAACTCGAAAAGCTGATGAAAGAAAAACTGGCGAAGCCGGACAGGAGCCTATACGATCACTCCCTCGGGGCCATGAGGATAGCACGTGAACTGCTGAGGAAAATCCCCCACGACCCGGAGCTGGAAGACTGCCTCCTCGAGCACGTCTTCCTCCACGACGTCGGCAAGCTTGACGACAGGTTCCAGGAGAAACTTCATGGGGAAAGAAAAAAGGCACCACCCCACGCTTACCTCGGGATGGAGCTGGCGTCCCGCTTCCTCGACTGCCCCGAGCCTTACAGGACGGTGGCGCTGGCATCTATACTCACCCACCACACGGACCTTCATCCGATGCTCTACAGCGATGAACTCGATGGAAAGACCACACTCTTGATCAACCGCATCACCGTCTCAAACCCCACCGAGGTCGCAAGGAACGTCCGCAACAGCCTCACGACGGGCAAGCTCGCGAGGAAGCACGGGTTCAAGGGACCAGAGGGGAAGGTTAAGTTCAGGGCCCTCTACACCCTCTTCAACGGCCTCCTGAGGGTCTCGGACTGGCTCGACAGCGCGGGCCTAACTGCCAGCTCCTATCACCTCGAAAGCGGCTCAGCCGTGAGGCTCGCCGTCTTGAACTACCTTAAATCAAGGGGCTTCACACCGAGGGGCTACCAGGTGGAGATCACGGGAAGGGGCGGTGGCTACTTCCGCCTCCCGACGGGCGACGGGAAGACCGAGACGAGCCTGCTCGCAACCCCAGACGAAGCCTCGAAGGTGGTTTACTCCCTCCCCACGATAACCACGACCGAGGCTATGAGAAGGCGCTTCGAATCCATCTTCGGGAGGGACAACGTCTCCTTCTCCCACGGGATGCTCTTCCTAAGCCTCTATCACCGTGGAGAGCTCGATGGGAAGTTGATTCACCGTTACGCGATGAGGCCCGTCTTCGTGTCGACCGTCGACCAGGTCCTGCTCGCGTTCCTCAACTACCCGCGCTTCCCCGTGAGGGAGTTCGCCCTCCGCGGGGCCCACTGGATAGTGGATGAGATCCACGCCTACACCCCCTTCACCCTCTCCCTCATCCTCGACGGAATCGAGTACGCGGCGAAGCACCTCGGAACCAAAGTTACCGTCATGTCGGCCACCCTCCCGGGGCCACTGAGGGAGGAGCTCGAGAAGAGGGGCCTGAAGGAGCTCCTGCCCCCACGGGTGGTGGAGCCAAGGTACGGCTCCAGGAAAAGGGTGAAGGTCAAAGTCCGGGATGGAAGCCTCCTCGATGCCGTCGATGAAATCGCCCGGGCGAGGGGAAAGGTTCTGGTGGTGGCCAACACCGTCGGCAGGGCAAGGAAGGTTTACGAAGAGCTGAGCAAGAAAAGGAAAGACGTCCACCTCCTCCACTCCCGCTTCATAAACGCGGATAAACGGAGAAAGATGGAGCTCGTGGAGTCCATCGAGAGCGGAATCCTCGTGGCCACCCAGGTGGTCGAGGTCTCCCTTGACATAGACTACGACGTCATTTACACGGAGGTCGCCCCGATCGACGCGCTCATCCAGCGTTTCGGGAGGGTCAACCGGCGCGGCAGGAAGAATGGGGTAGCCTACCTGTTCGAGCCCGAGGGAAAGGAAAAGCACCTCCCCTACGATAAGAGAGCCTTCGAGGAAACCCTTACCCTCCTGAGTGAGCTTGAAGGGATCGAAAACGAGCTCGACCTCCTGAAACTGAACGACCGCTTTTACGAATCCATCTGGGGCGGGTACGAGAAGAAGCTGAAGGAAAGGTTTCTCTGGAGGAGCACGGACGGACTGGGCAGGATAACGAGGTGGTCGAAGGGAGGAAAACTGCTCTCCACGCGGGACACCTTCATAAGCCTCCCCGCGGTTCCGGAACCCTTCCTGGAAAAGGCCATAGAGTGCGCGAGCATGTGGGAGGAGATGAGTAACGAGGAGAGGCTCAGAGCCACGGTCTACGTCATCGAGCACACGGTGAACGTCCCCATCTGGACCTTGAGGGGACACCTCCACGACAACGACGATCTAAGAGAGCACTTCGGGATCTTTGGAATCAATCTGGGATACGACGAAGATAAAGGCTTGCTGGAAGAACCCTGACCCCCAGAATGGCGGACAACCCGCACCGGAACCGAAGGTTTTATCGGGAGAAGCCACAAAGGACAACCGTTACGCCGGTGGTAGCATGATGGAGTACATCGTGGGCTTCATCGGATTGGTCCTCATAATCGGCTTCATTCTACTCTTCATAGCGACCCTAACGGCGTGGGTGGAGGAGTTTCTGGGTTCCCTCCTGAACTGTCTCATGGACGGAAACGATGAGGAATGAGGGAGGGGCGAAGATGGGAAACGAAGGACGACCCCGGGCCTTCAGTCCTCGAGCCACAGCTCAAGCCTCTGCTTCCCCTTCCCGAGACTGGAGCGCTTGAGCTTCCTCAGGTGGCCTATCTCCTTTATGTCCCTCACGTGCGTCCCGCCGCAGGGTATGACCTCGAAGTCCCTTATCTGCGTGTACCGCGTTTCCCCCTCCCACCATATCCTCATCTCGCCGCCCTCGTCGACGAAGCGGTTGAACGTCTCGATTATCTCGTTCTTCCACTGGTTAACGTTCTCCGGATAGAGGATGTCGTACCTGCCCTTCTCGGCGCTCATGCCGCTCCCGTAGAGCTCCCACTCGCCGGGCAGGACGACGTTGAGGACGTGCTCGAGAAGGTGCATGGCGGAGTGGATCCTCATCAGTCTGTAGCGGTAGCCCCAGTCTATTTTAAGCTCGACCTCGTCCCCAACCTTGAACCTCTCCGGTTCAGAAACAACGTGCCAGACGTTTCCGCTCTCGTCCTTGTAGACGTCGAGGACCTCGACGCCGTTTATCGTCCCCCTGTCGTGCGGCTGGCCACCGCCGGTCGGGTAGAACACCGTCTGGTCGAGGAGGAGGGCGTTGTCCCTTATCTCGAGAATCCTCGCCTTCGCCTCCTTCAGGTATGCGTCCTCGTAGTAGAGCTTGCGCGTCATCTCCATCACCCCGGAAGAATTGGGCCCCGGCATTTAAATGAATATCGAAAAAGGCCGGAAAGGCGGAATGGAAGATGGAAGGGCTCAGCGCCTCTTCCATAAGACGACCGCACCCACGAGGAGCACCAGGGCAACGGCCACCGCTATAGCCTGCATTGTCTCGCTTGGACGTCCCTTCTCCTCGGGAATCGTGTACCTTATCGTCGCGGTGGTGTGGTTGGAGAGCAGTTTGGTCACGTCCTCCGCCGGGGCGCCGTAACGGATGAAGACGTTGGAGGTGATCCTGAGGCTCCTCCCTTCTTCCACAACGGTCACCGTGAGCCTGTTGCCGTTGAGTTCCTCGCTTAATTTGTCCGGCACCTCAAGGAACTTCCCACCGTCTGGGAGGTTTATCGTGAGGTAGAGCGTGTGGTTGACCTCGTACTCAAGCCTGCCGCTGAGCCCGTTCGCAAGGCCGAGCGTCGGGTCGAACTGGTAAACGTAGGAGCCGTTCTCGAAGGTCGTGAAGTTCCTCAGCATATACTCGGCATCGACGACCAGCGGGGCATCCGTCTCGTTGAGGCCGAGTATCTTAACTTTTCCACCGTCCACAAGGGCCCCCCTGTAGCCAAGGGCTATCGAGTACGTCCGCAGGATGTATTCGGTGGCGTTCTCAACGCCGTAGGCGAGTATCTCCTGCTTTCTGGCCTCGACCTCTGACTTGGGCCCGATGTACTCGTCCCTCATGTGGAGTCTCACGCTGCCGTTGGTGTAGACGTCCAGAGTGACGTACTCGTTCATCACGCTGCTCTGGTAGTGTTCCTGGCCCTTATACGGGGCCCTGTAGAGGATGTAGTAGTCCTGGTAGTCCCCGAAGAGGGCTTTGTAGCCATCGGGCGGAAGGAAGGGCTCGAGGTAGATGTACGAGTTCACCACAACGGTGTCACCCCTGACCTCCGAGCTCACGAAGAACTTGCTCGTGTTGTACTGCCGGGCGAAGGGTTTGGGGTACCCGATCAGGGTCGCGTTCTCCGGGAGCTTGACGACGAAGGTGCTATTGATGTCCACCCCGAAGGGGAGGCCCGTATCGGGGACGTTCATCGAGGCGTAGCCCCTCGTGGGGTCTATGCGAACCTCCCAGTGGTCGTCGTAGGAGTAGTACCTTGAAAAGTTGAGGGCTATGGCGTTGAAAACGATGGTTATGTTGTCGCCCCCGGCGATGCCGTAGGACTTAAGGCTCTCGTTGGTGAGGCTCATCCCTGACTGGGTGAGGCTCTGGACGTACCCCCGGAGCTGTTCCTCCTCGAACTTCGCTATGGCCTCCTCCACGGTTACGTTGCCGCTATGGGTCTCGTTGAGGATCTTTTCGATCTGCTTCTGAATCTCGTCCCTGGGCCCGAGCCAGGTGGTTTTGAGCGTGATGTTGGCGTTCCCGTTGGGCATAACCTCTATGGTAAAAACGAAGGCCTGCCTGTAAATTTTCGGCTGAAAATCCTCCGCAAGTCCGAGATTTGAAGCGATGAGGGGAGCCATGATGATCACGGCGAGAATGGTCGCAAGCACCCTTTTCATTACGCTTTACCTCCTTTCAATTCCTATGCATAACAGCGCCACGTTGGAGTATTTAACTTTATCCCAGGGACGGGGAAGAAAACCGGATAAAGGGACAAGAAAAGGCAGAAGGAATCGGAAATCACTCCTTCCACTTGGAGGTATCCAGCTCCCCTTCCGTTTTGGCCACTATGGTTGTCCCTGTTAAATCGCCGGTGACGTTGACCATCGTCCTGCCCATGTCAAGGATGGCGTCGATGCCGAGTATCATCGCATACGCAAGGGCAACTGGACTTCCCTCGGTCAGGTTAAGGCCGACGCTCTGGAGGACCATGGCGAGCATTATTGCACCAGCCCCGGGAACGCCGGCGGTTCCTATCGAAGCCAGCACGGCCGTGAGTATAACCACGAGCTGCTGCCCGAGGGTGAGCGGCTGGCCGATGGCGTAGGCCACGAAGAGCACCGTGACACCCTGATAAAGCGCTGTGCCGTCCATGTTTATCGTCGCACCGAGGGGCAGGGTGAAGGAGTATATCCCCTTGTCGATACCCATTTCCTCGTCGGCAACGCGCATGGTGACCGGCAGGGTTCCGCTGGAGCTCCTCGTAACGAAGGCCGTAATCATGGCATCCTTGGCCTTCTTGAGGAATTTAACGGGGTCGAGGCCGAAGACCTTCAGGAGGAGGCCGTAGACGAGTACTATCTGGAGCGTGAGACCGATGTAAACGGCAACCACAACCTTGACGAGGGGGCCGGCCACGTTCGGTCCGAACTTGCCAATGACGTAGTAGATGAGGGCAAAGACACCTATCGGGGCGTACTGCATAACCCCTGCGACTATCCTGTACATCGCCTCGGCGGAGGCGTCAACGACCTTGTAGAGGGTTTCGGACGCGGTTCTGAGTCTCTCGTCCTCGCTGTTCATGAGGTAGCTGATGGCTATGCCGAAGACTATGGCGAAGAATATCGTGGGAAGAACCTGGCCCTGAGAGAGCGCGGCGAAGGGGTTGGTAGGCACTATGTTGAGGAGGGTCTGAACGAGGGAAGGTGATTGGGCCTGGATGGCCTTTCCTGCACCGGTTCCGAGCTCTATGCCGCTGCCCGGCTTGAAGATGTTGCCCATCAGCAGGCCAAAGAACACGGCGAAGGCAGACGTGAGGAGGTAGTAAACTATTATCTTAACGCCGACCCTTCCGAGCCTCGCCGGGTTGATGCTGGCGGAGCCGACTATCAGGGAGAACAGCACAATTGGCATCACCAGCATCTTCAGCAGGCGAACGAAGAGGTCGCCGAGGGGCTTGAGGGTGCCCGCGTAACCTGGCACCAGGATCCCTGCCACGATACCCAGAATCAGCCCCGCGAGGATCTTCTGAAGCACGGGTACGTCCAGATACGCCCTGAGTACACCCTTTTCCATTGGATATCACCCCGCTCAATCGGATCTAAACATCAACAAAAGACTTGTATTTGATTAGATATTAATCTTTCGGGTAAAATATGGATAAAACAACAAATAGCTTTAAAAAAATCTTAGCGAGACATCCCCGTAAAGAACCCGCCTCAACTCTCCGTTAACATCGAGCAACAGGGAGCCGTCGTCCAGAACGTCCAGAGCACGCCCCACGAGTTCATCGCTGTCCTCGATAACCCTTACCGTCCTCCCGAGGATGAAGGTCCTCTCGCGAACCTTAGCCATCATCAGCTCCGGTCTCCCCTTAAAAACGCGGTACCAGCCGTCCAGATGGAAAAGGAGCCTCTCACGGACCCGTTCCAGTGGCAGTGGCCTACCGATGAAGTTAACCATGGCCGTCGCGCTCCCCTCCAGCTCCTTCGGGATCGGGTTGTTCACGTTCAGGCCGATACCGAGAACCGCGTACTCGCCCGCCTTTCCCTCCGTCAGAAACCCGGCTATCTTCCTGCCCCCCACCCAGACGTCGTTCGGCCACTTTATTCCCGAGTCAATGCCGAAGTCGGCTAGGGTGTCCGTAACCGCCAAGGCCCCGACGAAGACGATCCTCCCGTCAACCCGCGGGGGCTTCAGGATCACGCTCAGCCAGAGCCCGCCCTCGGGAGAGGCCCAGCTTCGCCCCTTCCGACCCCTCCCGGCGGTCTGCCTCTTAGCCACCACCACCGTGCCCTCCGGAACCCCCGGGGCGATTCGCCTGGCGTACTCGTTGGTCGAGTCCACCTCGTCGAGGGTGATGACTTTGAGGCCCACTATTCGATTCATCTTCTCCATCCAATCACCGTTAAGAACTCGGGCCCCATCTTAAAGGCCTTTGCCCAAAAACCTTAAATCCTCAATGGATATATCACTCCCGGTGGTTAAGATGGACGCGTACCAGAACGTTGGTATAAAGCGCAGGCTTGGCAGGTTCTTCCGCAGGGACGGGAGGGCCCTCATATTCGCCATGGACCACGGCTTCGAGCACGGGCCGACCGACTTCGAGGAGCACTGGGAGCACGTTAACCCGAGGGTCATCATAAAGAAGGTCATGAGGGCGGGTGTGGACGGCGTCATGATGCTCCCCGGAATCGCCAGAATCGCAGGAAACGATGTAAGGCCCGACCGCGGGTTGATGATAAAGCTCACCAGCAAGACGAACCTCCGCCCGAAGGACGCCCAGCTCCTCCAGAGCCAGCTGGGCTTCGTTGAGGATGCTATAAAGCTCGGGGCGGACGCCATAGCGGCTACCGTCTACTGGGGCTCCCCGCAGGAGGACGTCATGATGCGCCAGTTCGCCGAGATAGCGAGCTACGCCCACGACCTCGGCTTCCCCGTCGTCCAGTTCGCCTACCCGCGCGGCCCCTACATCGACGAGAAGTACGGAAGCAAGGAGGACTACCGCGTCGTCATGTACGGGGCGAGGGCGGCCGCCGAGAGCGGAGCGGACATGATAAAGACCTACTGGACGGGCTCGAGCGAGACCTTCGCGAAGGTCGTCGACGCCGCGGCCGGCGTTCCGGTTCTCCTCAGCGGCGGCGCCAAGGCCGAGAACCCCGTCGACTTCCTGAAGGTCGTCTACGGCGTTGTCGAGGCGGGCGGAGCCGGGGCCGTCGTCGGCAGGAACATCTTCCAGCGCGAGAACCCAGAACCGCTTATAAAGACCCTCATAAGGGTCATCCACCGCAACGAGGAACCTGAAGAGGCCGCGAAAGCTGAGGGGCTCATCTGAACCTTTTTTGACCCCTTTTTCTCGATCGAGGTTTTTACCCATAACTGGGTCATTAGGCTTTTATATCGGCGCGCTTACCATCCGTTATACATGAGGAGGGATGGCAATGACAAGGGTTGAGATCATCGACACGACCTTTAGAGACGCTCACCAGTCGCTGATAGCAACGCGCCTGCAGACCGAGGACATGCTGCCGATAGCCGAGAAGATGGACAGGATTGGCTTCTACTCGATGGAGGTCTGGGGAGGGGCGACCTTCGACGTCTGCATCCGCTACCTCAACGAGGACCCGTGGGAGAGGCTGAGACTCCTCAGGGAGCACATCAGGAAGACGAAACTGCAGATGCTCCTCAGGGGGCAGAACGTCGTAGGCTACCGCCACTATCCCGACGACGTCGTTGAAAAGTTCGTCGAGCTGGCGCACAGGAACGGCATAGACATCTTCCGCGTCTTCGACGCCCTGAACGACGTCAGGAACATGGAGGTTGCGATAAGGAAGGCCAAGGAGGTTGGAGCCGAGGTTCAGGGTGCGATAGCCTACACGACGGGGAAGGTGTTCACCACCGAGTACTACCTGAAGAAGGTGGAGGAACTCCTCGCGCTCGACGTCGATGTAATAACGATAAAGGACATGGCGGGCCTGCTCACCCCGTGGAAGGCCTACGAGCTGGTGAGCGAGATAAAGGAGAACTACGGCGTTCCAGTCGATGTTCACACGCACTCGACGACTGGAATGGCGGTGGCGACCTACCTCAAGGCTGTCGAGGCCGGGGCGGACTACATAAACACCGCGATAAGCCCGCTGGCCTTCGGAACCGCCCAGCCGGGCATACAGACGATATGGCACGCCCTTCCCGAGGCGATCGGGACTCACCTGGACAGGGAGCTGATCCACGAGGTCTCGCGCTACCTGAAGAGGCTCTTAGACGAGAAGTACTCAGGGATGTTATCGAAGGAAGCGCTGATGGTGAACCCCTACGTCCTCAGGTATCAGGTTCCCGGGGGCATGTACTCCAACCTCATAGCCCAGCTCAAGGAGATGAGGGCACTGGATAAACTCGATGAGGTCCTTAACGAGATTCCAAGGGTCAGGGAGGACCTCGGCTGGCCACCGCTCGTCACCCCGACGAGCCAGATAGTCGGAACTCAGGCGGTGCTAAACGTCCTCTTCGGGAGGTACGAGAGAATAACGGAGGAGGTCAAGAACTACATCAGGGGACTCTACGGGAGGCCGCCGGCGGGGATAAACCCCGAGCTTAAGAGGAGGGTCCTCGGGGAAGAGGAACCGATAGGCGTGAGGCCGGGCGAGCTCCTTGAGCCACGGCTGGAGAAATGCAGAAGGGAGCTCGAGGAACTCGGCTACCTTGAGAAGGAGGAGGACGTCCTGACCTACTGCCTCTTCCCGCAGGTGGCGAAGGAGTTCTTTGAGGCCAGGAAGAGAGGGAGAAAGGGCCCGAGGGTGCCGTCGGGCGTTCAGAGGTTCAAGCTCCACATCAACGGTGTCGAGTTCGAGGTCGGCGTCGAGGGCGTTGACCTGAGCGCGCTGAAGTATCTACCCCAGATTTCGAGCGGGGCCACCGTCCCGGCGCAGGTTCAAGCCTCCCCATCTGCCCCGGCTCCCACGCAGACTCAGGTGGCGGCTCCTGGTCCGGCTTCCACAACCCCGATTACCCCGACCACGGTTCCAGCAACTCCTTCGGCGGCTCCGGGTGGTGAGGGTGTTGTTACGGCTCCGATGCCGGGGAAGATCCTCAGGATCCTTGTTAACGAGGGGGAGAAGGTTAAAACCGGGCAGGGGTTGCTCGTTTTAGAAGCAATGAAGATGGAGAACGAGATTCCATCCCCAAAAGACGGCGTAATCAAAAAAATCCTCGTAAAAGAAGGCGACACCGTGGACACAGGACAGGCACTCGTGGAGCTTGCATAACGCCCTTTTCTCACCATTTTATTCCAACATGAAATGGAACTCATATTTTTCGGGTCTATAAGAGAAGTTCGAAACCATCAGTTTAAAATCGAAAATGCTTCAGCTTTCTGCCGAAAAGCATTTATATTTATATCCTGTACATTGAAGTGCAGAACTTAAATGGAGGTGCAACAATGAACTCTGCTGTAGCCGTATTGATAGCGGCGGCCATATACCTTGGAATGTATTTCACATATGGAAAGGCTCTGCAGAACAAGGTCGTTAGAGCCGACCCCAACAGGCCCACACCGGCCCACAAGCTCTTTGATGGAGTTGACTACGTCCCAGCGCACCCGCTCGTCCTCTACGGCCACCACTTCGCGTCGATAGCTGGAGCAGGCCCGATAGTGGGCCCGGCCGTGGCAATGGCGTGGGGCTGGCTTCCGGGTCTCATCTGGGTCTGGTTCGGAAACGTCTTCATCGGTGCGGTGCACGACTACCTGGCCCTCATGTCATCGGTTCGCTACGATGGCAAGTCCGTCCAGTGGATCGCAGGAAAGCTGATGAGCAGGAGGACGGGAATAGCCTTCGAGCTCTACATATGGTTCGCCCTGTTACTGGTTGTGGCGGCCTTCACGGCGGTCATCGCTGGAATCTTCAAGGGAACTCCAGAAGCGGCAACGGCTTCGATACTGTTCCTGATCTCGGCGGTTATCGTCGGCTGGCTGATGTACAAGACGAGCCTCCACTTTGCCGGCGCAACGCTCGTCGGACTGATACTCCTCGCCATATCTGTATGGCTTGGCTTCAAGTACCCGATACAAGCTTCCTACCATACGTGGGCACTGTTCCTCCTGGTGTACATCATCATCGCGGCATCGCTCCCGGTGTGGGTTCTGCTCCAGCCAAGGGATTACCTCAACGCCTATATCCTCTGGTTGGGACTCATCCTGGGTGCGGTTGCGTTCACCCTCCTCGGTTCCAAGGGAACCTTCACCGCCCCCGCATACACCACCTGGTCAGCGAACGTCGTCGGTGGAAAGCCCTCACCCTTCTGGCCAACGATACCACTCGTCATAGCCTGCGGTTCCCTCAGCGGTTTCCACTCCATCGTGGGTTCCGGAACCTCATCAAAACAGCTTGACAACGAGATCCACGGCCTCATGGTCGGCTACGGTGGAATGTTCACCGAGGGCTTCCTCTCAACCATAGTCATAGCCTCGATAGCCATCTACGGATTCAAGGTCTTCGCGGACGCCGGAGTTGACATCACCGCCTCCAACTGGGGAGCGATCTACGCCCCCAAAGTCGCGAGCGTGGTTGGTAAAGTTGGCATCTTCTCCAAGAGCTACGCCTACGGCCTGCAGGACGCCCTCGGAGTGCCCTTCAAGACGGGTGCGGTGTTCGCGAGCCTCTGGGTTTCAGCGTTTGCCCTGACCAGTCTCGACACCGCCACCAGGCTCGGAAGGTTCGCCTGGCAGGAGCTCCTCGGCATGGTAACCGACACCAGCAAGGGGACTGGAAAAGCGCTCGCTAACAAATGGCTCGCCTCTACGGTGATAGCGATCCTCGGTGTCTGGCTCGCCTGGGGCAACAACTGGCTCATCCTCTGGCCGGCGTTCAGCGGTATGAACCAGATGCTGGCCAGCATAGCCATGATGACCGGTGCGCTCTGGGTCACGAAAGTGCAGAGGGCAGGCAAGTGGAGCTACGCCGTCCTGATTCCGGCGCTGTTCCTCTGGATAACGGTGACGCTCGCCCTGCTCTGGTTCCTTGTGGTGGTTGTTCCGGGAATCGGAGATGTCGGAACCAAGTACGCCGTCGGCATCATAACCCTGACGGGTCTGCTGCTGAACTTCCTGCTGGCCTTCGACTTCTATGCGGCCTGGAAGAAGCCAGCGGAAGAGTACGCGGCGGCTTCATGACCTCTTTCCCTTTTTTACAACCTTTTGAGGGGAGAGGAATGAAAAAACTGCTCCGGGATGTATTCTCCTCGTTATCACTGCCATTTAGAGTACTGCTGGAATTCCACAAGGGTTTTGAGCTCCACTACCTTCAGGGGATCAAATGGGAGGAGGAAGAGCTCGAGAACGTGTTCGCGCTCATCCTGTTCGGGGACTACATAGGGCTTCCCCATCCCCCAACCGAGCTGAGCTTCAGACTGCTTCCCCACGTTATAAGGGAGCTCTACGTGATGGAGGAGAAGAGCACCAAGGAGGTCTCGATAAAAACCGGCTGGATAGGCGTATGAGGAGGAATAAGGAATGGTGAAAAAGATACTGGATGATGTCCGGGCCTTCCTGAAGGGGTTCGGAAGCTCGTTTAAGGATCAGTCAACCGAATACATCGAGTTTGAGGAGAGAGAACTCGAGAACGTGTTCGCACTCCTACTAATGGGTTCCTTCGTTGGCATACCTTCACCCCCCACGACCCTCGTGGTCAGGCTCATGCCCCACATGATAAGGGAGATGCACGTGATGCAGCAGAGGGCGATCGATCTGGACGACGTCTTCGGGGAAGTGGCGGGAATGTTCGATATAGACTGAGGTGATGGCATGAGGGAGTTCCTGATTCCGAAGGAAGGTTTCAGAACGATCTTCGTGATAGGCAAAGGGGGAGTCGGTAAGACGACCACCAGCGCCTCCCTGGCGATGGCGCTCGCTAAAGCTAAGTACAGGACGCTCATAGTGTCCCTCGATCCAGCCCATAACCTCGGCGACGTCTTCATGGTGAAGCTCTCCGACAAACCGAAGAAACTGGCGGAGAACCTCTACGCGAGCGAGCTCGACATGGATAAACTCATAAAGGGCTACCTCAAGCACCTGGAGAACAACCTCAAGAACATGTACCGCTACCTCACGGTGATAAACCTCGAGAAGTACTTCGAGGTCCTCAGCTTTTCCCCGGGAATAGAGGAGTACGCGACGCTTGAGGCCATAAGGAACATCCTCCTCGAGGGAGACGAATGGGACGTGATAGTCTTCGACACACCCCCCACCGGCCTGACCCTCCGCGTTCTGGCCCTACCGAGGATATCTCTGATATGGGCCGATAAGCTCATGGAGATAAGGCGGAAGATACTCGAACGGAGGAGGATGATCGCCAAGATTCAGGGGGAGCAGAGGTTCCAGGTCGACGGCCATGAGTTCGTTCTGCCGAAGGACGAGGAAGAGGATCCGGTCATGAAGGAGCTCCGCGAGTACCGGGAAGAGGTGAAGTTCGTGGAGGACGTGATAACGAACCCCAACAAAACCAGCGTCGTTGCCGTCATGAACCCGGAGATGCTCCCCCTCTACGAGACGGAGAGGGCCCACGAGAGCCTCAGGAAGTTCGGTGTCTCCCTCAACATGGTGGTGGTAAACAAGGTGATAACCGTCGAGAAGGACATCCCGGAGATAAGGGTCAAGCTCGAGGCTCAGAGGAAGGTTCTCGAGGAAATCGAGAAGAAATTCCGTGGAATCGAGATAATCAGGGTCCCCATGTTCCCCGAGGAACCCAGGGGATTGGACTGGCTTGAAAAGCTTGGGGGCATGATAGTTGAGGGCTGAGGAAATCCTCGAGCTCCTGAGGAAGGTGGAGAACCCCTTCACGAACATGGACATAGTCAGCGAGGGGCTGGTTAGCAAGGTCGTCGTTGAGGAGGACAGGGTTACCATCTACGTTGCCTTCGCACGCAACACACCGGTGCATCCCTTCGCCATGGCCGTCAACTGGCCCCTGCAGGCGAGGATCGTGAGGGACATGGTAAAGGTTTTAGAGGACAAACTCGGATACTTCGAGATAGTCGATGACACCTCTCTGCAACGATACTACCCGCTGGATGATGAAGAGGAGGTATAACCATGGAACTTTCGTCCGCATGGATACTGGCCATAATGGTCCTCGCGGCCATAGCCTCGCTCCAGTTTTACAAAGGAAGGAAGCTGAACCTTCAGCTTATGTACCATTACCTCCAGACCATCGAGGAGGTCGTCAAGCCGGAGGACAAGGAGTACGTGTGGCTCGGCGGTTACATAGGATTTCGGGCTAACTACAAGGTCAACCGGGACAACGTAAGGAAATTCGAGTACACCCTGACGTTGCTCCCGAGGCACAGCATCCTATACTTCCCGATAGCGCTTGTAACGAGCAGGCACGACAAGCTCTACATCGTGGTGAGACCCTTCGCCGGGATAAAGCGCGAGGCCCACCTGATCCAGAAGGGTTACTATCGCCTGAAACCGGAAATAGAGAACGAGCCCCTCCTCCAGAGGGAGGTGGTCGAGATAGCCGGAAAGAAGTACGAGGCGCTCTACGAGAAAAGGAGGGACATCGACAACCTCAAGGCCCTCATCGAGAGTCTCTCAAAACCCCACAACGTCAAGCACGTCGCGTTAACCCCGAAGACGAACGTGTTCTACGTGCTCATGAAGCCAGAGCCGGACACGATAAAGGAAGACGTGGAGAGAATCGTCCGCTTCACCAACGAGAAGATAAGGGAGAGCCCGTTCTCCTCATGATCACCCTTTTTGAGGTTGCACCAGCGCATACCTCACCTTTTGTTGGTATGTCCCGTTAATCAGGAGCCCAAGACAGAAACACGCGGACGGCTATGGGGCGATGGTTTTAAGATCATCAACGGAAAATACGATACGGTGGTGGTATGGAGGTTTATAAGGCCAAATTCGGGGAACCGAGGCTCGGCTGGGTGGTTCTCGTCCACGGCCTCGGTGAGCACAGCGGGAGGTACGGGAGGCTAATCCGGGACCTAAACGACGCTGGCTTCGCCGTCTACGCCTTCGACTGGCCCGGCCACGGGAAGAGCCCGGGAAAGAGGGGCCACACGAGCATCGAAGAGGCAATGGAAATCATCGATGGAATAATCGAGGAGATCGGGGAAAAGCCCTTCCTCTTCGGTCACAGCCTTGGCGGCCTGACAGTCATCCGCTACGCCGAGACGAGACCCGCTAAGATAAGGGGGGTAATTGCCTCGTCGCCGGCACTCGCCAGGAGCCCCGAAACGCCGGGCCTCATGGTGGCCCTCGCGAAGTTCCTCGGAAGGATCGCCCCCGGCGTAACCCTCTCCAACGGCATCGACCCAAAACTTCTCTCAAGGAACCCGGAGGCCGTTAAAAGGTACGTGGAGGATCCACTCGTCCACGACAGGATATCCGCGAAGCTCGGGAGGAGCATCTTCGTTAACATGGGGCTGGCGCACGAAGATGCCGGAAGAATAACAGCCCCCATCCTTCTCCTGGTCGGCACCGGCGACGTCGTAACACCTCCCGAGGGCTCGCGGAGGCTCTTCGAGGAGCTAAGGGTTGGGGATAAAACGATAAGGGAGTTCGAGGGAGCCTACCACGAGGTATTCGAGGACCCTGAATGGGCGGACGAGTTCCACAAGGCTATAGTCGACTGGCTTGTAAAAAGGGCGGAGGGGACTAAATGACGTCCCTCCTGTCTATTATATGCTCAAGCCCAGGTCCCGTTTTGATGAGACCAACCGGGACGCCAACGCGCTCCTCTATCTCCTCTATGAACTCCTTGGCCTTTGCCGGCAGTTTATCGTAGTTGGTGACCCCGAAGGCGTCTTTGTCGTACTTGTCGAGCATCGTTATCGCGAGCATCGTGGCCCCGTTCACCCGGGCGGAGTAGCGGGCGAAGTCGAAGTCGAAGCGGCCGACCCTTCTTCTCCTGCCGGTCACCGTCCCGTACTCGATGAGCCCCAGCCTCTCCGCTTCCTCCTCGCCCATCTCCGTTGGGAACGGACCGGCCCCGACCCTCGTCGGAAAGCTCTTGAAGACGACGATGACGTCGTCGACCCTCGTCGGCCCTATCCCAACGTCGCTCGCTATGGCCGAAGCGGTGGTGTCTTTTGAGGTCACGTAGGGGTAGGTTCCGTAGTAGAGGCTAAGCCCGAAGCCCTGGGTCCCCTCCACCAGCACGAGCTTGCCCTCGTCGAGGGCATCGTTCACCTCCCGCGCCACGTCCGTCAGATAGGGCCCGAGCTCCGGAACCTCCCTCGCAAGCCTCGCCCGCCTCATGACCCTGTCGGCGTTCGCCGGCCCGCAACCGCTCCCGGTCGTACCTATCTCTTTGTGAAGGTGGCCGTTGGTCCTGTCGAGTCTCCTGTGCTCCTCCTCGATTATGGAACAGCGGTAATCTATGCCCACCCTCCCGGCAACGTCGAAGTCCCTCAGGTGCTCAAGCTCGTGGAAGAAGACCTCCGGATCGACGAGAACCCCGGCGCCGACGAGAAGTCTTGCCTTCCTCTGAACGAAACCGGTCGGAAGCTGTCTCACGGCGTACTTTTTTCCACCGATAAAAACGCTGTGCCCCGCGTTGGTTCCTACGCCGCCGCGCGCTATCACCTCGGGCTCGTCCTTCAGGGCGAGGTACGCTATGATAGCGCCCTTGCCCTCGTCACCCCATTGACCGCCAACGACGATGTAACCCGGCATGGCTCCTTACCCAGGTTTAAGTCAATAGGGGGCTTATAACAGTTTCGAATTTGATAAAAATCAGTCAAAAAATTGGGTCCTGGTTGGCGAAAGGTTAAAACCCCCTGCAAACACTATCAACGGGGGTAGCGATGAGGAACAAGCTAATAGTCGTCACGGGTGGCGCGGGCTTCATAGGCTCCCACATAGCCTGGGAGCTGGTGAAGGACAACGAGGTAATAATCATCGACAACCTCTACACTGGAAAGGAGGAGAACGTCCCGCCCGGGGCGAAGCTCGTTAGGGCCGACATAAGGGACTACGACGCGATAGCCGAGTTGATAAGCCACGCCGATTACGTCTTCCACGAGGCGGCGCAGGTTAGCGTCGTTGAGAGCGTGAGGGACCCGGTCTTCACGGAGGAGGTGAACGTCCTCGGGACCATCAACGTCCTCAGGGCGCTCCTTGAAGGGCACGGAAAGCTGATATTCGCCTCTTCAGCGGCGGTCTATGGCGACAACCCCAACCTGCCGCTGAGGGAAACGGAGAGGCCGAGGCCCCTCTCGCCCTACGGGGTCACGAAATGGGCCGCCGAGGAGTACCTGCGCGTCTTCCACGAGCTCTACGGTCTTCCGGTCGTTGCCCTCCGCTACTTCAACGTCTTTGGCCCGAGGCAGGGCGCGAACCAGTACGCGGGGGTCATAAGCATCTTCATCAACCGCGCGCTGGGGAACGAGCCGCTTGTAATCTTCGGCGACGGAAAGCAGACGAGGGACTTCGTCTACGTGAAGGACGTGGTTAGGGCCAACGTACTCGTCGCGGAGAGCCGGCGGAGCAACGGGCGGGTCTTCAACGTCGCGACAGGAAGGGCGACGAGCGTCCTCGAGCTCGCCACGAAGATAATCGAGATAACCGGGGCGAACACGTCGATAATCTTCGATAAGCCGAGACCGGGTGATATAAGGCACAGCCTCGCTGATATAAGCGAGATAAGGAAGCTCGGCTTCGAGCCGGAGTTCTCGTTGGAGGAGGGGCTCAAGAGGACTGTGGAGTGGTACAAAAATATCAGCCATTAGAAGCAGAGCTCTCTTCTTTCAGTTTTTCCATTACCTCCCTTCTGGCTTTGTGGACTATCCCTTTGATAAAGGGAGATTCCCTAACAACAACGGGAAGGTTACCCAATTCCTGACGGGGGCATTCAGTTCCTTCTGTGAAATCAAGGGGTACTGTGTCATTTCCTGGCTTAACCCCATTATCCAGAATCAGTAAGGCGGGCCCCAGGCTTACAGCACCTCCGGCTGAGAGGGCAGGGGGCACAAAGAGCAACCCGTAACATCTCAATACAATATACACCCGGTACAAACCGCCATCGTAGGCGAGTACCGCGTAATCGTTGTACCTCCCCGTAGGTTTACCGGTGCCAATTTCCTGGATCAGGAGGGACACGATCCCCGCTGAGGAGGACGTGTAGTTCGGCGGTTGAACCGTCACGTGAAAATCACTGTTAAGTGCCTGATTTCCGTCAATTGACGGGTTGATGCTAACGTTAGTGTAGTAACCCACCTGAAGGGTACCAGCCAGAGTTTTGGTTCCTGTTGAGATCAAACTTGAAGAACTATAGATGGCCACGGAGACGTTCGTTCCCGTGTAGAGGGAAGCCGTGAAATTACCGGGGTATACCTCCGAGATGTTGCTAAGGAGATACGGACCGAACCATCGGCCGAAGAGGGATATGTAAATCAGGTATCCATAGGGCACACAGATGGTTCCCGTTGAGGCAGGGCTAAAAACGTTCCCTCGGCCGCTCCCGAGCCCCTGAACGTTCACCGTAACCGCGGGCACGGCTAACCCAAAGCCCGCAAGGAGCACGATTAGAACCAGCAGGATTGAAACGAGTCTCAGTCGGTCGTTCATACCAAATTCCGGTTGAGGTAAAAAGTTTAAACGTTATCTCCAGAATTTTGGAGGGTTTTCAATAAAATTTGGGGGTCACTTCTTCAGGCTGAAGCCCATCGCCCCCTTCTGCTGGAGCTCCTGCGCCTTCCTCGCCAGCTCCCCAAGCTGGGCCTCGAGCTTCTTCAGGCCCTCCTGGGTCCTGGCTATCGCGTCGTCGTACTCCCTGATGCGCTCCTCGAGGTAGCTTATCGCATCGTCGAGGTTCTTCTCTATGGCGTAGCCTGCGCCAACGCTGACTATCGCGTTTTCCCTGTCCTCGATCCTCGCCTTCAGGAACGAACCGGCACCGAGGGGCAGGAGAACCTCCGGCTTCTCCCCTTCCACCCTCTTAAGCCCTTCCAGCGTCTCCTTAACCGCCTGGAACTCATTCCTCCCCATTGTGAGCAGTTCGAGGTTCTGCGATAACAGCTGGGCCTGGGCCTGCAGGAGCTGGTACTCGTAAGCGAGCCTTTCAAGCTGCTCGTTGCTCTCCGCCATTTCACACCACCGGAAGGACTACGCCGGGGGGCTTTTAAGGTTTGGGTTGTCACCACCCATCCGGGGTTAAACGTAAAACCTTAAACCAAAAATTAAGGGGAAGAAGGGCCTTTGAGGGGAATCCAGGTTTACCCAAGGATCTCCTCCTTCACCCTCTCCGCTATCGCCCTCATCGCATCGGCCGCCTTTGAGTCCGGGAACGCCTCAACGAAGGGCTTTAACATGCCCATGCTCTCCGGAATCGCCCTGTCGTAGGGAATCTCACCGAGTATCGGGATCCCCTCTGCCTCGGCCCACTCCCTCAGGGCCGTAAAGCCGGGGTTTAGGTCGGCCTTGTTGATTATCAGGTGGGCGGGCTGTCTGAAGTGCTGGACGACCCTGTAAACGCGCTGAACGTCGCTCAGGGAAGCGGGCGTCGGTTCCGCAACGAGTATCGTCAGATCCGCCCCGCCCACGCTCGCTATGACCTGACAACCGATTCCAGCGGCGCTGTCCACTATCATGTGCTCCAGGCCGAGTTCCCTCATAAGACTCTTTGCCCACTCTTTCTCCTTGGTGACGAGCTTTCCGCTCTCGGGCCTCCCAACGTCGAGCTGGGCAGAGACCAGGGGAAAGCCGTAGCGCGTCATAGCCTTCCTGACAATACCTGAGCGCACTTCCTCGAGCGTTATCGTTCCCGGAACCGGACAGACGAGACCGCAGACGTTGCAACCCTCGCAGGTGAGCTCGTTGACAACGTAGTCCCCGTCGATTACCTTGATGCAATCGTAGGGGCACCTCTCGGCACAGATGCCGCACCTCACGCAGCTCTCCGCGTTTATCCTCGCCACCTTTGCGCCTATGAGTTCCCTCTCCTCTTCCCACTCACCAACGCCGAGGAGCAGGCCGAGGTTCGGGGCGTCGGCGTCGGCGTCGACCGCCACCAGTCTGTACTCGTCCTTCAGGAGGTAGAGGAGTGATGCCGTCACCGTGCTCTTTCCAACGCCGCCCTTGCCGCTCGCTATCGCCACCTGCATCATTCACCACCCCTGAGAAACTCAACGACCTTCGAGGCGATGTCCCTGAAGAGGCCCGCCTCGGGATGGTGAGTAAGGACTATGGGCCTTCCCTCAACGTAGCTCCGGATGATGTTCTCGCTGTAGGGTATCTCCGCTAT
The DNA here is from genome assembly GCF_002214365.1 of Thermococcus celer Vu 13 = JCM 8558. Taxonomy (NCBI): domain Archaea; kingdom Methanobacteriati; phylum Methanobacteriota; class Thermococci; order Thermococcales; family Thermococcaceae; genus Thermococcus; species Thermococcus celer. The sequence goes on from NZ_CP014854.1 coordinate 552,082, forward strand.
CACCTCGGCACCGTGCCTCTCGGCCACCTCGCGAACCCTGCCCACGTCCCCGAGGTCGGAGCGGTTCACGACGACCACAGCCGGAACCTCCATAAGCTCCGCCAGCCTGAGTATCAGCTCGCCGTCGTGGATGCCGAGGGGGGTTGGCTCCGTTACGGCCACGATAAGCCTCGAATCCTCGAGGGCCTTCGAAACGGTGTTGCCCGTTCCAGCGGCGGTGTCCACCACCAGGAGCTCCTTTCCAAGGCTCTGTGCGCGCCTCTTGGCCCACGCAACCACTGGCATGGCCCTGTCCTCGCCTTCCCTGAGCTTTCCGGTAACGAGGGGGAAACCGTAGGGCGTCTCGGTGAGGTAGGTGTGCCCCATGAGCTTTTTGCCCGGCAGGATCGCCCCCGGAACCGGGCAGGCTATCTCACAGGCGGCGCAGCCCGAGCAGAGGTTCGGCATCAGGAAGGGCGTCCCGTCCTGCATCGTTATTATCGCGTGCTCCTCGCAAACCTCCGCACACTTCCTGCAGCGGGCACACCTCTGGTAGTCAAAGCGGGGCATGAAAAGTTCGACCGGTTCCTCGTTGGTGGGTTCCAGGCCGAGGAGAATGTGGTCGTTCGGCGCCTCGACGTCGAGGTCGGCCAGAGCGAGGTCGTATCTTTCCGCTAAGGCTATCGTCAGGTTGATCGCGACCGTTGATTTCCCCGTTCCTCCCTTTCCACCGCTCACCGCTATCTGCAAGCTCTCACCTCCGGAGTTAGGGCGGCCTAAAAGCTTTTAAGCTTTGTGCATACGCTCAAGGGGTGATAACTTGAGGTGCCTTAAGGTGGCCTTCGGGATGGAGAACGACGAGACGCTCGTGGACGCCCACTACGGGGATTCCGAGTTCTTCGCGATATACGAGGTCTGCGAGGACGGGAGCGTGAGGTCCCTCGAGAAAAGGATCAACGGAGCGAAGAATTTCGAGGAAGAGGACGACGGGCACGGCGACCCGAGGAAGTTCAGGGCGGTGATAGGTCAGCTGCTGGACGTGGACGTCTTGGCGGCCTTCAGGATGGGCCCCAACTTCCTGAGGATACGGGATGGAACGAACAAGGTGGTCTTCTTCACGAGGACGAGGGAGCTGAGCGTGGCGCTCCAGCGGCTCCTTGAGAACTTCGATGGGCTGTGGGAACAGGTTCAGGAGAAGAATCGGGGAGAGGAGGCCTAAACCAGCTTAACGACAACCGTCCATTGACTCCACAATTACAGTTTCATCACCAGGGAAACCAACTTTCGATTTGGAACGACCGAAAACTTTAAATACTGTGCATATGCACATAATAATCGAAAGTGAGGAGGTGAGGAGTATGAAGATTGCGATACCCACGAACGGTGGAGGGGTTGGGGACACCGTTGCCCCCGTCTTTGCGAGGGCGCCGGCCTTCCTGATAGCGGACGTCGATGAGAACGGCAACGTCATCAACAGTAAGGTCGTTCAGAACAGCGCCGCCATGGCCGGTGGAGGCGCGGGACCCATGGCGGTGCAGACCCTCATAAACGAGAAGGTCGAGGGAGTGATAGTCCCGCAGCTCGGGCCCAACGCACTCGGAGCGCTTCAGGCCGCGGGAGTAAAAGTCTACCAAGTTGCCCCAGGAACGCCAGTTGGGGAGGCCATAAAAGCCGTTGTCGGGGGTAGGGTTCCCCAGTTCGCCGTACCGCAGCCGGTAGCTCCGGTCGCTCCAGTACCAGCCCCTGCATACCCGGCTTATCCAGCCTACGGCTACGGCTTCGGTCCCGGCAGGGGCTGGGGCCGCGGCAGAGGATGGGGACGCAGGAGAGGATGCTGGGCCCGCGGCTGGTGGTGAACACCGATTTTCTCTCTTTTTTAATAATTAAGGAGGGAGCGAGCAATGCCAAGGGGAATATGGAGGGGTTACGGCCGGGGTTACAGGGTAGGCCCGCATTCCCTCGGGGGATTTTACACGCTCTTAGATCTGCTTATCCTTATCGGGATCCTGTACTTCCTGATCAAACTCTTCCTTGTGGCCCTTCCCTACGCCCTCGGTTTAACCGTACTCCTTGTCCTGAGGGCCTTCCTGAGGGGCCCGGGGTTCCACAGGTTCTTCTGAGATTATGCAAACTTTTTTAAGTTAGGGAACCCTAAATCAGGCGGAGGTGACGTGAATGAGGGTCATCGTGTCCACGACAAACGGGGGACTTGAAGACCGTGTTAATCCAGCCTTCGGCAGAACCCCGACTTTCACGATAGTCGACGTCGAGAACGGGAGCATAATCAACGTTCAGGTCGTTCCCAACCCGGGTTACAGCCAGCCCAAGGGGGCGGGCGTTACCGCGGCCCAGTTCGTGATAGATCGGGGTGCCAACGCCGTCATATCCGGCCAGTTCGGGCCGAACTCCTCGAGGGTTCTCCAGGCGGCCGGGATAAGGATGGTCTCCGCCCCGGCAACCATGACCGTGAGGGAAGCCGTCGAAGCCTTCCTCAGGGGCGAGCTAACCGGGGCCACTTTCGGTCCCGAGGGCGGAGGCTACGGAAGAGGAATGGGTAGAGGCATGGGAAGCGGCAGAGGAAGGGGAATGGGACGGGGCGGAGGATACGGTCCCGGTAACCGGTGATTCGACCTTTCCCCTGATATTTTCTTGTGAACCGACTTCTGCGGGCGGAAGGTTCTTATGTGACGTCTTCTATACTCCCTCGGTGATGCCGTTGGCGATTATGAGACTCTGGCACGGAAGGGTGCCCCTTGAGAAGGCCGATGAGTACGAGAGGTTCCTCATCGAACGCGCCGTTCCCGACTACGGCTCCGTTGACGGGCTTCTGAAGATCTACTTCACGAGGAAGGACGAGGAAGGCGTTGCCCACTTCCTTCTCGTGACGGTATGGGACTCAATGGAGTCCATCAAGAAGTTCGCCGGGGAGAACCCGGAGATGGCGAAGTACTACCCGGAGGACGACGATTTCCTGCTGGAGAAGGAGAAGTACGTTCAGCACTACAGGGTCTTCTACGAGGGGTGAGGGACACAGCTGTCCAGAAAAGTTATTCAATACCAAAATCAACAACGAAACGGTGGGTACCCATGCTGACCATCGACCTGTCCGGACGGCTCGCCTTCACGACCGCATCGAGCAAGGGCATAGGCTTCGGGGTCGCCAGAACGCTGGCCAAAGCCGGCGCGGACGTCGTGCTCCTCTCGAGGAGCGAGGAGAACCTGAAAAAGGCCAGGGAGAAAATAAAGGCCGAGAGCGACGTCGATGTTCATTATATAGCGGCGGACCTGACGAAGAGGGAGGACCTTGAGAGAACGGTGAAGGAACTCGAAGACATCGGGGAGCCGGATACGTTCTTCTTCTCTACGGGTGGACCAAAGCCGGGCTACTTCATGGAGATGAGCATGGAGGACTGGGAAAAGGCCGTCGATTTACTCCTCTACCCGGCGGTTTACCTCACGAGGGCCCTCGTGCCCGCCATGAAACGGAGGGGCTTTGGAAGAATAGTCTACTCCACCAGCGTCGCCATAAAGGAGCCGATACCCAACATAGCCCTCAGCAACGTGGTCAGGATCTCGATGGCGGGCCTCGTCAGAACCCTGGCCAAGGAGCTCGGACCGAAAGGGATAACCGTCAACGGGATAATGCCCGGAATCATCCGAACCGACAGGATGATCCAGCTCGCCAGAGACAGGGCGGAGAGGGAAGGGAAGACGGTCGAGGAAGCCCTCAGGGAGTACGCCAGGCCCATACCCCTCGGAAGGCTCGGGGAACCCGAGGAGATAGGCTACCTCGTGGCGTTTCTCGCGAGTGAACTTGGGGCCTACATAAACGGTGCCATGATCCCGGTTGACGGCGGGAGGCTGAACTCCGTCTTCTGAGAAACCTTTATCTATTTTCCCACCCATCCAAGAAACATGAGGAAAGACCAACTCCTCGCGGGCATCCTCTCACCGCTCATAGCCCTTACTGGAATAGGTGCCGCCATAGCCATAAACCGCTCCTGGTGGCGGCTCACGGACAACGCGATAAGCGACCTGGGAAGGGTCGGCCTCCAATACAACTGGGTGATGAACGTCCCCCTGCTCATCACGGCACTCCTGGCGATCTACTACGCCACAGGCCTTCTCAAAGAATTCAAAAATCCAGTTACGAGGGTCGGGGTGGGCATTTTCATACTCGGCCTTGTCTTTCTGGCAGGGATAGCGCTCTTCCCCGAGGGAACCGAGCCCCACTATTGGGTAAGCTGGGGCTTCTTCATCGCCGGGAGCGTGGGGTTTCTGATAGCTGGAATCGGGCTGTGGATGGAAGGCCTGGGGAAGTTCGGGTTGTTCACCGTTCTGCTCTTCACCGCAGAGGTCATCCTCGCGAAGTGGGCCTTCGGGGCTTTCAGCGGGGTCGCCATACCGGAGTTCATCGGGGTCTTCGCAATAGCAGCGTGGCACTACGCGCTGATATGGAGCGTGTTCTTCCCGAAAAGAAGATGAAGGGTCAGATGCGGGTTTCGTCCCACAGTGTCAAGCCGTTTCCCTGAGGTTTTCTCTCGAGGGGTTCCCCAAGGAGTTCCCCGATGAAGACCTCGGCCACGAAGACCTCGCCTTCGATCAGATGGCCGCCGTGGAGCTTCCCACTGGAATCCCCGAGGGCAACGTGGATGTGCGCGAAAGGTTCGCCGTCCTTCACGCTTATGTTGCCCGAAAGGGAGACCAGCTCGTAGGTTCCGCTGAGCGAAATAACCCTGTACTTCCCGGCCTTTTCGTCGAAGTAGCCGATCTTCGGGTTCCTCAGGCTGCCTATCGCGCTAACCGTACCTATGAGGACGTTGTTCTCCTTCACGAATCGATTGATAAAGCTAAGGAGCTCCTCCCCCTCGGGAACTCGGAAGAGAAAGTTCCGTCCCCTTGAAAATCTCATACGCTCACCTCAAAGCTAATAAGCACACCACGATTTAACCCTTTGGGTGAAGGGAATGGAGATCAAGAAGGCCATTATGGCAGTACTCCCCGAGATTCCCGAACTTGAAGAGGTTGACTTTTCGAGGTATTCGACCCCCTTACCGGGACTTCTTGAGGGTTTCGAGAGGTGTGGTGGAAGGGGACTCCCCGAGTTCCAGAGGTTCGTTGAGGAGAAGAGCGATAAGTCAGTCGTTGGCAGGTTTCTGATTTCCCTCCTTCAATACCTGCTCATCAGGTACCGGCGCTACGGTGAGTACTCCACGGTAAAGCCCGCCATCAAGATATTCATAACCCTCAAGGGCTGGCTCAACGAGAACGGCTATGGGAAAGACTGGCTTAACCTCCTCCACAGCTTTCTGGGTTATCTCGTGGACATGATGCCCGCCATAGCTGAACGCGAGGAATGTGACGTTGCCAACGCCTACCTGACGCTGATTCACGACCTGACTCTCGAGGCGAAGAAGGCGTTTCCGGAGCCATACTACGGGGAGCTCGAAAAAAAGGCCATCAGCAACCTCAGGGACCTACGGGAGAGGTGCGGCATTCAAGAGGAGACCTCGAGGGAAAAGATGAGGGGCTGTTAAGCAGAGCTACCTCTCGAGGGTTACCTCGGCGTAGCTCCGGGGGTCCTCCCATATCTTCACCCGGATTCTCCTCACGTTGTCGCCGGCCTTCTCGGCGATCTTTTCGGCGAACCACTCGGCTATGTACTCGGCCGTGACGTTGGGCTTATTGAGAACGACCGCCTCCCCCTCGGGAAGCTCGAGCCTCTTTCCGTTCTTCTCCACGACGATCCTGCCGTTCGCCCTATCCACAACCCATCTTTCGCTCACGAGGATCCTGTGGTCGAGGAGCTTTACGAGGTTACTGAGGTGGTTAAAGTCGAATATCATGCCGTTCTCGTTGAGCTCGCCCCATATCTCGACGTCGACGTTGTACGTGTGCCCGTGGATCCTGAGGCATTTGCTCTCGTAGGGCAACGATAGAAAATGCGAACTGTCGAAGTCCTTGTGCCATCCTATCTTCCTCTCGGTCGGATGGAAGTTCACGTCTCTCACCTATAGGTGGTTCGCTGGAGTGGTTATAACCGTTACTGGAAGGGGAAGGCATATAAACCCCAAAGCTCAATGGCCTATGATAACGATGCCGATGGGGATGGGACCTGGATGGGGGCCCAGACGGGGCAGAAAAAGGAAGATGAGGATGATAGGGGTTATCCCCGAGGTTAGACATTTCTATCCGGCGTTACCGCCGATGGGTCAGCCGAAACCACCGATTTTCATGACCTACGAGGAGTTCGAGGCCCTTCGGCTGGTGGACCACGAGGGTCTAACCCAGGAGGAGGCCGGGAAGAGAATGGGCGTCTCCCGTGGCACCGTGTGGAGGGCCCTGAGCTCGGCCAGAAAAAAAGTGGCACAGATGCTGGTGGAAGGCAGGGAGCTCGTGATACTGCCCCAGGGGAATGAGGTCCCTAGGAGATCGGATGAAGAAGAGCCTTAATGGATTATTCGTCTTTTTGGAGCTTCTTCTGTCCACTGTTACTTTATCGGGGGTATTTTGGACCTTTTTTGAATTTTAGGTTTCCCTAATTCGCGTCTCCATTTCATCCCTCAAAATTTCCGGTGAATTATTACGTTCTTATAGCAATATAAAACTTTAAACTTAAAATATTACATAAGAATCATTTTAAAATAAAATTTTATATCAAGACTAAACAATCTAAAGACTGTTATAAACTAATATCGCGTTAAAAATACAATTATAAATATTAAAAAATTCCAAAAATTTACTATTCCACATTTAAATATAAACCTTGGATACACATAATTGGTACTCGATGAAGAGGAGGCGAAAAACTCACCTATGCTAAGGGCCCGAATAAACTCTTTTCCGGCGTATTCAAGAAGATAAACCGACGGGGTTCGGTCGATGAGGGTAATGATGTCCGCTTCCTAAAGGGAAATGGGCCTGAGGAACTGGCCTGGAATGTTCTCGTATCTTTGGAGAAAGCCTGCGAACATGTGTCTGTGGAGGGTGGACAACGACCCTGGACGGCCACCCGTGAAGTCCTCGATGTTTATATCAAACTTCTCTTTCGAGTTGCCCCCGGCAACATTGTTGTCGCAGGTTTCGAACGTCCGACAGACGCTCATGAAGGTGTCATGAAAGCGTATCCATCGGCACCCTGAAAGGCTTCAACGATAGCGGGTCGCTTTCATGGTCCCCCCCAAATCTTTGCCTCTTCGTGATTATTTGTGTGCAGTAATTTTGGATATAATGTACCTTATATCCAAAATAGGCGCACTAACATGTACATAAAAGGGGACCGTAAGCACCCCCAAGTCTAAACTCAGGGCCCTCATCCCAGATGCCACTAAATCACCGCTAACCGGCCATCACTCACAATGACGGGCCAAAGGCCGGAAGGTATCCAGAGGCTATACGCTTACAGGGCAGCCCTAAGATCCATCCCCGCAGGGGGTTAACAGGATCTTCCTTCAAGATCCCGACCCGTATATATACCACCTTTGATTGTAATCAAATTTTGTCCCATGAAAGCCCGATCTCGGAACAAACTTTTGGCGCTCTGAGAAACCGGTCGACAACATCGGTACGGCCCTTTAGGGACTTCATACAAAGGAACAGCATCGCGAGGCAACCGTTCTGGCCACTGTATTCTGAAAGTTTATATTCCATAGTGGATGACTTCCACCCCTCGGTTTTGGGAGGCTTCCCGGGGCATTGATTCACCATGCCTTGTTTCCAGGTCCCGTTGTTTAACCTGAACGTTTCTACACACTTAGTCGGGATAATACTCTTGTTGATAGTTAGAAATAGCAAAAATTTAATCTTTTAATACGTATTTTATAACCCATCTTTAATTCTCAATAAAATGAATATGTTAAATCTTAATAAAATAACTAATAAAATCCATTTAACTAATAACTAATCTAACACGTAACAAATCACCGAAAAATTTGAGAGTCAGCCGACATCTTACCACCTAAAATCTAAAAGGGATGGAAAATGCCCCAAATAGAGAGAAAAGAGATTAAAAACCTTCTTTCCACTCTTTCTCCTCTATTCGCGCTATTACATTTTCGACTATCCGTGGCGCGAGGCCTATGTAGTTCTCGGGCTTCAGACCCTCAAAGTCCTCCTCATTGAGGAACTTCTTAACCTCTTCACTCTCCTTTGCAACTTCTATTAGGTCCCTTCCCTCCTCAAAAGCCTTCATCGCCAGCTGTCTGACGAGTTCGTGGGCATCCTGCCGCCCCATGCCCTTTTCGGCCAGCTTCAGCATCAGGGGTTCGGCCATTATCAGGTTGTTGGTCAGGTATAGGTTCTTCTTGATGTTCTCAGGGAAGAACTCCAGGCCGGAGAGAACCTTCTTGATGCTCTTGAGTATCTCATCTAAGAGAACGAAGCTCTCGGGAAGGATTACCCGCTCAACGGAGGAGTTAGTGAGGTCCCTCTCGTGCCAGAGGGGGTTGTTGAGCAGGGCTGGGATCACGTTCGAGTAAAGAACCCTCGCCAGACCGCTCACCTTTTCGCTCCTTACGGGGTTCCTCTTGTGCGGCATCGTCGACGAACCGACCTGCCTCCTGCCAAAGGGCTCGCTGACCTCGAGTATCTCCGTCCTCTGGAGGTTCCTTATCTCCAGAGCGATCTTGTCGAGGGTCGAGGCGATCAGCGCGAGGACCATTATGAGCTCCGCGTAGACGTCGCGCTGGATTATCTGGGTGCTTATAACCGCGGGCTTCAGGCCGAGGTCCCCCATGACGAGGCGCTGTATCTCGAGGCCCTTCTCCCCGAAGCTCGCCATGGTTCCGACGGCCCCGCTCATCTGGCCAACCAGAACCCTTTCTTCCAGTTCCCCTATCCTGTCAAGGTGCCTCCCCATCTCGTCGAGCCACACCGCGAACTTCATTCCGTATGTCGTCGGAACAGCGTGCTGGCCGTGGGTTCTCCCTATGCACACGGTGTACTTGTGCTCCTCCGCGAGCCTTTTGAGGATCGAGATTATCTCCCCGAGGTCCCTCTTCACTATGTTCAAACTCTCCCTTATGAGAAGGGCGTTGGCCGTGTCGATTATGTCGTTGGAAGTGGCGCCGAGGTGAACGTACTTTCCGTGCTCGCCGCAGACCTCGCTCAGGGCCTTAACGACGGCCATTATATCGTGGTGTATCTCGGCCTCTATCTCTTTGACCCGCTCGGGCCTGACCCATTCGGTGCTGGCCCTCTCGCTTATGACCCTCGCGCTCTCCTCGGGGATGTTGCCGACCCTCGCGTGTGCCCTCGCGAGCGCGGCCTCAACGTCCAGGAGTTTCTGGAGCTTGTTCTCCTCGTCCCATATCCGCCTCATCTCCTCGCTCCCATAACGGTAGTCAATCGGGTGAACGGCCATCTTATCACCATCCTTATGGCAATTTTTGACTCTTAAAATCTTTTGGTTGACAGAGATTTGTCGGAGCATGAACGAACATTCGATCAATCCTTCGAGGCCACAGGATTGTCCAATAACGCTAAGAGAATACCGAAAAGTATTTAACCGAAACACCACGATAGCCTAACGACAAAACTTCCGGAGGTGCCAGAAATGGCTGAGGAGCACGTCGTCTACGTTGGAAAGAAGCCGGTTATGAACTACGTCCTCGCCGTGATAACACAGTTCAACGAGGGCGCTAAGGAGGTCAGCGTCAAGGCTCGCGGTAGGGCCATCAGCAGGGCCGTCGATGTCGCCGAGATCGTCAGGAACAGGTTCCTCCCAGAGGTCAGGGTCAAGGAGATCAAGATCGGCACCGAGGAGCTCCCGACCGCCGACGGCAGAACCGCCAACACCTCGACCATCGAGATCATCCTTGAGAAGCCGTGAGTTTGAGCTTCCTTTCCTTTTACTCTCACCCACTCATACCATAACTTCAAATGAAGTTAAAGCCGTGGAAAGCTTTAATATATCCGGGCCCTATTCTGCTTTGGGTGGCGTTGTTTGGAGCATAACACCATAGACATCCACGATGAGAAGGCAAAGGAACTGGCCCAGATTCTTATGAACGAGAAGGCGATAGCTATTCTTCACCTCGTGGAAGACCGGGCCCTCTCGATAAGCGAGATCTCGAGGGAGCTCAACCTCCCGATCTCCACCGTTTCGTACCACATCGATAAGATGCTCAAGGTCGGACTCGTCGAGGTGGCGGGGAAGAAGTACGGGAAGAGACTGCAGGAGGTCAAGCTCTATCGGGCGTCCAACAAGCCCATCCTCCTGGTTCCAAGGAAGAGCGTCCACAGCGTTCGGAAGAAGGCGATACCTGGCCTCGAGATGCTCCACGTTATCAGCCTCGGCTTAGCGGGGCTTATCTCCGCGATGGTGTACGCGGCCTCGAAGAAGGTGCTGACTCCGGTTGGAATCTCCGGTGCAAACGCCACTTACAAGGGGGGCAACGTGAGCGTGATGTCCACGCCGGAGAGGATGCCTTTCATAGCAACCAACACCAGCACGGCGGCCGTTCAAACTGCAACAAACGCAACATCCACCACCCCAGCCTCCAGTGGTTCGGCCCTTCCAGCGGTCCTTGCCGTTGCGGCGTTTATCTTAACGTTTCTCCTCGCCTCGTACCTCCTGAGGCGCCGTTCCTGAGAAAAGCTTTTTAAGTTTCCTTCCCAACCCCCGCTGCAGAGGTGATAACATGGCACCCAGGATAGCCGTGGGACAAGTGGTTAAGAGGAAGGCAATCATCGTCAAACCGGACGACACCGTCCACAGGGTCGCCAGGATCCTCTCGAGGAACAAGGTTGGGAGTGCGGTCGTCGTTAAGGACGACGAGATAGTCGGAATAATCACGGACCGCGATATACTCGACAAGGTCGTCGCAAAGGGGCGCGATCCAAAGACCGTTAAGGTTGAGAAGGTCATGACGAAGAACCCCGTAACGATAGAGGACGATTACGACGTCCAGGACGCGATAGACAAGATGATGGACAAGGGCATCAGGAGGCTCCTCGTTACGAGACTCGGAAAGCCGATAGGCTTCGTCACTGCGGCCGACCTCCTCGCGGCGTTCAACGCCTACAACAGCGAGGAGGAGGTGGGCGAGGAAGAGGCCGAAGAGACGGAGGTCTACGGCATCTGCGAGCTCTGCGGCCAGTACGGGCCTCTCTACCGGGTTTACATAGGCGGCGAGGAGAAGTGGGTGTGCGAGAGCTGTAAGGATGATCTCAACCTCTGATCCCTTTTAGTTCCCTCATTATCTCATCCAGGATTATTCCAAACTCCGCGTTCCTGTTCGCGAGGCTCAGCGTGTGGAGCTTTCCCAGCGGCCTGAACCTGTCGACGAACCTCCTGTGGACGACCGCCAGGAGGGGCTTCTCCGACTTCAGGACCTCGCCGATTGTCCTGACGAATTCGTCACTCCCGTACTCCATCGGGCCGATTTCGTCTACGACTATCAGATCGGCCTCCGTCAGCGCCCGCCTTATCGCGGAGAGGCCCACGCGCTCGAGCTCGTCCACGTGGACGATGTACCTCCCGAAGGGAACACCCGGAAGGCGGGAGGTCCCCCTGAGGCTGGCGAGGGTTCCCTCTTCTCCCGTGTCGAGGGCGGTGATTTTAAAACCCACGCGCCTTCCGTTCCGTCTAACCTCCCGGGTTATCATGCCGCCGACGAGGTAACCCCAGCGGTCGGCTTCTTTAGCGACCCGCTCCACGAGCGTCGTCTTTCCAACGCCCGGCGGACCCGTAACGAATATTCTCAGCGTCATCTCAACCACCGAAGGAGATTTAAGTTCCTCCCTTAAACCCTTTGGGGTGATCATGATGGAGGTAAGGTACAGGCCGGAGGAGCTGACGAGGCTCCCGAGGAGCGTGGAATACGAGAAAGGGAAGGTCATCATGATAGACCAGACGTTACTCCCCGCGGAGTTCAAGACGATTGAGCTGAGAACGGTCGACGGGGTGGCGGAAGCGATAGTCACGATGAAGGTTCGCGGTGCCCCGGCAATAGGCGCCGCCGCGGCCTTTGGACTGGCCCTTTACGCGGACACCACCAAGGCGAGGACGAAGGACGAATTCATGGACGGCTTTTACTCCGCCTACGAGAGGCTGAAGAACACCCGCCCCACGGCCGTGAACCTCTTCTGGGCCCTCAACCGAATAAAGAGACTCGTCGAGGAGAACCTTGAGAGCCCCCTCGAGGAAATCAAGGGGCTAATCGTCGAGGAGGCGAGGAGGATAGCGGACGAGGACGTCGAGGCTAACCTGCGGATGGGCCACTACGGCGCCGAGGCCCTGCCCGCGGGGAACGTCCTCACCCACTGCAACGCCGGAAGCCTGGCGACGGTTCAGCTCGGAACGGTCGGCGCGGTCCTCAGGGTGATGCACAGGGACGGGAACCTGAAACTTCTGTGGGTGGACGAGACGAGGCCCGTTCTCCAGGGTGCCCGACTGTCAGCCTGGGAGTACGACTACGACGGGATACCGCTCAAGCTGATAGCAGATAACGCGGCCGGCTTCGTTATGCAGGGAGGGAAAGTTGACGCGATAATAGTCGGCGCCGACAGGATAGTGGCCAACGGGGACTTCGCCAACAAGATAGGGACGTACAGCCTCGCGGTTCTCGCTAAGGAGCACGGGATTCCGTTCTTCACCGTTGCGCCGCTCTCCACCATCGACCTCTCGCTCAGGAGCGGGAAGGAGATACCCATCGAGGAGAGGAGTAGAGAGGAAGTTTTAACCTGCGGAGGGTGCAGGATCGCCCCGGACGTCGACGTCTACAACCCTGCCTTCGACGTCACGCCGCATAGGTACCTGACGGGGATAATAACTGACAGGGGCGTGGTTTACCCGCCCTTCGAGAGGAACCTGAGGAGGCTTTTCAAAGGGGAGGAATGAACCTTTTTTCATTTTCCCTGCGAGTCTTTTTCCCGAGCCTGCAGGGGTTTTTCAAGGATTAATGCCCTCTTCCGGTACCCTCTCTTCAGGTACCACGTGAGAAACGGGTTGCCGAGTTCCACACGCAGGGAGACCTTTCTGGCGCCCTCCAACCTCGCCCACTCCTCCGCCCGTTCGAGGAGGGCAGATCCTATTCCGACCCCCTGTACCAGGGTCTCTATGTCGAGGACGTAGGCAGTCGGCACGAAGTCAACCGCGTCCTCGGTGATGCGAACCCACACGTGGCCGAGGTAGCGGTCGTACCGGTCGACGGCGACGAAGAACTTGTGAACCCCAAAGGAGAAGAGGTTGTTCACCACCCGCGAGTAGGCCGCTTTGTATTCCTCCTCCGTGAGCTCACTCCGGGCGAAGCCCCTGCTGATATCCCTGTCGTGTTCGAATATCTCATCGAGGTAAGGCTCACCGTCAACCACCCTGAAGTCCCTCGCGGTCTCCTCAACGGGGGGAAGTCGATTCTTATAACTCCGGCGGAACATCCCCCAGTGCCTCCTCGCGCGTTATCCTGATCCACCTATCACCCTTCAGGTAGACGTAACCCTTCGTGTACCCCTCGAAGATAGAGTAGAGTGCTCCCCTGAACCGCGGGGGAACGTTATCGATGTGGGAGTTCTTCCCATCGAAGTGGATCATCTCGACGTGCCAGTGGGGCTTTCCCTTGAGCGGAAATTCGGGGAAGTTGCGCTTTATGAGGTGGAGCGAGTGCTCAAGTTCATCCCTGTCGAGGCGGACGAGTCCCTTCCTCAGCCTATCGGGCAGGGTTGACACGTGCCAGTCCCTGTAACCTATGAGCCCCAGGTCTATCCCGTTGGCGAGGAGGAAGGTCATGATCCCATTGCACTTGAAGCAGGTCCCGCATGGCAGGTAATCATCTCCCTCTTTATGGACGGAGTGGCAGCTCCTCTGGAGGCGGAAGAGATGGGGGTAGCGGTCATGGAGGATCCTCTCGACTATTAGGCCTGTCAGGGGCCTGACGGCGGACCACTGCCTGACTTTGAGTCCCCTCTCGTTGAACCACCGGGTCATGTACTTCTCGAAGTCCTGGCTCTGGTCGTAGGTGGCGTTGTAGTGCTCTATCCCGTGGAACGGAGCGTACCCCCTGGGATCGTCGTACTCGTTGCCGAAGAGGACGTTTCCGATGCCGTACTTGTAGATCAGAGGCAGGAAGGCGAAGGCGTACCCCTCAAAGAAGAAGAGCCTTATAGGATAGACCTCCGACTTCCGCTTCCCAACCCCCCTGAGGATCCTCATGTTGCGCTCTATGAAGCTGTAGAGCCTGTCCACGTTGCTCCAGACCCTTTTAGTGTTCGGTTCGTTCTCTTTGAACCATCTGTAGGCAGGAATCGCCACGTGCCAGTGGGCGCCTGACTCGTTGTAGAAGAGGGGATAGACATCATTGCCGAGCTCCTTCATGAGCCCGTAGGTTAAGAGGCTCTCCTTCCCGCCGCTCAGCATGACGGCGGAGCTTGAAGGGTCTGGCTCAAGATCGAGCCCCTCCTCCTCAACCCCGAGGGGGACGAGCTCCGCCATCGGCTCGGCCATCCCGGGACTTAAGCTCTTTGGCACAACCTCGGGCCTTACGAACTCGCTCGGGTTCGCGATCCTGTTAACGAAGATGTCCTTAGCCGTCACCTCCATCATGTCGCGGAAGAACCTCATGTCACGCGGGTCGAGGGTGAAGTCGAACCTTATCTCCGGGGTGAAGAGGCCGTAGTTTATCGCCGGGACGATGCTCATCAGCTTCGCGAACGCTTCAATCCTCGGAATTCTCTCCTCGTAGGTATGCATTAGCTTGTAGGCGCGTTCTTCTCCATCGATTCCGAGGACGTAGCGGGCCGAGATCCTCCTCGATGAAATTTTCGGGCGTTCGATGAGGAGATAGTCAAAGCACCTCAGCTCTGGAAGGCTCAATGCCCTTCACCTCCACCCTGGATAGGAGCGCTATCCGCTTTGCAACGTCATCGAGTCCCTGAAGGAAGGGAACGCGGGTCATTATCCCAGTTTCGGCCTCTATCCTGCCGGCCCACTCGAGGGCATCCTCGTCGCTGAGCCCCTCGGAGTTTATGGTTATCGCAACGGGTTTTTTACCGCTCAGGAGCTGGATGAGCTCTACGTAGGTCTCGAGCGGTGGAATCGGAAAGTCCGGGAAGTCGTCGAAAGCTTTTCTCGCGGGGGCGTGCTGGAGGACCACGAAGTCCGGTCTCGCCGCGGCCATAAGGTCGAAACCGCCCGGAAACGCCGGATGGAGGAGCGAGCCCTCACCGTGGGTCACTATAACATCGGGTCTTTCCTCGACCCATGCCCTGTAAAAGACGTCCTCTATGGCACCGGAAACGAAGTCGTCTATTATCGAGTCCGTCACTATCGCGTACTTGAAGCCCTGCATCCAACCCGTCTGGCCCATGGCTATGAAGACGCTCCTCAGGCCGAGCCTCCTGAAGGACTCGTGGAGCATTATGGCGACGGTTCTCTTGCCGATGGCCGCGTCCGTGCCGAGAACCGCGACCTTGATCGCTTTTACGTCGTTTATCCTGCCCGTGAAAGGGATCCTCGTGTTGTAGAAGATCTTGCGGACGTCGATTATCCCAACGCCGTAGCGCCTCGCGAGGTGTTTCAGGTAGGGATCGTCGCTGAGGAAGTGGTGGAGTCCGTTCACAACGCCGAGACCGTTCCTTATCGCCTCGACCACCGTTTCCTTGTAGTCATCGGGAAGTTTTCCGCCCGGCGTTGCAACACCTATTATGAGCCACTTCGCGTTGGGGTTCTCCGAGAGGGCCTCCTCGAGGGTGGCGTAAATCGGTATGCCCCTCCTTCTCCCGTCGAGGACCTCCCCGGCGTCGAGACCCGCGAGCGTCGAGTCTATGACACCAACTATCCTGAATCTCTTCGAGTAGCGGACGAGGCCGTGGGCGGTCTTTCCGTCGGAGGTTTTGTAACGGCCCTCTGCGAGGATAAGGGCCTCATCCAACGTGAACACCCCCTGTAACGACGAGGACGAACCTTCCATCCGTGATACCGAACTTCCGGACGAACTTCACCAGTCCTGCCAGAACCAGGGCCGAGGCTGGAAGCGGATTAATCCCTGCGGTCGAACGGAGCAACTCGGTGTATCTCAACGCCACGTCATCGGGGAAGCCAAAGACGTAGCCGCGGGATTCCTTAATGGCCTCGAGGGCTTCCTCGGCATCGAAGGACCTCTCCGAAACGAGAGGCTCGTTGAAGACCGTCTCGGCGAAGTCCCCCTCCGATTCGCCGTAGAACCTCCTCAGGATCTCGTTTCCAAAGGCCGTGGTCACCCCCACCATGGTCGGTGTGATTCCCAGTCCCCTGAAGCCCTTCCAGAGCCCACTCAGGGTCGTTCCGTTGCCGAGGGGTACGAAAACCGCCGTCGGCCTCACCCGGGACGCTATCCCGACCGCCATGTCGGAGTAGGCTTTGAAGTCGACTTCCCTGTTGCTTCCGGGGTTGGCGTCGTAGAAGCCGGTAAGAAGGGCGAAGTGCCTGCTCGCCTCAACCGCGTCCTCGTAGCTTCCGGGAACCTCGACGACTTCGGCACCGAGGGACCTCATTTCTGGAAGCCTCGCGTTGGTGTAGCCCGCGGGAACGAATACCACAGCCCTTAACCCGTGAATCGCCGCGTGGTAAGCGATGGACGCGCCATAGTTCCCGCAGGTGCCGACGGTTATCCCGGAGAAACCTTCCTCAAGGGCCTTCTCAACGTGGGCCCTCGCGATCCTGTCCTTGTGGGTTCCGGTTGGGTTCCCCCCTTCGTAATCAACGTAGATCTCCCCCACCCCGAGGAGGTCCTCGAGGATGGGAACACGGAAGAGCTTTCCAAGGCCACCCGGGGGCTCATCGGCCTCAGAGCCCTCAGCGTAGAGGCCTTTTTTGGACCTATACTCGACAGTCCGGATAGTTTTCACGGTTTCCATTGCCTTCTTCCCCCAATATTTGGAATGGGGCATTGTCAACTTGGGCAAAGGTATATAAACCTTTCTATCGCGAGAACTGCTTAGCCTGTCTCTAAAGACGTTTTTTCGGCCTAACTATTTTTTCAGCCCATAAATTTTTTAGACAACCTAATTATTGCCGCGAAAATGGAAAAGAAAAGTTTTTAAACTATTATTCGACCATAGGGCGCCCCAGAAGGGGGCAGGTGATGGAGATGTACCCACCGAAGAAGAAGGTACACCCCAAAGTCGGGGAGGAAGAGGAACTTGAGGAGGAGTTCGACCCACTCAGCGAAGTTGAGGTGGCCTACGAGGAAGACGAAGAGTGGGAAGAGGAGGAAGGGTGGGACATAGAGGAAGACGAGGAATGGATCCCCGACGAGGACGAGGAAGACTGGGACGTGGATGATGACGAGGAGTGATTTCTCTTCCCCCGATTTTTTCATGGTCATTTCTCCCCTTCTTTACTCATGACACCCGCGGAGGATGGAGGACTTGAGGGGACATCCCCGGAAAAGAGAGAGGGCGGCGTTGAAGAGCATCGAAAAGGCCAAGCAGATGCGCCGTAGGCCCGATTCCGCCAGGTGGTTCTATTCGTTCATCCCCTTCAAGGTATCAACGGGCGGAGCCGCTCCGCTGATACCCCTGCTCACGATGGCCCTCGGTGGCGGTCCGTCCGACGTTGGAATCGTAAACGCCATTGGAAGTACGGCTTCAATGCTCGGCGGTCTCTTCTGGGGGAAACTCAGCGATAAACTCAACAGGAGGAAGGTGTTTCTCATAGCAGGTTTCCTGGGGACGGCAATCTCAACCCTTCTGTTCCCCCTCGCCAGAAGTGTGTATCAGGTAATGGCCATCAACGCGGTGTACACCTTTTTCATAGCGGCGACGATTCCACTACCCATCCTAATCATCACGAAGGCGTTTCGTCTTGAGGACTGGGACTGGGCGATAGGGCGCTTCAACGAGATAAGTGGATGGGCGTGGGTTGGGGGAATGGTGACAGGCCTTCTCCTCGGCCAGTTCCTGAGTCTAAGAGGGATATTCGTCTTTCTCGGGGTAATCGGATTGCTCTCGGTTCCTTACGGACTCCACACCATCAGGGAGGTTCCCCTCCACCTCAGCAGGGAAAAACTCGGTGTTTACACCGGCTACGTGGTGGAGAAGTTCCGCTACATCCCAAACATGATAACCCACCTCCCGCGCTTTTCCACGGGTGGCTTTGGGGCCCTGTACCTTTCATCCCTGCTCTTCTGGGTGGGCGCGATGCTCTACTTCACCCAGTTTCCCGTTCTGCTGAAGGCAAGGGGATTCACCACCTCCGGGATTTACCTGATGAGCATCGGCAACTCCGCCGTCTCGGCGTTCATGTACACGAGGGTTGGAAAAAAGCTGAGAAACGGGAGCGGCTACGGGGTTCTCATCAGGGGCCTCCTATTACGTGCCCTTGCCTTCGCCCTCGTGCCCCTGGCCATACATCTGGATTCGATGTTCGGAGTTCTCACCTTCCTTTCCTACCTGCTCGCGGGATACACCTGGGCCTTCATAGGGATATCCACCACGTCCATTATATCGCGCGAGGCAAAACCAAAGGAGAGGGGTGCCCTCATAGGAACCTACAACATGGTCAGTTCGGTGGGTGCAATCCTCGGGAACTTCGCCAGCGGCTTCGTAACCCAATCCCTCGGGTTCTCCGCGGAATTTTCCCTGGCTTCCCTGCTCATCGTACTCTCGATAGTCCCACTCCTCTGCGAGAAGGTTAAAAGTCAGGGGGAGTAACTTTAGGTGGTGACGTGAATGTTCTGGCTGAAGACGAGGCTCGTTGAGGGGGAGGGGAGCCTGAGCCAGCTCTCCCGGGAGGCCGAAGGACACGAGCGCGTTCTCATACTCTCCAACAGCTCAATGAAGAGGCACGGTTTCCTGAGCGAGGCCGAGGACTACGTGGAGGATGCGGGCGCCGAGGTCCTCTCGATAGCCGGTCTCCCGGCGGAGCCGAGAGTCGAGGTCATAGAGGAGTTCCTGCCCAAGGTGCGCGAATTCGAGCCAGACCTGCTCGTGGCCATGGGTGGTGGAAGCGTCATCGACACGGCTAAGGCCCTGAAGGTCTTCTACGACGCCCCGGAACTGGAGTTTGAGAGGATAGCGTTCATCGACAGGTTCTCGAAGCCGGAGCCCGTCCCGAAGCTGAGGACGGGGCTGATAGCCATACCCTCGACCAGCGGGGCTGGGAGCGAGGTGTCCGCCGCGAGCGTGCTGAAGAAGGGCTGTTTCTTGGTTGGTGGTTTTCGTAACTTTTGTTGTCTTTCATCACCGCAAGGTTTAAATACTACAACTTAGTATTCCCTTGACGGGTGTTAGTAATGCCTAAAGCGACTTTTGTCATCGACAGTGAGACGCTTGAAGAATTCAAAAGGCTGGCCAAAGAACGCTATGGGAACAAGAGGGGAGTCCTAAGCATTGCAGTTGAGGAAGCGATAAAAGATTGGATTAAGAAAACAAGAAAGGAACTCGAAAATGCCGAATGAAACGATAAAACTCGCCGCAAAATTCAAGCTCAAAAACCCTCCAAACGGGTTAGACAACCTCATCCAGACTTACCGTGAAATAGTGAACACCCTCATCGCTTACGCTCACGAGAACAACATCACAAGCTTCTACAGGCTGAAAAAAGAAACGTACAAAAGCCTTCGCAAAGAGTACCCGGAACTACCAAGCCACTACCTCTACACGGCCTGCCAGATGGCCGCGTGGATTTACAAGAGTTACAGGAAGAGGAAGAAGAAGGGAAAGGCAAAGGGGAGGCCAGTCTTCAGGAAGGAAGTCATAATGCTGGACGACCATCTCTTCAAGCTCGACCTCGACGGAAAGATAATAAAACTCTCCACTCCTAACGGGAGGATTTCGCTGGAGTTTTATCCCGCAAGGTACCACGAGAAGTTCCGGGGCTGGAAGGTTGGGCAGGCCTGGTTGGTTAAAACCCCAAAAGGCGTCTTCGTGAACGTTGTCTTCTCCACGGAAGTTGAAGTTCAGGAACCAAAGTCTTTCGTCGGCGTTGACCTGAACGAGAACAACGTAACCTTAAGCCTTCCAGATGGTGAATTCGTGCAAATCATCACTCACGAGCGGGAAGTTAGGACGGGTTATTACGTGAAGAGGAGGAGGATTCAGAGGAAGCTGAAGGCTGGAAAGAGGCGGGAGAAACTCCTCGAGAAGTATGGGGGAAGAGAAAAGAACCGGCTGAATGACCTTTATCACAAGGTGGCTAATAAGATCGTCGAGCTGGCGGAAGAATACGGTGGGATAGCTTTGGAGGACTTGACGAACATTCGGGATTCGATAAGGTATTCGGCTGAAATGAACGGGAGGCTTCACCGCTGGAGTTTTCGAAAGTTGCAGTCGATCATCGAGTACAAGGCGAAGTTGAGGGGTGTGAGTGTTGTTTTTGTTGACCCGGCTTACACTTCTTCCCGGTGCCCGGTATGTGGGGGAAAGTTAAGCCCGAATGGGTACCGGCGGGTGAAGTGTGAGTGCGGTTTTGAGGCGGATAGGGACGTTGTTGGTTCGTGGAATGTTCGTTTAAAAGCCTTGAAGATGTGGGGAGTTTCCGTTCCCCGAAAGCCACTCGATGAAGATGGGAGGGTGGAAGGTTGGCCGTAACGATGTTTACAAAAGTTACGGCTAACCAGAACGGGACGTCAAGTACAACGTAGTTACCCCGGAGATAGCGCCCGACGTAGCCATCCTCGACCCGAGGCTCCCGAGAACGATGCCGGCGGAGGTCGCGAGGAACTCGGGGCTGGACGTTCTCGTCCATGGAATCGAGGCCTACACTACCAAAGTTGCCGGCCCATTCAGTGATGCAATGGCGATTGGGGCGATAAAGACAGTCTACCGCTGGCTTCCCCTTTCAGTTAAAGGCGACGGGGAGGCGAGGGCGAAGGTTCACTACGCGGCCACTATGGCCGGAATCGCCTTTCTCAACGCCCGCCTCGGCCTCTGCCACGCGATGAGCCATAAAGCGGCGTGGATAGGTCCTCACGGCCTTCTGAACGCGATACTCCTCCCCTACGTCATGGAGTTCAACATGAGGAGCGACTACGCGAGGAGGCGCTACGCGGAGATAGCGAGGGAGCTCGGCTTCCGGACGGCAAAGGACCTCCTCGAAGTTGTTAAGGAGCTCAACGAGATGCTAAACGTTCCAAAGCTGAACGAACTGGTGGATGAGGAAACCTTCTCCGAGAGGGTCGAGGCGATGGCGGAGAAGGCCTACCGCGACGGGCTCGTCGCCTTCAACCCGATCGAGCCGACGCCCGAGGAGATAAGGGAGCTGTACCTGAGGGCTTACAGGGGAGAGTGAAGAAAGGAAGAAACGGGCGAAGGGCGAACCTCATTCGCCGGGCCCGACGGTTATCTCCTTTTCTCCCCCGTTCTCGACCTCGCGTATTTTTCCGCCCTTCATGACCTCGACTATGGCCAGGCTGAGGAGGGCGAGGAAGAGGTAGATTCCTGCGGAGGTTCCAAAGAGCACCTCGTAGGCCTTCGTGGTGGGTATCCTTATCTGAACCCAGCTCGGGGCACCCGGCGGGTGGAAGAGGATGTAGTAGGTGCTCATCACTGTTCCGGCTATGGCCGGGCCCCAGGTCGAGCCGAAGTTCCTGAAGAGGCTGTTGGCGCCCGTGGCAACCCCCATGGACCTCGGCGGGACGCTGAACACGAGCACGTTTATGAGGGAGATGTTCATGAGGGTTATTCCCGCCCCCACGTAGGTTATGAGGCCGACGAAGGCCCAGAGGTGGTTGGGTGGAAACTCGGGGGCGTACTTCGCGAGGAGGGCGAGGCCGGAGCTCGCTATGATGGCGCCGGTTATGGCGGTGGGTTTCGCGCCAACCTTCGGCATCAACCTGCCGCCCAGCGGGGCCACGACCAGCATGACCGCGGCCATCGGGGTCATCAGCAGGCCGCTCTGGAGTATGGTCTTGCCGAACCCGTAGGGCGGCTTCATCTGGAAGATGTAGGTGTTCGCCTGGCTCATCATGGAGATGCCGAAGGCCGCGAACATTATTCCTATGTTCACTATGGCCGGGTTCCGGGAGGAGATTATGGAAATGGGTATCAGCGGGTTCTCGGCCCTCTTCTCCCAGAGGTAGAGAGCTATAACCCCAACGATGGAGGTCCCGAAGAGTGCGAGCGTCTCCCGAGCCCCCCAGCCGACGTTCGGGGCGCGCGTCACCGCAACCAGGGCCGGGACGACCGCCCAGGTGAGGAAGA
This sequence comes from Thermococcus celer Vu 13 = JCM 8558, assembly GCF_002214365.1. Lineage (NCBI taxonomy): Archaea > Methanobacteriati > Methanobacteriota > Thermococci > Thermococcales > Thermococcaceae > Thermococcus > Thermococcus celer. The sequence goes on from NZ_CP014854.1 coordinate 574,177, forward strand.
TGGCCCCGGGCCAGTCGAGCTTTCCGGGGTTGATGTAGCGGCTCTCCCTCAAAACCGCCCAGGCGAGGATGAACATGAGCACCGCGAAGGGGGCGGCGGAGTGGTACGTCCAGCGCCAGCCCCAGTGCTCGGTGACGTAGGCCCCGAGCGGGAGGGCTATAACCATACCGACGCCGAACATCGCGCTTATCATCCCCTGAACCTCGGGGACCATCTCGGGCGGGAACTCCTCTCGGACGAGGCTGAAGGCGAGCGGGAATATGGCCATTCCAAAGCCCTGGATGCCCCTGGTGAGGAGAAGCCACTCGAAGCTCGGCGCGAAGCCGTTGAGGATGACGCCGAGGGTGTAGAAGCCGAGGGCCACCAGAAACATCTTCTTCTTGCCGTACATGTCGCCGAGCTTCCCGAAGATGGCGACGCTCACCGTCCCGACGAGGAGGTACATCGTGAGGATCCAGCTGACGTCGTTCGGGTTTATCGCGAACTCCCTCTGTATCGTCGGCAGAGCTGGAGTTAGCATGGCCTCCGTGTACATGACGAGGAGCGGGAGGATGACCACCACGAGCATAGCCCTCCTGGCGTAGGCGATGTCGTAGGTCTCACCCTTTCTCTCAACCTTCATTTTCAATCACCAATATATCGAGTGATATATCGTTTATAAACCTAACGGTGGTTGGCCTTATAAACCATCACCCCCATTCTCCACCATGCACCCCCTCCTCAGGAAGACCATCAGGGAGCGCTTCAGGAGGCTCAACGACCTTCAGATGAAGGCCTTCCGCGAGGTTAGCTCGGGGAAGAGCGTTCTGATAATAGCCCCCACCGGCTCAGGAAAGACAGAGGCGGCCGTCCTGCCCGTTTTCAACGAGATCCTCAGGGGCGATCTCAAGCCCATCTCGGCCCTCTACGTAGCCCCCCTGAAGGCCCTGAACAGGGACCTGCTCGAGAGGCTCGAGTGGTGGGGGGAAAGGTTGGGGATAAGCGTCGAGGTGAGGCACGGCGACACCTCGGCCTACAGGAAGGCAAAGCAGACCAAGAACCCGCCGCGGATGCTCATCATAACCCCCGAGACCCTCGGCGTTATCCTGACGGTCAAATCCCTAAGGAAGCACCTCGAGAACGTCAGGTTCGTTATAGTCGACGAGATAGCCGAGCTCGTCGATAACAAGCGGGGGGCCCAGCTTCTTCTGAACCTCGAGCGCCTGGCGGAAATAGCCGACTTCAGGCGGATAGGCATGACGGCAACCGTCGGCAACGAGGACGAGGTGAGGGAGTGGCTCGGTGCAGACACGATAGTAAAGCCCGGCTGGAGGAAGAACTACCGCTTCCACGTGCTCTACCCTTCCCCGACGGAGGAAGACGAGAAACTCGGGGAGGAACTGAGCCTCTCTCCCGAGATAGCGGCACGTTTGAGGCTCCTGTGGGGGATAATCGAGGAGCACGGGAAGGCCCTGATATTCACGAACACGCGCCAGTTCGCCGAGATCCTCGCCCACCGCCTCAAGGCGTGGGAAAAACCCGTGGAGGTCCACCACGGCTCGCTCTCGAAGGAGGCGCGCGTTAGGGCGGAGAAAGCCCTGAGGGAGGGCAAGATCCAGGCGCTCATCTGCACCTCGTCGATGGAGCTCGGGATAGACATAGGCGACGTGGATGTGGTGATTCAGTACATGAGCCCCCGCCAGGTTAACCGCCTGGTTCAGCGCGTCGGGAGGGCGAGGCACCGCATAAACGAGGTTAGCGAGGGGTACGTCATAACCTCCAACGTGGAGGACTATCTCCAGAGCCTCGTAATAGCGAAGCACGCCCTCGAGGGTCGCTTCGAGGCGGTCGAGCCCGTCGGGGGCCTCGACGTTCTGGCCCACTTCATAGTTGGCCTTCTGATCGAGTATAAACGCCTGCCCCGGGAGAAGCCCTACGAGATGGCGAGGAGGGCCTACGTTTACAGGAACCTAAGCTGGGAGGACTACACGGACACCCTGAGGATCCTCGAGGATGCGCGGCTGGTGGGCTACGACGGGGAGAGCGGCCTTCTCTATCTCAGGAGGGGGGCCTTCAAGTACTACTACGAGAACCTCTCGACGATTCCGGACGAGGTTTCGTGGCGCGTTTTCGACGCCGGGAGCGGGCACGTGGTCGGGAGGCTCGACGAGCGCTTCGTGATGGATCTCGAGGAGGGCATGGACTTCGTCATGAGCGGGAAGAGCTGGATAGTCCTTAAAATCGATGATGAGGCGAAGCTCCTGAAGGTCCGCGAGAGCCGGAGCCTCGAGAGCGCGATACCGAGCTGGGAGGGCGAGATGATCCCGGTTCCCTTCGGCGTGGCCCTCGAGGTCGGCAGGCTGAAGAGGGAGCTGGCTTTCAACTTCGAGAGGGCCAAAGAACTCCTCGACGGTGTCGAGTTCCGAGAGGATGAACTGAGGAAGGCCCTCGAGGAGATAAAGGGCGAACCCTTCTCGACCGACAGGGACATCGTAATCGAGAGCACGCCAAAGGCCCTCGTTATCCACGCTGACTTCGGAAACAGGGCCAACGAGGCCCTCGGGAGGCTGGTTCACTCCTTCCTGATCTCCCGCTACGGGAGGGTCTTCTCGGTCAGGGCGGGGGCCCACGCCGTGGTCTTCAAGACACCCTTCCAGCTGAACCCAACGGAAGTGAAGCGCTACCTCTACGCGGAACCTGAGAGTCTGGGGTTCGTGGTCTCCCGCGCGATGAGGGACTCGCACGCCTACCGCTGGCGGATGCTGAACGTGGCGAAGCGCTTCGGGGCCCTTAGGAGGGACGCGAGGATACGGCGGGTGGAGAGGCTCTTCGAGGGAACGGTGATAGAGAGGGAAACCCTGAACGAGCTCTACCACGACAGGGTGGACGTGAGGAAGGCCCAGCTTGTCCTCGAGATGCTCAAGCGGGGCTCCCTCAGGGTGAGAACCGAGCTGAGGAGGGAACCATCGAAGCTGGCGAGACTCAACACCACCGTTGGGGGAGAGTTCCTGCTCTCGGGCGTCCTTGAGAGGGACGAGGTTCTGGAGCTGTTTAAGAACAGGTTGCTCGACCACGAGGTCGTTCTCGTGTGCACCAACTGCGGCTGGCACTCGAAGACGAAGGTCGCGCGCCTGAGGAACGTGGAGCTCCGCCGCTGTCCGCGGTGCGGCTCGAAGATGCTGGCGGTGGCCCATCCCATAGACGCGGAGGGGTTTCTGCCCGTCCTCGAGAAGGTTCGCCACGGTGAACCGCTGGAGAGGAAGGAGGAGAGAACCTACAGGAAGCTGTTGAAGGCCGCCGACCTGGTGGATACCTACGGGTTCGAGGCGGTTCTGGCCCTCGCAAGTTATGGAACCGGGCCGGACACGGCGGCGAGGCTCCTGGGGCAGTACAAGGGGGACGCCCTGCTCGTCGCCCTGATGGAGAGGGAGAGGCAGTTCATAAGGACGAGACGGTTCTGGGTTGGCGGGAAGGAGGAGACGGAAGGAGAAAAGGGAGGGGCCGGGGGGTAACCCGCTCATCCGGCCTTGCCGTATATCTCGTTGAGGGCCTTCAGGAACTCGCTCGCCGTAACGACGTCCCTGACGTCTATGCGCTCGTTCCTGGTGTGGGAGATGTCGAGGTTGCCGGGCCCGAAGACTATCGTCCTCGTCCCGTTGTACATGAAGTTTATCGCGTCCGTCCAGCTGCGCATTCCCCCGAACTCGTCTATATCCGTAACCTCCATCGCCTTCTTGGCGAGCTGGACTATCTCCTCGTCGGGGTTGAGCTCGTAGCCGTCCCATATCTCGGTGTACTCGTACCTCAGGGCGTACTCGTCGAATATCGGGTCGAGGAGGTCGAGGACGTCTTCAACTTCCTGCTCCGGAAGAAGCCTCGCCTCGAGGCGCCCCCTGCAGAGGGCCGGGATGAGGTAGACAGGGTTCTCGCATACGAGCTCCTGTATCCCGATGTGCGGGTCGAAGTACTTTCCCTTGGCGTTGAAGGGCTCGAGCTTCTTCATCTCCTCGAGCATGCGGTAGGTCTCGTCTATGGCGTTGATGCCGCTCTCGGGGCAGGCTCCGTGCGCCTCCTTGCCGTCGACCTCGAAGGAGGCCTCGATGTTGCCGGCGTGGGCGATGTGAACCTCCAGGTCGGTCGGCTCAAGAACGACCGCCATCTTCGGCTTGTAGCGCTCCATGAAGAGCGCCGAACCCCTTCCGCCGTACTCCTCGTCGCTGACGAAGACGATTCCAACGTTGAGGTCCCGCCCCTCCCTGTGGAGGTTCTCGAGCATCAGCAGAATCGCCGCCGCCCCGCCCTTGATGTCGCTCGAACCTGTGCCGTAGACGATGTTTCCCCTCACGAAGGGCTCCGCCCTGACGGGTATGGTGTCGACGTGAACCTCGTAGAAGAGGTCGGCCCCGGGGTTCACGACGAGGTCTATTATCTGGCCGTCGCTCTCGATGTGGACGTCGTAGTCGAGCCTGTGGAGAAACTCCATGATGTGGAGCATTATCCTGTCCTCCTGACCGGAGGGGGAGGGTATCCTCAGGAGCTGAAGGAGTATCTCCTTCGCGCGTTCGGTTTTCATTCGGGTCACCGAATTAATATCGCGGGTTGGGTTTATAAACGTCCCCGCGTAAGGTGGAAGGGCGATGAAGAGATTCATCCCTTCCGATGGTTCCCGGATGAGGAGGCGGTCCCCCTCGAGCCCCTTTGGAGGTGAGAGCTTGAGGATAGGCTCCCTAAGAGGGTCCACCGCGCGTGGGGTACCTGTTGAGATCCCCCCGCACACGGTTATGCTGAGGGGAGCCGGGCTGGACTCCAACGTTTACCTGGTGAGGAGCGGAAGGGAAGCGCTGGTCATAGACACCGGAACCGGCCTCCACTGGCACGCCTACGCTGAGGTATGGAAGAGGGAGGGTTACCTCGACGGCGTTGATAAGGCGATAATCTTCAACACCCACGAGCACTTCGACCACGTCGGGGGAAACTGGGCGTTAAAGGGGTGGTTCGAGGGGAGGGGGATCGAGGTTCTCTTCGCGGCCCACGAGGAGACGGCGAGAACCCTGGAGAGGGGGGACGATTACGTTATTCTATCTCACTTCTACGGGAGGAGATTCGAGCCGCAGAGGGTTGATATCCACCTGAAGGACGGGGATAATCTTGAGGTGGGCTCGCTGGAGCTCGAGCTCGTCCACACGCCCGGTCACACGGCGGGGAGCGCCTGCCTCTACCTGAACGGTGAGGTCAAGCTCGCCTTCACGGGCGACACGCTCTTTAAGGGAACGGCGGGCAGAACCGACCTGCCGACGGGGAACGCTGGGGAGCTTAGGAAGAGCCTCGAACGGCTCCTCGGCTACGACGTCGACTTCGGACTGCCCGGCCACGGGTGGGTCATAGAGGACTGGCGGGGAAACCTTGAGGGCGTTCTGAGGTGGCTCCGATGAGGAAGGGGTCCGTCAAGGAGGTTCTGGCCAAGATAAAGTACGACCCGCGGGAGAGGGAGGGCGATTACTACATCGTTATCGAGCACCGCGGGGCCTACGGGGACGTCAAGCGAATCCCGGTCGAGATGATAGAGCTCGGCCACGGCTACTTCTTCGTTGATGAGACCCAGATACCCTACCACCGCATCCTCAGGGTCGTGAGGAAGGATGGAAAGGTGGTCTGGGAAACCAGAAAGCGGGAGTTATGAGACCCGCCTGAGCTCCGAGGTCAGAAGGGCCCATTCCTTCCGCTCAAAGGAGTCTTTGGGCGCGGTGGCTATCAGGTAGCCCCCGCCGAGGACCGCGCAGTCCTTCAGGTAGAGGACGACGTCCATCATCCCCTTGAAGCCGAGCTCAACAGCGAGGTAACCGAGGTTCTGGATGAAGACCGCCCTCTTCTCGCCGGTTTCGAGGCCCTTTCCGATGAAATTGCAGAGCTTCTCCCTGAGGGCCGGCACCTCCGCAGGCGGCACGGAGTTCCCCATCCCCGTCTTCGTTATCCACAGGACCTTGACGTCGAGTCCGAGAAACATCCTCAGGAACTTCTCGGGGTTCTCCCTGACAAGGGTGTAGAGCTTCACGCCGCTTCCCGCGAGGTCTATGAGGAAGTACCTCGCCTTCGTCTCGTCGGTGAAGAGGTATCCCCCCGGCTCAAGTTTTGAGGGCGTGATTTTTTGCTCCTTCTCGGTTATCATGAGCTCGTACATCTTCCGTATCTGCTCGTAGTGCTTCTCTTCCACAGCGGCCAGGGTGAGGGCGAGACCGCGGGTCTCCTCGTCATCGGCCATCCTCGCCAGAAGCTCGTAGGTCCTCTTCGCGAAGAGCTCGCTCTCCATGCAGTAGTTGAGGGCCGAGAGGTAGTCCTCAACGCTCTCGAACTCCGGATAAAACGGGGCGACCTCAACGGGCGGAGCGTCGACCTTCACCGGTTCCTCGGCCGGGTACAGCTTTTTAAACAGGTTGTAAAGCCAGTCACGGTGGTATTTGCTCTCCTCGCTCATCTTGATGAAAAGCGCTTTGACGCTCGGCCTTCCGGCCTTCTCCGCCAGTTCCGCGTAGTACTTTGCCTCATCCTTCTCGTTGAAGATGGCGTAGCTCAGGAGCTCCTTCGGGGACTTGTCCCTGAGCTTCTCCACTATCTCCCTCATTATCTCCCCGGGGTCACGATCAATCTCCACCTTTAACCCTCCACCGATAATAAGCCCTCAACTACGAAAAACTTTTCTGTTCCCCGCGGAACTTGGAAGCATGATAGACGGCCACGCCCACTTCGAGCTTTACAGGAAGGACGCACCGCGCGTTATAGAGGAATGTCGGGGGAAACTGAAGGCGGTGGTCGACTCGATGACCGAGTACCGCAAGGCCCACGTCTGGAAGAGCTGGGAGCTTTTAAAGCCTCACTTTGGGTTCGTGGTTCCAACGCTGGGTTACCATCCCAACGAAGCGCGAAGGGGCAACTGGGCGAAAGTTGGGAGGGTTGAGAACTTCATCCGCGGGCACGCAGAGGAGATAACCGCGGTCGGGGAGATAGGCCTCGACTACCACTACGCCGAGAACGAGGGTCAAAGGGAGAACCAGAGGGCAATATTCAAGCACTTCCTGGGGCTCGCGGCCGAACTCGACCTTCCGGTTGTGATACACGCGAGGGAAGCTGAGAGAGAGGCCTTCGAGCTCGTCCAGAGGTGGGGAGTTAAGGCTTACTTCCACTCCTTTACGGGGAGCGTTGAGCTGGCGAGGGAGATAGCGGAGAACGACCATCCCATCGGAATAAACACCGGGATAGTCTTCATTCCGGAGATGAGGGCGGTCGCGGAGGCCCTCGACCTGGAGAGCGTCATCGCGGAGACGGACTCGCCCTACATGAGCCCCGTGAAGGGGGAGAGGAACACTCCCTGCAACGTGGGGGTCGTCATCGAAGAATTGGCAAAGCTTAAAGGCCTCGACTTCGAGGAGGTCGAGTGGATAACCGAGAGGAACGCGGTGAAGTTCTTCGGACTGAGGGTTTAACGGGTCGAGTTTGATCGATAATTCGGAGGCGATGGCATGGCGGTTGATGTGCCCGAGGTTCAGGAGGTTAGGGGGTTGCTCGAGGAACTGGGCGAGAGGGCGCTCGTGGCGAGGATCAACTCGTTCGTGAGGCTCAACGAGGGTCTGGAGAGCAAGAGGGGGAAGGAGTTCATCGAGGTGGCCATCCTCGGGTTCCTCGAGGGGATACTCGTGACCCTTAAGTCAAGGCACCCCTCCGACGAGCGGATAGCGGAGCTCTACGAGAAAATTGTCAAGAGGAGGGAGGAGCTGGACGCGCTCTTCAGAAAGCCGAACCCACCGATATTCGAAGACATGGGTTGAATCAGAGGATCCCCACCTCTTTGAGCGTTTTCCTTATATCCTCGATGGCTTCCTTCTTCAGAGGCAGGGACGGAAGCCTCGGCCTCCCGGCTTTCCAGCCCCTCAACTCCATGGCGGCCTTTATGGCGCTCACCTGGCTGTACCTCTTCACGACCACCTCGTTGACGAGGTTTACCTTGAGCTGGAGCTCCCCGGCCTTCTGATGATCTCCTTCCCTGAACGTCCGGTAAAGCTCGACGCAGAGCTCGGGAACGACGTTCGCAACGGCCACGACAGCTCCCTGCGCACCGAGGAGCCACGAGGGGTACATGACGTCAGCGGTTCCCGCCAGAACGGCGAACCTGTCACCCATGCGCCTCAGGAGCTCGGCGATCCTTCCAATGTTAGCGCTGGAGTCCTTGATGCCGACCACGTTCGAGTGCTCTTCTCCAAGTTTCTCGACGACATCCAGAGGAATGTTGAGCCCCGTGAACTTGGGGACGTTGTAGAGGAGTACCTGACTGTCCAGGGAGTCCGCTATAATGGAGTAGTGGGCGTAGAGCTCCTCCGGAGAGGGTTTGAAGTAGTAGGGCGGGCCGATGAGGAGGGCATCGGCTCCCACCTCGAGCAGTTCCCTCCCGAGGCGCAGGGTTTCCCTCGTCGAGTTCCCGGTGGCTCCGGCTATCAAAGGAAGCGACGTCTCCTCCCGGACGGTTTCAACGACGCGGATCTTCTCCTCGAAGCTCAGATAGGGAAACTCGCCATTGCTCCCCAGTGATACCAACCCGTCAAGGCCGGCCTCCTCAAAGGTGTGAACCAGACCTTTCAGGGCCTCCCAATCTACCTCCCCCTTCCCATCGAAGGGCGTGACGTGAGGAACGAAGACTCCCCTCAGCATAGGCATCATAGGGAGTTGACCCCTCTGGAGTTAAAGGTTGCGATCCTCGATGTAGAAATCCGGGAAGAGCTCGACCTCCTGGACGTAGCCCCTGCCCAGCCTCAACGCGGTGTAAGCTCGCTCGAGCTCCCTGCCGAGGTAGAAGGCGTGCCTCGGGGAGATGGGGAAGCGCTCGAGGATGGTATCGATTACCGCGTTCGGCTCGTCCCCCACCACCGTGAGGACAACTTCAGTCCCGCGGTGGGCGTTGACCCATATTCTGCCGTCCTCGAGCCATACCCTGAAGTAGACCGGCTCGAGCTCCACCTGCTTTTCCCTCGCCTCAACCACTTCCTCAGCCCTCCGGAACCTCCAATCGGTCCTTCTCTTCTCCTTCAGGATGAGCAGGTCGAAGCCCAGGTCCTTCGGCGTATCGAAGAGGTTCATGTCGACCGCCCGCCTCAGCTCCCTCACGGAGCCCCTCGCCTTGGCACTCACCTCCGTCGTCAGCAGGAGGTTTATCGAGAGCTCCTTCGCGATTCCAGCTAACAGGGCGTTCATCCCGACGCTGTCGGCGTCGTAGAGCTCCACCACGTTCCCTACTCCAGCGAGGAGAACGTCATTCGGGTTCCTCTCGCGGTATAGCTGGAAGGCGGTTACGGAGCGGGCCAGATGGGGAACGCTTTCAAGGATTAAGTCCGGAATCACCGTTTTGTAGCCCAGACCGAGGGCCCTCTCCTTCAGCCCCTCGAGGAAACGGACCCGCTCGTCGGGTTTTGCCGGGAAGAAACCCTTTTTCTGGTCCGTTGGGATCAGCACGACGGGCTTGTCGGTAACGAGCTCTTCGAGGTTGCCAGCGTCGATGCTCAGGAAGAGGTCGGCGTGATCGAGGGCCGTCTCGAGTTCAGCTGTGTTGAGGGAGTCGAAGCTCAGGGGGACGTCGAAACCCCTCTCCCTGAGCGCATCCCGGATTTTGGGAATCTCCTCGACGAAGTCAAGGTTCCCCTCTCCAGCCACCATGCCGATGTCGATTACGTCCGCCCCCTCGCGGAGGTAGTAGAGGGCCTTCTCGACGACTCCCTTGGGGCCGAGCCTTGGCGCGTCGACGACCTCCGCGAGTATCCTCGCCGGGAAGTCCCTCCCAGCTGGAAGGTTGCCGATGAGGACGTTCCACGGTCTTTTGAGGGCCTTCTCGATGTACCTTTTGTCACGGGTTTTGTTCCTGATGTCCTCGACGCGCTTCAGCGAGTCAAGGGAGAAGAGGTCGTCTGCCGGAACATCCCTGCTGAGCCTGAAACCTTCCCTTATTGCCCTGAGCGTCTGCGGGAGGTCCATCGCGTTCCTCGGCCCCTTGAAAGTGGGGATTCCGAGCTCGTCCTCGATGATTTGAGCCGAGCCCCTCACGAGGCCGGGGATGAGGACGAGGTCGTAGTCGTCGCTCTTCACCCCGGCCTTCTTCAGGTAGCGGGCTATTAGGCCCGGGGTGAGGAAGGCGGCGACGCTAACCGGCGTGACGAAGACGTCGCAACCCTCCCCGTACTTCCTCACGAGGGGCTCGGCGAGCCTTCCGGTGACGAGGAGAATTCTCAGAGATTGCCCCATGAGGTTAAGTTATCCCGAAGGTATTTAGGCTTTTGGAAGGGGCCGTAAGTGGATGCACTCGCAGGTGGAACAAAATTAAGTTCCCTTCCACAGAGTTTTATTGAGGCTCTCGCCTGCCAGTTTAAGGAGATCACGGGGTGTCAGGACTTCAATTCCAGAGGGTTCCCTTTCAAGAACTCCGTAATCCGGAACGACGAGAACTCTTCTGCAGTCAAAACGGGAGAGCTTTTCCTCGATTTTCCGGATCTCTTCCCTACTTACTCCTTCTTTCCATTTTACCTCACCGACGAGCTCGATCCGTTTGAAACCTTTGAGGACTATGTCCAGCTCAAGCTCTGGGAGCTCAACGCTTACCCGCCTCAATCCGTAAACCCTCGCGAGGAGGTCGGCGATGAAGTCTTCCACGTGTCTCGGGAGCTTCTGATCCACCGCTTTTCGAATGAACTCCCTGGATGTTTCAAGCTCCGTGTAGGCGTACTTTGTCTCGAGGTAGAAGTGCAGATCGAGGAGGGGGGATGCATGCCTGTAAACGAACTTTTTACGTCTCTTCCCGTGGACCAGGAACTTTCGCAGGATGCCCATGTCCGTCAGTATCGAGAGGTACTTCTGGAGGGTTCCGGGGTTGTCTTTCTCCAGCAGGCCCCTTGAGAAGAGCGCCGAGGAGAGTTCCGTGCTCGTCCCCTTTCCGTTGGCCACTTCCATCATTATTCCGAGGTAAACCCTCGTTAACTCACGGCCCTCTTCTCCGAAAGTTTCCCAGACGAGCTCGCTCACAAAGGGGCCCGACGAGAACAGGAACCCGGACAGGAACTCCCGGAGCGGGGGAGAGTAGAGGGGTACGAGGAGGGGCTCCCTGAGATAAACCGCAGCCTCGATCAACTCCTTTCCCTTCAGTTCCTTCGACAGTTCAACCAGGATCTCGCGCTCATCAATGAGTCCAACTCTTACGGGGGAAACCACTCCGAGGAGGGGGCTTTCCGCCATGGAGAGGAGTCTCTGAGCAAGCCAGAGCGTGGACGTTATCAGGATGACCTCACCCTTTGCCTTCGTTGAGTGTGCGTGGAGCAGATCAAGAAACTCCCCAGGAAGACGGTGAAATTCATCTATGACGACTTTTCTTTCAAGGAGCCTTGGAAAAAGCCTCGCAAACTCGGAGTAGGTCATTTTCTCGCCGTTCAGCCTGTCGTGAACCGTTCCGTCCCTGTTCACGAAGAAGAACTCATCGTAGTCGATGAAATGGTCCACCAAAAAAGTCTTGCCCGTTTTCCTCCTGCCGTACAGCATCTTCCACCCGGGGCCGCTTAGTTTGTCCAGTTCTATTCTTCTGGGAATTATTCTCATGGGAATAATTCCTGCTGGAATAGTTATAAAGGTTTCGGACGGGGTAACTCTACCGCAACGTACGACAAAAAGCAGGGAAAGGTAGCGGAGAGGCTCGGTAAAAGTCATCATCCCTTAGTCGAACCCCGGTTTCCTGACCTCAACCACCTCCCGGTTGACAAGCGTCGGGGGAATCTCACCGTTCTTGAAGGCTATGAGGTTTACCGCCACAAGCTCGGCCATACCCTCCCTCGCGCCGTGGGTGGCGCTCCCGATGTGAGGCGCCAGAACGACGTTCTCCATGGCAAAGAGCTCCCCGTTGTAGTAGGGCTCCTCCTCGTAGACGTCGAGGCCTGCCCCCGCGATCCATCCTTCCTTGAGGGCCTTCACGAGGGCTTTCGTGTCGACGACCTTTCCCCTCGCGATGTTCACCAGGATCGCCGTCCTCTTCATGAGCCTCAGGCGTTCCTCGTTGATCAGGTGATAAGTCTCCTCCGTCAGCGGGACGGCCAGAACCACGAAATCGCTCTCGCGCAGGAGCCCTTCCAGGGACCTGAACTCCGCTCCGAGTTCTTTCTCAGCCTCGGGCTTCCTCGTGCGTGAGTTGTAGAGTATTCTCATCCCGAAGCCCCCGGCCCTTCTGGCTATCGCCTTCCCTATCCTGCCGAGGCCGACTATCCCTATCGTCTTCCCGTAGACGTCTCTACCGAGGAACATCAGCGGATGCCAGGCAACGCCGCGCCTCTTCCACTCCCCGGAGCGGGTAAACGCGTCCGCCTCCACGAGCCTCCTCGCGGTGGCGAGGAGAAGGGCCCACGCGAAGTCCGCCGTCGCGTTGGTGAGAACGTCCGGCGTGTTGGTCACGTAGATCCCCCGCCGCGTTGCCTCCTCGACGTCTATGTTGTCGTAGCCGACGGCGTAGTTGGCCACCATCCTCAACTTCGGCGCCGAGTCCATCAGCTCCGCGTCTATCCGCTCGCTGACCATCGTGACCAGCGCATCGACGTCGCGGACCCTCTCGAGCAGAACCTCCCGCGGGATCTCGCGCTCATCCTCCCAGACCTCAACGTCGAAGTGCTCCCGCAGGAGCTCAAGGCCGTTCTCCGGAATCCTCCGCGTCACCAGAACCTTCGGTCTCATGGTACCACCCAAACAGGTTTATATATCATTTCGACGTAAATTTAAATGTCGAGGTTCACGTTGAGGTGAGGTACATGGATCAGATAAAGTTTCTGGCCGGAAGGGCCAACTGGATTAGGGGGTCGGCTCTGGCGGAGGTCATGAAGAAAGCCGCGGAGCTCAGGGCACAGGGAAGGCACCTCATAAGCCTCTCAGCGGGCGACCCGGATCCTAACCTCATACCCCGCGAGGCTCTCGGTGAGCTCGCCGGAGAGATCCTCCAGGAGATCCCCCAATCTGTGATGTACACTCCTGCAAACGGTATCCCTGAGCTGAGGGAAGAACTCTCGAGCTTCCTTAAGAAGTACGAGGGTTACACGACGGATCCGTCCGAGATAATCATCACCGTTGGAGGAACCGGCGCGATAGACCTCCTGGGAAGGGTTCTGCTTGATCCCGGCGATGTGGTCATAACCGAGAACCCGAGCTACATCAACAGCCTCCTCGCCTTCGAGCAGCTCGGAGCAAAGGTCGTCGGAATCCCTGTTGATGGGGAGGGTATGAAGGTCGAGATGCTGGAGGAAAAGCTCAGGGAGCTCGAAAACCGGGGGGAGAAGGTTAAATTCATCTACACCATCCCCACGGGACAGAACCCCCTGGGAATCACGATGAGCCTGGAGCGGAGAAAGGCCCTTCTTGATGTGGCGAAGGAACACGACCTCCTCATCGTGGAGGACTCGGCCTACAACTTCATGCGCTACGAGGGTGAGGCTAGGCCCCTAAAAGCCCTCGACGATGAAGGGCGGGTTATCGTGGTCGGGACGTTCAGCAAGATCATGGGGACGGGGTTCAGGGTCGGCTGGCTCATAGCTGGGAACGTCATAGGAAAGAAGGTTCTCATGGAGAAGTCTCCCATAGACTTCTGCGCCCCGACGATTTCCCAATACATAGCCCTTGAGTACCTCAGGCGTGGCTACTTCGAGGAGTACCACCTCAAAAGGGCACTGCCGGGATACAGGAAAAAGAGGGACGCCATGCTGAATGCCCTTAAGGATAACCTGCCGGACGCTGAGTTCACGAGACCCATAGCCGGGATGTTTATTATGCTCTTTCTCCCCGAGGGGGCCGATGGGATGGCCTTTGCCACGGAGCTTATGCAGGAAACCGGCGTCGTGGTGGTGCCAGGGAAGCCGTTTTACACGGACGGGAGCGGGGAAAACGCGCTTCGCCTGAATTTCTCCCGGCCGGAGGAGGAAGAGATACTGGAGGGCATAGAGAGGCTTGCGGCGTTCTATCGCCGGAAGTTCTGATGGCTTTTCCTTTATTCTCTCCGTCCCGGGAAACCCTCTTAAAGCTTGGGGGATAGGAGCAGGCCATGAGGGCGGGCAGGATAGGGGACGTCAGCACCGACGGCCTCGGCGTGCTAAGGGAAAACGGCCGGACCGTTTACGTGCCCTTCACCTATCCGGGTGATGTGGTGAGGGTTGAGAGAACGAAACGGCGCTTTGGCAGGGGAATCGCGACGGACTTCGAGGTTCTCGAGCCCTCCCCGTTCAGGCAAAAACCCCGGTGCCCGCACTTCGGAACCTGCGGCGGCTGTCTCTGGCAGGGGCTAAAGTACAGGGAACAGCTTCGCCTTAAGGCCGAACTCTTCGAGCGGGTAACCGGCATAAGCGCGCCCATCAGGGGCTCGCCGAGGGTCTGGGGGTTCAGGAACGTGAGCAACTTCATCGTAACGACCGCGGGAATCGGCCTCAAGGAGTACGGCAACCCCATCGGCGTGGCCGGTCTCTCCGAATGCCCCGTCTTCTCGAAGAGGACTCCGGAGTACCTCCGCGCCCTGAGGGCCTTTTTGGACGAAACCGGTTTACGGCCGTGGGATTTAAGGAAGAAGAAAGGTGATGTCCACTACCTCCAGGTCAGGGAGGGCAAGTTCACGGGCGAGGTCATGGTGAACCTCGTGGCCCATTTGAAACCGTCGGAGGACGTAGCCGGGGCGTTCCGGGACTACTTCTCCTTCGCCGACTCCCTCTACTGGAGCGTTAAAGGAGATGGGAGGGACGACCCGCGCGGGGAACCCGGGCTCATCGCCGGAAAACCTCTGGTACGCGAGAGGATCGGCGACGTCACCTACCTCGTCCACCCGAACGGCTTCTTCCAGACGAACAGCTACGCCCTCAAATCCCTCCTCCGCTCCGTCGAGGATTTCACGGACGGCGAAAGGGTTCTCGACCTCTACTCGGGCGTTGGGACCTTCGGCGTTCACCTGGCGAGGAGGGGTTTTAAGGTCGAGGGGGTCGAGGTCAACCCCTTCGCGGTCGAAATGGCAAATAAGAACGCCGAACTCAACAACGCCGAAGCGACCTTCAAGGTTGGAAGGGCCGAGGAAACTCCCCTCGGCGACTACGACACCGTAATAGTCGACCCGCCGAGGAGGGGACTGAGGGAGGCGGGGGAGCTCCTCGTGAGGAGCAACGTCGAGCGGATCGTCTACGTCTCCTGCAACCCGGAGGCCTTCAGGCGCGACTACGAGAACCACCTGAGGAAGGCCTACAGGCTCAAAGATGCGGTCCTGGTGGACATGTTCCCGCACACGCCGCACGTTGAGGCGGTCGTCCTGCTCGAAAGGGTCTAAGGGCGACCGGATGGAACAGCGAGAAAGACTAAGGGGCGTGGAAACCCGCCGAGAAATGGGGAAGAGTGGATAAACGGCGGGTCAGACCGCCTTCCAGAAGGGGTCCTTCTGGGCCTTGACCTTCGCCGTCATCTTGAGGGCCTTTATATCGGTCTCGTCCAGCTCGTCCCTCAACTGCTTGGCGAGGATGACGACGTCGTTCTTGCTCAGGTCGACGTAGAGCGTCTCACCGGGGTGGATGTGCCTGCCCACCATCGCCCCCTCGATGGCCACCGCGACGGCGTCCCCCCTCCTGGCCTCCTGGACGAAGTCCTTGCCGCTCTTGATGGACTTTATCACGCCGACCTTCTGGCCGTTCTGCTTGATGAGCGTTACTCCGGGTTTAATTCTACCCTCGACCACCTCGACGCCGACTATCGCGGGGTGGCTCCTCCTGAAGACGTAGCGCTCGTCCGGGTAGAGCCTTATGACGCCCGGGAAGGTTACCCCCTTAAGGAGCTCGCGCTTCTTCCTCTCCTCCTCAGCCTTCACCCAGGCCTCGTAGTCTTCTATCAGCTTGTAGATGACGTTGCCCGTGAACACCGGCACACCCTTGGCCTTGGCGACCTCTTGAGCGTCCTCGTTGACCTTCACGTTGAAGCCGAGGACAACGCCGTACTTGGGCTCCTCCTCGCGGACGCTCAAAGCCTCCATGACGTCCGTTTTGCTCACGTTCCCGACGTCGGCCTTCCTTATGGGTATCCCCTTCTCCTGCAGTTCCTTGCTGATGGCCTCGAGGCTCCCGAGGGTGTCGGCCTTGACTATGACGCCGACCTTCCCGGTGCTCACGACGACGCTCTCTATCTGGCTCAGTATCTCCCGCTTTGCCCTCTCGATCTCTTCCTCGTTCCTGGCCGCTATGACCGGAGAGCCCGCCAGCGCTTCATCGAGACCCGGGGCGGCTATCTTGATGCCCGCGGCCGCCACCACTTCATCCACCTGGTCGAAGCGGAACCTCGGGTCCCTTATCTCGTCAAGGGGTTTGGGCTTCAGAAGGGCACGGATTCTGGTGACTATGGCCTTATCCTTGCCTCCAACCACTATCGTGTCGTCCCTGCGGAGGGTTCCGTCGTAGACGATGACGTCTATCGTTGTCCCGAGGCCGACCTCCTCCCTGACCTCAAGGATGGTGCCCCTGGCCGGGCCCTCGACCTCTATCTTGAGCTTCTCCTCGAGGTACTTCTGGCTCAGGCCGGCGATGAGGACGAGGAGCTCGGGAACGCCTATCCCGTACTTGGCGGAGATGGGTACGATGGCGAGCTCCCTCGTGAAGTTCTGAACCCTGTCGAAGCGGTTGGCCTGGAAACCCATCTCGTAGAACTTCCCTATAAGCTCCCAGAGCTTGGTCTCGAGCTCGTTCTGCGCCCTCTGGTCCTGCTTCTTGATGTTGACGAGGAAGGGCTCGTCCTCTTTAACCTTCCAGCCCTTTATCCTGTCTATCTTGTTGGCGGCGACTATGAAGGGCGTCCTGTTCTTCCGGAGTATCTCGATGCTCTCTATCGTCTGCGGCTGGAAGCCCTCGTTGATATCAACGATTAAAACCGCGAGATCGGCCAGGCTCCCTCCCCTCGCGCGCAGGCTCGTGAAGGCCTCGTGGCCGGGGGTGTCTATGAAGAGCAGACCGGGGAGCTTTATCTCGCCCTTCCATATCTTGATGAGCGGGCCGGCCAGTTCCTTAACGACCTCTATCGGAACCTCGGTCGCGCCTATGTGCTGGGTTATTCCACCCGCTTCCTTCCCGGCGACGTTCGTCCGCCTTATGCGGTCGAGGAGCGTGGTGTTGTGGACCAGCACGCCGTTCGCGACGAAGCTGTGGGTCTCCGTCGTCAGGTCGTAGACGTAGCCGTCGTAGTTGAACTCCTCGATCTCCTCAACTGGGACAAAGATGAGGTTCTCGGCGATGTTGCGAACGTACCCAACGTCCCTCGAGTCAAACTCCCTGTTGCGCCATACCTCGAGGAGTTCCCTCCCGAGTTCGGTTGGCCTTCCGTCCTTCAGGAGACCGTCCTTCTCGAGGGCCATGAGGTAGTTGCGGTCTCCGCTCCTCCCCTCGAGCACGGCGAGCTTTCTATGGAGCGTTGGTGAACCCCTCTCAATCGCGTCGAGGATCCTCATCAGGGTCTCGTAGCTCGGGGCCTCGCTCGACTCGTACTTCGAGTAGAACGGCACGTAAGCGTTGAGCTCGGTCCGCGTAAACCCGAAGAGGAGCCTAAGCCTCTTGAGCTCCTCGTGGATGGGATAAACCTCGCTCTTCCTGCTTCTCTCGATTATCTTTCCAAGGTCCTCCGCCTTCTTCTCGACGGTGAATCCGATGAAACGCTCGAAGGCCCTCAGGTTCCTCCTGCCGGAGATCACGAGGGTCGTGTAGTCGGAACGGTAGAGCTTTGAGACTATGCCGAACCTCAGTAAGAGGAGCGAGAGGCCCTCTATGAACTCCCTCGAGGCGCTTGTAGCCTCTATTCTAACGCTCCCCGTGTTAACGTACCCGTCCGTGTCGAAGTACCCCCTGATGAACTCGGCCACGTACTCGCGCGGTGCAACGAAGAGAACCTCAGGGACTCTGATGTTCTTTGCCTTTTGCTTCTCGGGATAGTCAAAGAGAATGTGGAGGAGCCTTATTAAAGCGTTGCCACCCTTCCTGATCTCGATCTCCCACGAGGTCGTCCGCCTGACGCGTTTCAGCTCGACGCCCAGAGACTCGATTCTCCTGAGGCGCTCGAAGACCTCGACGTCGTTGTTTGCTATCTTCCCCTGACTCCCGTCGCCGAACATAACGCCGGCGAAGTAGAACAGCGATTTCCACTCCTCGTCCGTTTTCGGGAGCCTGATGTAGTAAAGGGGCTTTCCGGAGCGATGAACCCTCGGGGTGAACGCTATCCTCTCGACCCTATCCCAGAGGTTGAACCCCTCGATGTCCTTCACCCTGAAGACGTTTCTCCGGACTTTGTAATCCCTGGCCCCTTTGAAGTGCTCCCTGAGTTCCTCAAGGTGCTCCGGGTTCAGTCTCGCTATGAGCTCCTCCACCGCAAGCTTTCTCCTGACGAAGCCCTCAAAGTCCCCCGCCGTATCAGGGATCTTCCTCGGAACCGCGATGTAATCGCCGGGTTTGAGCTCATCGGCCCTTACCCAGCCCCGCGTGGTGAGGAACGGGTGCTCGGGCGTCACGCTGACCGAGTGCCAGTTCCTTAATTTCACCCTGAGCATCTTCCCCCTGTGCCTGAGGCGCCAGACGTGCGTCCCCTGCACGATACCAATCTCGCCGCTGGAAACGGCCCCCGGAACGGGCAACTCCAGCCTCCGGATCTCCTTCTCGGAGTCCCTGTGGACGACTTCCCCCGAGCGCTCGAAGAGCTTCTCAAGCTCCACCGAACCAATGCCCGGCAGAAGAACCCTCTCGTCCGGCATGAGGCACTTGCCGTGATCTACATGTCCGAGAACCGCTATGATCGGCTGTCTAATCCTCTTCATCCTTCTCACCCTGAGCTTAACTCCGGCGTGGCCTTTTAAAGGGTTCGGCGATGTGAGGGAATAACACTCCATGGGGCGACTGGGTAACGAACGAAATACAACGAGAGAAAAGGAGTTAAAAGTCGGATCAGTCCAAAAGTGATCCGAATATCATCATTCCATGTACTCCTTCCTTCCATTCGCGTGGGTGCGGTAGAACCAGTCCGCCGCCTTCCAGTACTCGAAGAGTTCCTCGGGCCTGAAGTAGAGGGCAATTTCACGCTCAGCGCTCTCCGGGCTGTCGGAGGCGTGGACGACGTTGTAGATCGCGTCGCCGACGTCGAGGCCGTAGTCGCCCCTGATGCTTCCCGGCTCCGCGTCCTTCGGGTCGGTGGCACCGGCCATCTTCCTGACGACGCTTATTGCGTAGCGGCCCTCGACGACCATGACGACGCTCGGGGCCTTGGTGATGTAGTCTATCAGGCCCTCGAAGAAGGGCTTGCCCCTGTGCTCCTCGTAGTGCCTCTCCGCCAGCTCCCTGTCTATCCATATCATCTTCATTCCTACGATTTTGAGCCCGCGTTTCTCGAAGCGGCTTATGATTTCGCCCATCAGACCCCTGACGACCGCGTCGGGCTTTAGAATAACGAGGGTTCGCTCTATCCTGTCCTCCGCCATCGGCAACACCGGGGGATGATGGGTAATGGGGTTAATAGGGTTTTTGGAGGTATCACCGTAGAAACGACGAACCGAAACTGGAAAGGAAAGAAAGAGATCACTTCGTCCTCTTGGCCCTCTGGAGCCTTGCCTCCTGGAAGGCCTTGGTCCACTTGAGCTTCCTCGGGTTTCTGCCCATGAAGTAGTACTTCTCGCACTTGCTGGAGCAGAAGAACAGGACCCTGCCGTCGTTTCTGACGTACATCTTGCCCGTCCCCGGCTCGAACTCCTTTCCGCAGTAGGAGCAGACGTTCCACCTGGCCATCGCGATTACCTCCTCGCCCTGATCTCCCTCGCCTCACGCTCGGTCTCCCTGAGTATGACTATGTCACCGACGCGGACGGGGCCCTTGACGTTCCTCCTTATGACGCGCCCCTTGTCGCGTCCTTCTAAGATTCTGACCTTTACCTGAGTAACGCCACCTGTGACGCCGGTTCTGGCAACGATCTCAATAACCTCAGCCGGGTATCCTTCGTCGCTCATTTCTCACACCCCTTAACCTAAGAATCCCTCGCCCTGCTTAACTTAAACCTTTTCGTTGAAGGAAGGAAAAGGAGCTCACTTCATGAGCTCCCTGACCTTCGCGGCGATGTCCTCAACGAGCTCACGGCCCTTACCGGGCTCGAGGATGGCGACGCTCGCGGCCGGAACTTCGATGCCGGCGGCGGCGCCGAGCTCCTTCTTGCTCGGGACGTATATGTACGGGATCTCCTTCTCCTCGCACAGCGGCGGGAGGTGGGCAACTATCTCCTCCGGGTCAACGTCCTCGGCGATGACAACGAGCTTGGCCTGACCCCTCTCAACGGCCTTGGTGGTCTCGTTGGTGCCCTTCCTTATCCTTCCGGTGTCGCGGGCGAGCTCAACGGCCTCAAGGGCCTTCTCGGCAAGCTCCGCTGGAACCTCAAACTTGACGTAGCTTGGCTTCGCCATCTTTCATCCCTCCGAAACCTCATCGTTCATCGAGTTTGCGTGCTGAGTTCTGGGGGATGCTTTAAAAGGATTTCGATGAAAGAGAAATCTCGCTCCATCAAATCCCTGACACGACGTATTCGCCCAAAGGTTCCCTACCGGACCGTGAGAACTGTTGATTCTCGACATTTACAAACCTTCGAGAATTAATAATCCTCATGTGGTTGGATGAAGCTCGGCGACCTCTCCCGTATGAACCCGTGGTGGGAAGGAGGAGAGGACTACCCCGTGAGGTGCTGAGCAGAGGGTTCGCTGGGTGCCGGGATGGATAAAAAGGCTTTCCCTTGAGCCGTTCTCCCTTAACTTCGTTCTCGGACCGGGCAGGTTGGAAAAACCACAGGGGGATAAAGCTCCGAGTGGATGGTGCGGGAGCACTTATACCGGAGGTCTGGGGAGGTTTACCATTACCGCAACGGCTACGGGGTGGGCGCAATAGCGGGTGAAATAAGGATAGAGGTCAAAGCCGGAAAGGCCCATCGAAGATACCAAAAACGTTAAGGTGCTGGAGAGAGACGAGATCCCGTTTTTTCTTCTCACGCTCCATGGGGATTGGATGCTCCTAGGCCCATTCTCACCTGTTCCGGTCGTGATGGTCTGCATATACGGGATGCCTTCCGTTGGCCCGCATCCCAATAGTTTTCAGCCCGATTCCTTTGAATAACCCCTGTATATCTCCAGCTTCCGTCTGGCGCGGGCGCGCGGGATGTGGTGGCCCATTATCGCCACTATCTCGTCCGCCTTCGCCTTCCCGTGGTGGAGCATCTTCCGCTCGGTCTTTATCTTCTCCACCCTGAAGGTGTAACCCCCAACCTCGAGGACCTCACCGACCACGAACTCCTCGTCCCGCGGAACCTTAACCTTAAACGCCTGCGTCGTTCCTCCCGATAAGTAGATGGAGGCTTTTATGACCTTGGGGTAGGTCAGGCTCTCGCCCCAGAGGGTCTTTATCTCACCGGTTACGGCCCTCTCCACCCGCTTATCGCCCTCGAGCTCTATCCCTGTTATTCTGACCTCGTCGTCCTCGGTCTCGACGATGTCCCCGACCTTAATCTCCTCACCTCCGGGGAGCTCTACGGAGGTCTTAAAGCTCCTCTCGTGCTTGCTGACGATGAGCGGGACCTTGATGGGCTTCGGGAGGGTGACCATCCAGACGTTGCCGCACTCGTTGCACCTCAGCGTTACCTCCCTTCCCCTCTCCCTGATGACCTCGACGTCGTCGCTACCGCACTCGGGACACGTGAACCACTCCATATCTCTCACCGGATGGGGAAGGAAAAAGGCGTTTATAAAGGTGTGCACCTTCAGGTTTTGAGGAGCCAGCGCCAGAGGGGGACGAAATCAACGGTTTTTCCGTCGATGGTGAGGACGTCGTCGTGGTCCCACGTTACAACGGTCAGTTTTTCAGCCCCCAGGGAATCGGCGGCCCTGATGAGAGCCTTCAGCTCGCGGTTCATCGTCGTGGAGTCCTCAACGTCGTAGCTGACCTGGATGAGTTCTGTGACGTTGAATCCCCTCGAGACCACGAAATCCACCTCGCCCCTCCCGTCGTCCCAGTAGTGAACCTCAAGCAGGGGGTCGTGGTAATGCTTCCTCCTCAGGAGCTCCGTCGCCACTATGTTCTCCACCCTGTAACCGATGTCCTCCACGCCGAACACGCTCGCAAAGCCGACATCGGCGAGGTATAACTTTGGGGTACTCCTCAGCGACTCCACTTCGCTCGGATGGTACTTCCTTATCGGGATCACAAAACCCACGTCTTCGAGATAGGAGAAGTACTCAGAGGTCGTTGGCCTGCTCAGCTTTGCCCCCGTCGAGGCAAGGAGACCGTTGAGTTTTCTCATCGAGAGCTTCCTGGCAAAGTTCTTCACGAGAACACGAATCAGGGCCTTCATCGCGCCGGTTTTTTCAATTCCGTACCTCTCTATCAAATCGCGGTAGATCACGAGGTCGAGGTACTCCTGAACGGTTCTGATTTTCATGAGCCCTGGATAATCGACTATCCCCGGAAAACCACCGTATCTGATGTATTCCTCCAGAAGGCCCTTCAACCTGCCCCGCCTGGCCTCGGTCAGAGGTCCCGAGTAATCGAAGCCCTTGAAGGAGAGGAACTCCCTAAACGACAGGGGAAACAGCTGGAAGCTCAGACTCCTTCCCCTTAGCGATGTGGCCATCTCCCTCGAGAGGAGCCTGGATGAAGAACCCGTCAGAAACACCTTCGCCCTCTTCCCCTCGAGGAGCCTCCTCACGAATCTCTCCCAGCCCTCTACCTCCTGAACCTCATCGAGGAACAGGTACATGACGTCAGCATCGGGATTCAGCTTGTAGTACAGCTCCACAACCCTGGAGAGGTCATCGGCTTTTAACCCGCTAAGCCTCTCATCCTCGAAGTTGATGTAGAATAGCCTCCTAATGGGCAGTCCCTGCTCAAGGAGCTTTTTCATGATGTTGTACAGAAAATGGGTTTTCCCGACCCTTCTTAAACCGTACAAAACAACAGCCAAGTCCATGTTAGTGGGTACCTCAAGCTCCCTCTCCTTCGTCTCCGGTATCCCGAGCTCATGGAACTCAACCACAACTTCCTCAAGGGACATTGCCGCCACGTGGCAAACTCAACTTTACCATATTTAAAAATTTTGGTAAAGCTAACCTCACAGCTTTACGCCAATTTTGGTCAACTTAATTTTATCACATTAAAAAATTTTGGCAAACTCGACTTTACCATTTTCGCATCATTCCCTCAGGAAGACCCTGTAGGTTCTCCCCTCCTTCACGCGGGTTATCAGGCCCTTCTCCTCCATCTCGCGGAGGGTTATGCTGACCTTGGCCTTCGAAACGCCCAGCTTCTCGGCCAGCTCGCTCTGGAGAACCGGGCCCTCCCTCAGGATGGCGAGTATCTTCTCCTCGTCGCTCCTCAGGTGGCCGGATTCTTCCCTGAGCTTCCGCTCGCGGTAGAGGAGGTACCCGTAAACGCCCCCGCCACCGGTTAGGAGGCCGATGAGGAAAACGCCGACGTAGAGCCACGGTGAAGGTGCTTCCGGAACCACTATCTCCCCGGAGAAGCCGACCACGAAGTAGAACTCGTCCCCGGACTGAACGTCCTCCCTCTGCCACTCAAGCAGAAGCCTGTCGGTTGAGCTCTCAACCCTGTCCGGCGAGGGAATTATCGGCGAGAGAACCGCGTAGCCCTTCGGGACGAGCAGCTGCATGTGGAAAACTCCCACCGGCTGGCTGAACTTTACGTAATAGGCGAACTGGCTCTTTCCGTTGCTTTCGGTCACCATGCCCCGCGTCGTGAAGCTCAGGCTTATCCTCCCGCTCTGGCCGGGCTTGAGGACCGGAAAGCTCAGGTAAACCGCGTTTGTTCCCCCCAATACCTTCCTGACGGTAACGTTGACCCTTTCCACGGTGCCGCCGAGGTCGATCACGGCGCTCGCGTTCTCCACAGGGTAGTCCGTGTAGATGACGTAGCGGGTGAGGTTGGTGTGGGACGTCAGGTCTATCTCGATGTTCTCCTTCACGTTGTCCGGGCTCGTTACCTCAAAGTAGAGCGCGTAGGCGTTTATCGTGTAGTCGTACTCCTGCGCACCCGCCGGCGGAAAGAAACAGAGGGACAGAACCAGAAACAGAATCAGGAATAACCCGATTACAGCTGGCTTCCTTCCTCTGGATTTTTGATCTTCAGGAGCGGGCATACTTCCATACACTCCCCGCAGTGAATGCACGAGTCGTAGTTCACGACGATTTTTCTGCTCCTCGGGTCGATGCTGAGCGCCCCCTCGGGGCACTTCCCGACGCAGACGCCGCAGCCGACACATTCATAGGCCCTCTTGACGAGATAGTAGGCCTGAATTGCCTCTTCTGGGTCGTCCGTGTAGGCGCCATCCGGTTTAAACGTAACGTCGCTCGCTCTTATGTAGTTTTCGCCCTCCTCGACCTCACCGAGGATGGAGGCGACCTCCCGAATCCTCTTCAGGTTCACGACGGTGTTGAAACGAACCGCAAAGCCCTCGTCGGTCTCCTCGATTGAGTACTTCACCGGCTCCCAGGAGCGCTTCTCCGGAACCTCAACGCCGAGCTCCCTCGCGAGCGCCTTCTCACCCCTGCTCAGCTCCTTCCAGCGCCAGAAACCGTAGGTTATCCATTCCTCCGGCATCCCGAAGCGCCTCTGCCAGACCCTGAGTTCCCTCTCCCACTTCTCCCACAGCTCGGGTTTTTCCTCCTTCAGCGTGTAGATCTCGGCCAGGGATGAGCTCGGGCAGAGGAAACAGCCGATCCTGTCGAGGCGGTCCTCGTAGAGCGGGTTGTAGGGCAGGCCACGGCTGAAGATGTAGAGCCAGACCTCGAGGGCACGCCAGTGGAATATCGGAGACGCCCCCGTCTCGTTCGGCACCCACGGGTTCTTCCACACCCTCGGCTGTTTGAAACGCTTTATGCTCTCGTACTTCCTCTGGCCGACGAACATCAGCACTCCAGACGGATAGTTCTCCTTTATCGCGAGGGTGATCGGCCCGAGCTTGGTGACCTTACAGCACCAGCGGTAATCGCGACCGGGCGGAGAGAAGACGTGGATGGCGCGCCAGAACGCGTCCCCGGCATCCGCAACTATGAACTTAACGCCCTTCGGTTCGAGTTCTTTCCTGAGTTCTTCGACGTATTCAAGCGTCTCGGGAAACTCTATGCCCGTGTTGTTGAAGAAGACGGTGAAATCTCCCCCAAACTCCTCCAGTGCCAAACCGAGGACCGCCAGGCTGTCCTTTCCGCCGGAGAAGGCCACCGCCACCGGGAGGTTGTGTTTTTCTGAAACCCTCCGCATGAAGCGCCTCGCCTCCTCGACCTTCCTCTCGAGTTCCGCCGAGTTGGCGCGGAGGACGTCCTCCATCGTGGCCTTCCGTCCCTCGCGGTAGTGGACGTTCCTTTGCCGCCTGACCTTAACGCCGGTTCCGCGCTCCCCCTTAGCGAGCCCCTCGTAGTCCTTCTTGGCTATTCCGGTGGCTATAACTTCCCCGTCTTCCGAGACGAGGATCACGTCGTCGTTTCTCCGTATGCTCGGCTCGGCCTCGATTATCCCGACCGGGAGAAGGTTTGAGCCGTTGAGGATGGGCTCCACGGCCCCGTTATCGATTATAACCCATTTCCTCATGGATTTGCCGAAGCGCTTCCAGAGGGCTACGGCACCTTCGACCTTCAGGCCGGGCTTCCACCTCAGCTCGAGCGGGTCAAAGCGCACCCAGCCGAAGACGTAGCCGTCGAGGATTATCTCGTAAACGTCGTCCTCTCCGGGCGTCTTGTTGAGGAGAACCACCTTGCCGTCGAAAAGCTCCCCGACGTCAACGCCGTAGTGCTCCCCAAAGACGGAGCGGATGAACTCGATGTCCTTCTCGAAGGCGAACCTCAGATCGCCGGGCGGGGTGATGTTGAGGCGAAACACTCCTTCCTTCCCGTGAATCGCGCAGCTATCACCGATGAGCGGGACGTTGCACTTCTCGCACCAGTTTACGTACGCCTTACCGAGGTAGACTGGCCTCCCCATTCTTCTCTCACCGGGCTTAAGAGGGGGCGAGGGTTTATAAAGGCGAGCCCAGCCGGTCAGAACTGCATGCGATAACGTTGAGGAATGAATTGAAGACTGGAGTCGAGATCACACCAACCCAAAACCTGTGGACTGCCCAATCTGGTTGTTTTTGACATCCTGCGAAGACCGCTGATTGAAGAACCAGCCGAAAGGTTTAATATCACAGAAGACACTAAAGCCCGGATAGAGGTGATGATTGTTGAAACCTTACCATGTGTTGTTGTTCCTCATGACGTGGTTCCTTGTGCTATCCTTCCTGAGCCTGGTGGCCCTCAGACACGAGGCGGGCTCACCTCCCTTCGTGGCGGCGTTGACGACTTTTTCGCTGTCCCTCGGGGGAATGGCGTGGGCCTTAATAAAAATAAGAAAAAAGCTAATAGAGGAACTAATCCTGGAGGAGGGGCCTTAAATCGGACAGGTGGCTCAATTCCTCGGGAATCGCTTTTTGAGTTGCTATCTCTTTGAAGACGAGAGCGCTCGGCCTGATGTATCGCCTCTTGGACTCCCAATCGACCTTCAACAGTCCGAACTTCATCTGAAATCCTTTGGCCCACTCATAGTTGTCGGTTAGCGACCAGTGGAGGTATCCCCTGATGTCGGCGCCGGCCTCGATGGCGCTGTGAATTGCCCTGAGGTGGCTCACAAGGTAGTAGGATCTATACCTGTCTGCCTCATCGGCCATCCCGTTCTCGGTTATCATCATTGGAAGCCCGTACCTCTCGTTGAGCTCCCTGAGGAGTTTTTCCAGGCCCTCTGGATAGATTTCCCATCCGAAATCGCTGCAGGGCCTTCCGGATTTTGCATAGCCCTTTCTAACCCCTGAAAATCCGTATCCAGGTAGGGGTACTACGTGTCCGTTTACTCTATCGAAGGCTATCCTTGAGTAGTAGTTCACTCCAAGCCAGTCAACCCTTCCCTTCAACTCTTCCCGTCCCTCGCCGACGGTTCTTGATTCACCAAAGTGAACTGAATCGACGAAGCTGTATAGCTCATTCTCCCGTATCTTCCTAACGTCTTCGGCAATTTCCTCGCTGAGGGGGTCGAGCCAGGTGTAGGCGTAGATTACCCCGACCGGCTTTTCTGAGAACTCCTTTATCGCATCGTACGCCCTTGCATGGGCGTATATGAGGTTGAGCTTTGCCTTCTCTACCGCCTCAAAGCTAAGGTACCCCGGAGGAAATCCCGAGTTGGGCCGGCCGTAGCCGTTTTCGTAGACCACGTTCGGTTCGTTCATGGTGCTCCACGAATCCACGAAATCGTTTAGGTGGTAAGCCACGAAAGCCGCAAACTTCGCGAACTCGACGACGCTCCTATCGTCAAGCCACCCGCTTGGAGCCCTATCCGGTCCGAACCTGCGTACCTTTATCGGGTCGTGGAGCCACAGAGGAAGGGGCCAGTGGTAGAGGTTCAGGATGAAGACCTTTCCCCTCTCCCTCCAGTCCGAGTAGATCCTTTTATAGTGCTCGAGGGCCTCCAAGTTTGCCCTCTTTTCAAGCTCTTCTATCGCGCTCTCCGGGACGTCAACGGATGTTATCCTGCCCTCCTCGTCCCTCTCCACGGTGACCCTCACGTCGAAGGTCGGCTCCGGAAAGATGCGCGCCCACTCTATTCCTCCCCTTATGGCGTCCATGCCGAGCTTCTCCGCCATGTCGTGGTCCTTGGAGTAAAGATGCCAGTAGGCGGGCCCGTTTTCCGGCAAATCTCCACTTACCAACCCCGTCATTATGTTCTCCATGTCATGAACCCAGACCCACCAATCACTGTTGGGGACTTCGCTTCCTTTCAGGCCCATCTCGAACTGGAAACCCGACCAGGAGTAGCCGAACACAAAATCCCTGGGGAACTTATACATCTTTCACACCTCCTCAAAGTCCTCCCATCTCCTATAAATCGTGGGGACACTCTCAATCAGGAGCCGGGTGTAGTCCTCCTTCGGGTTGTCAATGACCTCCTGCGGGGTTCCCCTTTCGACGATTTTTCCCTTGTACATTATGAACAGTCTGTCGGAGATGAAATAGGAGAGACCTATGTCGTGGGAGATGAAGATGATGGAACTGCCCAGTTTGTTCCTGAACTCGTTGAATATCTCCATTATCTTACCCCTCGTGGAAACGTCGAGCATTGAGACCGCCTCATCGGCTATTAGGAGCTTGGGTTTGAGGATCCAGCTCCTGGCTATCATGATGCGCTGGAGCTGTCCTCCCGAAAGCTGGTGGGGGTACTTTCCAAGTATCTCGTCAGGGTTCAGGTCAACGGCCTCCAGAGCCTTTGCTTTGAGTTCCTTTCCCTCTTCAGACTTTGGCTCGATCTCCAGGAGTTCCAGGGCTTGATCCAGAACCCTATCAATCTTGTAAAACGGGTTGAAGCTTCCCATCGGGTTCTGGAAAATTGCGTGGACCTGCCTCCAGTAATCCTTGAGTTCCTCCCTCTTCTTTATATCCTTCCATATGTCCCTGCCGTAGAACAGTATCCTCCCCGAGGTGGGTGGGAGCAGTCTGAGTATCATCCTGCCAAGGGTGGTTTTACCCGAGCCACTCTGGCCGACGAGCGAGATTATCTCGCCTTCCCTGACGGTAAACGAGACGTCGTCAACGGCTTTTACGGTTATCTTGCTGAGGAAGCCAGAGGTAAAGACTTTGCTGACGTTCTCGCAGACCAGCATTTCTTTACTCACCCTTCTCACCCCCGTAGAGCCAGCAAGCCACTATACGATTCCCGTTAATTTTCATGAGCGGGGGAGCTTCCTTTCTGCAGATATCCATGGCGTGGGGGCACCTCGGATGGAACCTGCAACCGGCGGGGGGATTGATCAGATTGGGGGGATGGCCAGGAATGTAAGAGATGCCTTTCTCCTTGCCCTCCAGCTCTATCGATGGCACAGAGTGGATGAGACCCTCGGTGTAGGGGTGTAAGGGCTCGTTTATTACCTGCTCTGTAGAGCCAACCTCGACTATCCTGCCCGCGTACATGACGGCTATGCGGTTGGCTATCTGTCTCACCGTTGAGATGTCGTGGGTTATGAAGACGATGCTATCCACAAAGCCGAGCTTTTTGAGCTGAACCAGTGCCTTCAGCACTATCTTTTGCGTGATAACATCCAGTGCCGAGGTTGGCTCGTCCACTATCAGAACTTCTGGAGTTAGCAGGGTCGTCATCGCCAGAACTACCCTCTGCCTCATCCCACCGCTCAGCTGGAAGGGATAGACGTCGATAACGTACTCTGGAAGGTCGAGCTCGGCCAGCCTTTCCTTCAACAGTTCAATGGTCTTCTTCAGTGTGATGCCCTTTTCATGAGACCTGAGGATGTCGTAGGCTATTTTCTTGATCTTTATAGTCGGCATCAGGGCGTTGAGTGCATCCTGGGGGACGTAGGCTATATGCTTCCCCCAGAGGGTCTTCTTCACCGTATCTATGCCCTTAAACTGGGACGCGTTGAACCTCTTCCCATCCCGGGTGATCAACTCAATCCGCCCGCCCTTGAACTCAAGGGGTGGATGGAAATCGAACATGAGTGCCTTCGCGAGGGTTGACTTCCCGCAGCCGCTCTCTCCCACGAGGCCTATGATATCTCCATCGTATATGGTGAAGTTAACCCCATCGACGGCCTTCACAAAGTACTCAGTGGTCCCCTTAAGCTGTCTGTAGTAGGCCCTCACGTTTTCTAAAATCATCCTCTCGGACATGTCGCTATACCTCCCTCAGTCTTGGGTTGAACACCTGCTCTATACCCTGGGATATCAGGAGCAGTGCCGTGGAGAGTGCCACGAGAAGAATTCCCGGGGGTATGAACACCCACCACTGGCCCAGGAAGTAGGCCTGGGTGACCGCCGCAAAGTAGAGCATTTTTCCAAGCGTCATTATCTTTATTGGCGTCAGTCCGAGTATGCTCAGGCCGACCTCGGCATTTATGCCTATGTTCATGAACGTGACAAAGGACACCACTATGTAGGTGGCAACCTGGGGAAGAATATCGAACACGGCTATTTTTATGTCACCGTAACCTGCCATCTTGGAAAAGCTGACAAAGTCCCTTTCTCTAAGGCTCAGGAACTGAGCTCTGATTGCCCGCCCAAACCAGGGCCAGGCCGTCAGGGATATTATGACCGCAACCACGGTCAAACCAGACTTCTCCAGACCGAGGTAGGTTGCTATTATTATTGCCAGCAGGACGTTGGGTATGGTGATCACCACGTTGGTAAATGCCATGAGGCTCTCGTCTGTAAGCCCTCCCTTTATTCCAGCCACAGCTCCTATAATTAAACCTATGAGGACCGAGAAGATGCCCGTCAATACGCCCACGTAAAGGGAGTTCCTTATGCCTATGATGATCTGTGCCAGAATGTCCCTGCCAAACTGGTCCGTTCCGAGGAGGTACTGAGTGCTTGGGGGGACCGCCGGGGGCCCGGATGGGGCGAAGGGATCAACAGGATACATATATGCTCCAAAGATCGACAGCATGAATTCAAACATCAATATGCTGAGTCCCAGTGTAAATCGCTTGTTTCTGAATAGAACGTAGAGTATTTCCTTGTCCATAGTCTCACCTCATTCCTCTCTTGCTCCAAGCCTTATTCTCGGGTCTATCAGCACGTACAGGAATTCCACAATGAAGTTAGCAATCAGCAGGGTTCCGATTAATATAAGGAATATACCCTGTATCATTGGGTAGTCCCTCGATCCGAGGGCCCTGGCCAGCAGAATGCCCATTCCCTGGTAATTGAATATCTGTTCCGTGATTATCTGCCCGGCCATGACGGTTCCAAGCTGTATTGCAATTCCAGTAATCTGCGGGAGCAGGGAATTCCTCAGGACGTACCTGAATATTATCTCACTATTAACGTTAAGTCTCTCAGCAAACGTAACGTAGGTCGAACCCAGCTCCATGGCCGCCAGAACCCTCATGCCGATGATCCAGCCTCCGGTGCTTACCAGCGCTATGGAGAGGAACGGCAGTATGTAGTGGTAGAGGTAGCTCTTTAGGAACGTCCAGCTCAGGGAGGGGGTGAGTGTGGGGTCGTATGCCGAGCCCGTGGGGAGCCAGCCCAGCTTTATTGCGAATACGTATATCAGCACCATCGCCATCCAGTAGTAGGGTATCTGAGAGAGCACTATTCCCGTTGAAACGATGCTTTTCTCAAAGAGGGTGCCCCTCCTGTAGGCCGCCCTTGCTCCAAGGTAGTTGCCGATGGTCCAAGAGACGAGAGTAGCCGGCACAAGCAAGAGAAGGGTCCAGGGCAGGTGCCATGCTATGAGGTCTGTGACGGGCTGCCGGAAGGAGGATATCGAATACCCCAGGTTCCCTGAAAATGCATTTTTGAGGAATTCAAGGTATTGAACGTGGAGGGGCTTGTTCAGCCCGAACTCCTCTATGAGTCGTCTCTGGTAGTCACTCAGAAGTTCCGGTGAGATGGAACCCTGGGAGTATTGTGCTATTATCTGCTGCACCGGGTTTCCAGGTGCTATCCTAGGAAGCAGAAAAGCTAGACTCGTTGCAACAAAATAAGTGGCGAGTAAAAAAGAAATTTTAATGAGGAGATACCTGTATACTGGCCTCACTTCGTTTCCCTCCTATCACTTCAGGACCTTTCTAATGCCTACCATTACGGCAACGACCAGGAGGATAATTATTCCGAGCCCAATCAGGAACCTCGAGCTGTTTACTCCTCCTCCAGTCGTGGTGGTTGTTGATGGTGAAGAAATGGTTTCAGAGGGCGTTGACGTTTCCATGGTTTCGGTCACGTTGAAAGTCGGCACGAAGGCTCCCGAGATCTGGGAAAAGACCTCTGTATTCGGTATCAGCAAGCCACCTTCGTCGACCGGCTTTGCCCACTCCGGAGCTTTGACCGTCTCCCCTGCCTTTGAGAGTCCAAAGAGCAGCCACAATGCAAGAGAATACTCCCTGTACGGTGCCACTTCCGTCCACCACGGGTTATTCTCATTGGGCCAGCCCTTCCAGTATCTCTCACTGTAGGCGTACCACTGAACGGAATATGCGATTGGGACGGATGGTACTTCCTCGTAAATGAGCCTCTGGATCTTCGTGTAGTAATTCATAAGTTCATCCTCTGATTTGGCCTTCGAAGCATTAACGAGTAAATTCAAAGCCTGCGAGTTGTTGTAGTACTCCCAGTTTCCCGTCGGAGGGGCTAACCTGGGATCCAGGACGTACCTGTAGGTATCCCATGGATGGTAAAATGAGGGGGATGCCGTCCATCCAAGTGCTAAGGTGTAGTCCCCACCCTGTATGTAGCCCCAGTACGCACCGTAATCAACGGGGTTTGCGACAACGTTTAGCCCAATATTCTGGAGATCGCTGGCGATGAGGTCAGCGGCAATCATCCAGTCGGTCCATCCAGTGGGGATTATTATGTTGAGTTCGATCTTTTTCCCGTCGGGCGTCTCCAGGAAGCCATCCCCATCAACATCTTTGTAGCCTGCCTTCTGAAGTATCTGCTTGGCTTTCTCCGTATCAGTCAGAACCTTGCCCTCTGGGTTTCCCCAGTACTCTTTAGCCAGGGTGGTGTTAAGCCACCTCCGGTAATGCGGGAAGACGGTAAAGACCAGTGACATGGAGGGCTGCTCCGAATAACCGTAGAAGGCTTTGGTGAGGACCTCCTGGTAGTCTATGGCATAAGCTATTGCTTTTCTGAGGTTTTTATCGCTTAGAATCTCGTTCTTGTTGTTCATGTAAAGCATCACAAAGGCTCCCGGCCTGAAATAGGGTGGACTCTTATAGAAGGTCCCAACCTCCTTGAATTTCCCGACGTTTGGTATGAATATTCCGGACCAATCAACGTTGCCTTGTCTCAGATCCAGAAGGGCCTGCTCGTTGCTCAGGTATATCCTGTGAACGAGATACTTTGGAGCTGGCAGTCCAAAGATCTCCTTGCCCCACCAGTCGTCGATCCTCTCGTAGACTATCCTGAGCTCATCGAAGTAGTACAGCTTATAAGGGCCAGAAACAACCTGGGGAAGGTTCATTGCCACGTCCCCTTCGTCGGTAGAAACCACGTCGTTACAGACGTTCCCGCAGTTCCTCCAGTTTATTACGTATGATCCCAATTTTTCGTAAGCTTTCTCATAGACGTGCTTTGGAGCCGGGGCTAACTGAAGGGAGTACTGAAGGAACATGGGTAAGTTGCCCTCAGGACCGATTGTAAACTCAACCGTATGTTCGTCTATGGCCTTCACATCACCTATGTAGGGCTCGGAACCTGCCGCAGGACCGGAGCCGAGTTCTCTTGACATTTGGAAAGTCCAAACCACATCCTGAGCGGTTATGGGTGTCCCATCACTCCATTTTGCTTCGGGGCGCAGGTGGACTATCAGACTCGTCTGGTTCACAAGTGTGAAGTCTTTCCCTATTATTGGTAGCCATAAGTTCAGGCCTGCGATATACTGGAACAGCGGTAGGTACATAAAACCGCCGGTAAAGTAGGTGCCCCATGTCTGGGAAGGTGAAAGCAGGTTCCATGTGGATGCAGGAGCCCACTGTGCTCCGGTAACGAAAACTGTGTCCTCTCTGGGCAGGGAAATCTGAGCGCTTGCCTGGGGAAGCGTTGCGAGAAACCCCATAAGCAAAACAAAAATCACCATAAAGCTCGCGATTTTTTCTAATTTTCCGGGCATGGTTAAGCCTCCAGTTGCTTTTTATACTTCATCCTATCCATTATATCTTAGTGGTTACTTATAAGTATTTCGTGTAGCCACACAATTATACAAATAGAAAAATATTTATATGTAGCCACCCATGTTATTAACGGGTGATCCCATGACAAGAGCAGGAAAACTGTTGGTGGCAGTTTTTGTTTTTGTGATTTTTCTTTCGGGCTACGCCTCGGCGATGTCACTTTCCGAGATAAGGGACGTTGCAGCGGCTCCCGCCCAGGAAGGGGACGTGCAGTTCACCTGGTGGGACCAGTACCTTAATAACAGCATTCAGTTGGGCGATGGTAGAACAGTGTGGATGCAGACCAACTTCTGGAACATCGTTGGCGGAGATGGAGAAGTGTTTATGAAGTTCACAAAGTCCACGGAAGACTTCGCCTTCTACGTTAACCTGAAGAACGTCAAGACCCAGTGGGGAGGGATAGCCTGGGCTACTCCCGAAGTCATAATAGACGGAAGGGCCCCCGCCCAGTGGTGGGGTGACAAGCCCCCGGTCGGCGGTTACGATTACGCCCAGCTTCCAATGCCCGCCTCCAACCTGTCTAACTATGACCACATCTGGGTAAAGGTGAAGTACGACATCGCTAAAGACAACAATGCACTCGTGAGATTTGGAATAAACATCTGGTTCGAGAGTACCGAGGGAGCACCGCTCGGAGAGGTCTATGTACCCTTCATGGATGACTTTGGAGGTATAGTTGGGGACAGAACAGAGGTGGGAGAGCTCACCTCCACCGTAATAGTCAACGGAAAGCTTTCAAACATGAAGTTCACAATCCAAAGGGCGCTCTCAGGCGGTGGATGGGGAGTGCTTCTCTTCATGCCGGAGGAGCAGCTGCCGGCCTCAGGAGAAGTGTTAATTGACATTGCACCTATGGTGAAGAAAGTTTCGGAACAGCTCGCTGATTTCTTTGGAATACCCGTCGAGAACCAGGCTTGGGCTTCGATATCCATTGGTTCTTACAGCGGTGGAAGTTACTGAAACCACCACGGAGACGACAACGGCCGGAGGAGGAATATGCGGTCCGGGAATCATAGTGGCCCTCGCAGTGGTGCCTCTCCTCTTGAGGAGGAGAAGGTGATCTCCCTTTATTTATTTTTACGGTGATATTATGGAGAGAAAGCTCTATAGCATGGTTATGGCCCTCACGATCATCATTGTATTCCTCTCAGCGTGCATAGGGGGCACTCCGAAGGGGGGTTCCCCCACCTCCCCCATTAACCAGACCTCTACCGTAGGCAGGGAGGTTGAGACCTCAAACTCGACAACCCCATCCGGAGAGGATGTTATGAAGCCGAAACTTAATTTTCCCGAGGGATACTCCGATTTTGGCGGCTGGGAAGAGAAAAAGTTTAAAGCCAGTGGTTACTTTAGGGTCGAGATGGATGAAAACGGCGTTTACTGGCTCGTTGATCCCGAAGGTTATGCCTTCGTCTCAAAGGGCGTTAATGCCGTCAATTACATGGGTGACTATTCGCCAGCCATTGGCTACGCTCCCTACTACTCCAACGTTTTGAGGAAGTACGGGGGCATTGATGAGTGGGTTAACTTGACCTCTCGCAGGCTTGTTGAGTGGGGTTTTAATACCGTTGGGTCTTGGTCATCAAAAGAGTTGTACTACCTGTTTCCCAGCACCCCAGTCCTGGATATTGGGGCAAACTACGGCTTTAACTGGGAACATGGAACCATGCCGGACATATTTGGAGAGGATTTTGAGGAATACGTGAGGAAGTTTGTCTATTTCAACATTGAGTCGATGAAGGACAACCCCCTGATAATTGGATATTTCACCGATAACGAGCTCCGTTGGGGCCCTGATTGGAGATCCGGAAACCATCTGCTGGACGATTTTATAAAGCTTTCACCCGATGCGCCCGGGAAGAAGGTGGCCGTCGAGGTGCTGGAGGACGTTTTCGACGGGGACATAGGTCGGCTGAATCGGGAGCTAAAAACTGAATACAAGAGTTTTGATGAGCTCTTGAATTACACCGGAGAGCTTCCATCAACGGAGGTTTTCAACGAAGCCCGGAGGGAATTCGCCAGAAGGTACGCCGAGAGGTATTTCAGTGTGATAACGGGTGAGATCAGGAAAGTTGATCCGAACCACCTTATTCTGGGGGTGAGGTTTGCGGTTTCTCCTTTCATCAGGCCTCCTGAGGTGGTCTTTGAAGTTGCCGGGAAATACGTGGATGTCATATCCCTGAACCTCTACAATTTCCAGGTGGCGCCGAAGGATTACCTCGACCGCATCCACGAACTCTCGGGGAAGCCCATAATGATAACGGAGTTCTCCTTCAGGGCCATGGATTCAGGTCTTCCAAACACGAAAGGAGCGGGGATAACGGTACAGACCCAGAAGGAAAGAGCTGAATATACAAAGAGGTTCATAGAGAGCTTGATGGAGCTCCCATATGTGGTTGGCTACCACTGGTTCAAATACGCCGATGAACCTAAGGAAGGAAGGTGGGACGGAGAAAACAGCAACTACGGGCTCGTAAATATTGAGGATGAACCCTACGAAGAGATGGTGGTTATGTTCAGTGAGCTGAACAGAAACGTTGAAAAACTGCACTCTGAAGGGAAAACGGAGGGTGAAAAATGAAGGAATTTTTCTGGGGCGTTTCACAATCCGCATTCCAGTTTGAGATGGGTGATATCTTCCACAGAAACATAGACACCCGTAGCGACTGGTGGACGTGGGTCAGGGATCCTATAAACCTGAAAACGGGCCTCGTGAGTGGCGATCTCCCGGAGGAGGGCATCAACAACTACGAACTTTACCCACTGGACCATTCCCTCGCCAAAGGTCTCGGCCTTAACGCTTATTCGTTGAGCGTGGAGTGGAGTAGAATCTTTCCGTGTCCGACCTATGGGGTGGAGGTTGAGTACGAGACGGATGGGAACGGTCTCATCAAGGCGATAAAGATAACTAAGGATCACTTAGAAGAACTCGACAGGATTGCAAACAGGAAGGAAGTGGAGCATTACAGGGAGGTGCTCTTGAACCTTAAGAAACTGGGGTTTAAGGTCTTCCTGACATTGATACACTACAGCCTTCCCGTATGGCTTCATGACCCGGTGGAATCCCGCGAGAGAAATCTCGAAAACGAAAATAATGGGTGGGTCAACCAGAGGGCGGTACTGGAGCTGGCCAAGTTCGCGGCTTATATGGCATACCGCTTCGGTGACCTCATCGACATGTGGGCCACCTTCAACGAGCCGGCAGTGATGGTTGAGCTGGGCTATCTGGCGCCCTATTCCGGTTTCCCCCCAGGTGTGAGCAATCCCGCAGGGGCAAAGAAGGCGATTATAAACATAGTGAACGCCCATGCGAGAGCTTACGATGCTATAAAACAGTTCTCCGGAAAAGATGCCAGAGTCGGGATAATAATGAACAACATCCACACCACCTACCCCAAAGACCCCGACGACCCAAGGGATGT
Organism: Thermococcus celer Vu 13 = JCM 8558; assembly: GCF_002214365.1. Classification (NCBI taxonomy): domain Archaea; kingdom Methanobacteriati; phylum Methanobacteriota; class Thermococci; order Thermococcales; family Thermococcaceae; genus Thermococcus; species Thermococcus celer. The sequence continues at coordinate 611,364 of NZ_CP014854.1, forward strand.
TAAGGCGGCAGAGATGAGCAACTTCTTCAACAGCGGCTTCGTCCTTGAGGCCATAACCAAGGGTAACCTCAACGCTGAATTCGACATGGAAACCATGACAAAAGTGCCCCATCTAAAGGGACTTGACTGGATAGGGATGACCTATTATTCGAGGGACGTTGTAACCCATTCTGAGGTTAGATTCAAGGAGATACCGATAACCGCCTTCAAGGGGGTTCCCGGGTACGGGTATTCATGCCTGCCGAACACACTCTCGGCCGATGGGAGATACGTGAGCGAGCTTGGCTGGGAAGTGTTCCCTGAGGGACTCTACAACAGCCTCGAAGCGGCCTCCGCCCATGGGTTGCCCATTTACATCATGGAAAACGGGGTAGCGGACTCAAAAGACATCCTGAGGCCGTACTTCATAGCCGCTCACGTAGCTCAAGTTGAGCGAGCCATTGAGTCAGGCATTGACGTGAGGGGATACTTCCACTGGTCTCTGCTGGACAACTATGAGTGGGGAATGGGGTTTGGGATGCGGTTTGGCCTCTACAAGGTCGATCTGATAACAAAGGAAAGGATTCCAAGGAAGGAGAGCGTGAACCTTTACCGGGAGATCGTGAAGAATAACGGGCTGACCAGAAGGATTAGAGAGAACTATCTCGGAGGTGGTAAACCTTGAAGACCATAGCGGTTGATGAGGACACCTGGAAGGCCATAAAGAAGCTCAAAAGAAAACTGGATGTTAATTCCTATGACACTGTGATTAAGATCCTGCTGAAGAAGTGGCACTCCAGTGAACTGGAAGAAAAGCTTGATGAGATGGGCCTCGATGAGGAGGAGAGCGAAACGGCCCAAGAGTTGCTGAACATGCTGAAGGGGTAAGGAGTTGATGTTATGGTAGTGTCAGAAAAGATAATGTTCGACAGTTCCGTCCTTTTGAAAATACACACAAAGAAGAACAGCCCCCTGCTTGAGATGGTACTGCTAAAATTCGAGCCGTTAGTCTCTGAAATCACCCTCTACGAGTACCTTTCCACGAAAGCCGCCCTTGGAAAGGACCCTTACAAGCAGCTTCTGATACTGAAAGAGATGTACCAGATACTCCCGCTGGATGAGAAGATAATAGTTAAAGCCAGTGTGATAACAGGGAAACTCCTGAGGAAGAGGGTGAAACTCCACACAAACGATGTTCTTGTCGGCGTGACGGCAATAGTCCATGACGCCCTGCTCGTGGTCGATGAGCCCGGGAGATATAAGCCGCTGAGGAAGTACGGGCTCGATTTAATAGATTTTAACAGTTTTGCCCGGGAAATGGAGCATCTTGCAGAGGACTTTACAGAATCCAAAGAGACTCAGGGGGTGTACTGACTATGAATAAAAGAACCGTGGCACTTTCGATGGTCTTAATGTTGTTGATGACCGTGGTGGCGGGTTGCATAACATCTCCCCAGTCCCAATCAACATCAACGATGGAACCTTCCCAGACCGGAACCTCGATAACTCAAACATCCTCCCAGGTTCAGAACACGACTGAAACAACCCCGGTAGAGGAAGTTCCCCAAGTCCTGCATGAGGGCAACAGGACGTGGGAGCTGATATGGCACGATGAGTTCAACGGGAATGCAGTAAACGAGGAATACTGGACCTTTGAGATAGGAAACGGTCAGGCCTACGGAGTACCCGGCTGGGGAAACAACGAGCTTGAATACTACACCCCGAACAACACGGTGATAGAAAATGGTGTGCTCGTGATAGAGGCAAGGAAAGAATGGGTAACCGACCAGTACGGCACCTACATGTACACTTCCTCCAGAATGAAGACCGAAGGAAAAGTCGAGTTCGAACCTCCGGTGAGAATAGAAGCAAGGATGAAGTTTCCCAAGGGCAAGGGGCTCTGGCCGGCCTTTTGGTTGCTGGGAGCGAACATTGGAGAGGTTGGATGGCCCCAGTGCGGGGAGATAGACATAATGGAGTTTCTCGGTCATGAACTCAAAACAGTGCACGGAACGATCCACGGGCCCGGGTATTCTGGTTCTAAGGGGATAACCAAGAGCTACACTCTACCGGAGGGGGTTCCGGATTTCACGGAGGATTTCCACGTCTTTGCCATTGACTGGTTCCCGGACAGGATAGAATGGTACGTTGATGGGCATCTCTACCACGTGGTGACGAGGAAACAGGTTGAGGATATGGGGCATGAATGGGTCTTCGATGGGCCCTTCTACATCATACTCAACCTCGCCGTTGGCGGGAACTGGCCCGGTAGGCCGACCGCCACCACCAAATTCCCCGCGAGGATGTACGTTGACTACGTTAGGGTTTACAGGCTGGTTGAGGGGTGAAGGCCATGAAGCCCGGGAACTTTGATGAAGAGGGTAGATTCGTGATGGAGAACTACAACTCCTCAAGGCCCTTCGCAAGCTTTTTACCGGGCATAGGGGGTAAAAAGAGCATCCCCATGTGGGTTTTCTACGTCAACAGGGCCCAGTGCGTCACCTCTTTTGGCATAAGCGACAAGGATCACGCCATAATGGAGTTCAACTCGGCGGTCAAAGCCTATCAGTCCGTGAGGACTCTGGGTTTTAGGACGTTCATAAAACTTCCCTCTGAAGGAGTTTTTTACGAGCCCTTCACTCTTCAAGAGAGCGAAAAGGTTATCCAGAGGATGTACATCGGTAGAAACGAGCTTGAGATAGAGGAAATCAACGAAGAGCTCGGTCTGAAGATAAACGTCCTCTACTACACGATACCGAACGAAAGAATCTCCGCACTGGTCAGGAGGACCACGATTAAAAACATCTCCGGATTAACCAGAGAGCTCGAGATGCTCGACGGGATGCCCATTGTGGTTCCTTATGGCACAAACGACTTCGTGCTGAAGAACATCCTGACGACGATAAAGGCATGGATGGAAGTCTACAACCTCGAAAACAACATGCCCTTCTTCAAGCTCAAATCCTCAACCGAGGACGTTCCAAAGGTTGAGGAGCTCACCGAGGGCACTTTTTACATAACGTTCGTGAAGAAAGGCGGAAAGAGCCGGCTGGTCAGGCCGATAGTTGACCCTGAAATCGTCTTTGGGCCCGACACCTCCTACCTAAGACCGGAGGAGTTCATCAAAAAGCCCTTGTCCGATCTCACCGAAGCCGAACAGGCAACGTTCAACAAAATCCCCTCAGCCTTCACGCCGCTTAAAATCGACCTCAGCCCGGGTGAAGAGGTGACGATATACTCCGTGATAGGTTTCGCCCCCCACATCTCCCTCCTGGATGAATATTCCCGCAAGTTCGCGGACGAGGAATACCTGAGAAGAAAATACGAGGAAGCCCAGGAAGTGATAGAGGAAATCGTGGAGGATATCCACACGGAAACCTCTTCCAGACTTTTTGACGAGTATTCCAAGCAGTGCTACCTTGACAACGTCCTCAGGGGAGGTTATCCCCTCATCATGGAGTCATCAAAGCCACTGGTTTATTACATCTACCTGAGGAGGCACGGTGACCAGGAGAGGGACTACAATTACTTTGTGCTGACGCCTGAGTACTACTCGAGCGGCAACGGCAGCTACCGTGATGTCAACCAGAACAGAAGGGAGGACGTTTTCTTCCATCCCGGGGTAAAGGAGTACGACGTTAAGTTCTTCGTGAGCCTGATACAGGCCGACGGTTACAACCCGCTTTTAATAAACGGCGTAAGGTACCGTCTGAAGGACTCCCCGGAGTTTTTGGATCGTCTCGTGGATAAGAGCGAGGAGCTGAGGGAGTTCCTTAAGGAACCATTTACCCCTGGAAAGCTGATAATGTTCATGGAGGAGAAGGGCATAAACCTGAAGGTTTCGGAGGAGAAGTTTTTCGAAGAACTCCTTGGACACTGCGAGGAGGAGGTCATCGCGGAGCACGGGGAAGGGTACTGGTGTGACCACTGGACCTACAACCTCGACCTCATCGAGAGCTACCTCGGGGTGTACCCGGAAAACAAGAGGAAACTCTTCTTCGAAGACCATGATTACACTTACTACGACAATTACATGGTGGTCCTTCCGAGGGGCAAGAGATACGTGGTTGAAAAGGGGAGGGTCAGGCAGTACAACTCACTGGCCCCGGATGAGGAAAAGAGGGCTCTGATAGAGTCCAGAAATGAACCCAAACACCTCATGAGGACCAAAAAAGGTAAAGGGGAGATTTACAGGACCAACCTCGCAACAAAACTCCTCAACCTTGCCCTGATAAAGTTCGCCACCCTCGACCCTGAGGGAATAGGAATAGAGATGGAGGCAGGAAAACCGGGGTGGTACGATGCCCTCAACGGGCTCCCGGGGCTCTTCGGCTCGTCGGTAGGGGAAAGCGTCGAGCTCGTGAGGCTCCTTAACCTGCTCATGGGCGTATTTCAGGAATTCCCGGAGGAGACCCTCAGGGTTCCCGAGGAAGTCTGGTGGCTTTTCAGAGAGGAGCTCAGACTCGTTGGGGAGTATCTTGAGAGAGGAGATCCTGGGAGGGATCATTGGCTTTGGAATGCCCTCTCCACTCTGAGGGAGGAGTACAGGGAGAGGACAAGGCTGGGATTCGAGGGCTCGGAGGTTGAAGTCAGGGCGGGTGACCTCCTCGATGGGCTGAGAACCCTGAGGGAAAAACTGATGGGGAAGCTCGAAGAGGTCATCAAAGAGAACAATGGACTGATGCCGATGTATTTCTACTACGAGCCCATTGAATGGGAAATCGGTGAAGACAGTGAAGTGAGAATCCTCAGGTTCAGGAGAAAGGGAATGCCGCTCTTTTTGGAGGGCATCGTCAAACAGTTCAGGCTATTCAGGGAAGACAAAGGCTACCTCAAGGAGCTCTATAAAAAAGTTAAGGAGAGTGACCTTTACGACAGGAAGCTAAAAATGTACAAGCTCAACTCCTCCCTGAAGGATCAGCCGATTGAGATAGGGAGGGCAAAGGCCTTCCCCCCCGGCTGGCTGGAGAACGAGTCCATCTGGCTCCACATGGAATACAAGTACATGCTCGAGCTCATAAAGAGCGGTCTGTTCGAGGAGTTCTACGAGGACTTCAGGAACGTCATCGTGGCCTTCCTTGACCCCCAGATTTATGGAAGGAGCCCGCTCGAGAACTCGTCCTTTATAGTCAGCAGCGCCTACCCGGATGAGAAGCTCCACGGGGGCGGCTTTGTTGCAAGGCTAACCGGGGCAAACGCCGAATTCCTGAGCATGTGGAAAATTATGTTCATCGGTAAGGGGCCCTTCAGGCTGGAAAACGGCGAAATAGCGCTCGTCTTTAGCCCGACCCTTCCGGGGTGGCTTTTTGATGAGGAGGGCAGGGTGGCGTTTAACCTGTTCGGGAGGGTCAGGGTCGTTTATCACAACCCCTCCCGGAGGAACACCTGGGAGATGCCGCTCGAGGAGTCAACCGTGGTGATTGACACCGGGAAGGAGAAGATAACGGTGGAGGGCAACAAAATCAAAGGAAAATACGCCGAGATGGTAAGATCCGGTGACGTTAGGAGGATCGATGTGTATTTCCCTGGAGAGGAGGTGGAAAAATGAAGGTTGCCGTCGTTACCGGGGCCTCGAGGGGGATAGGTGAAGCCATAGCCCGGGCCCTGGCGGAGGAAGGCTACGCCCTCGCCATTGGGGCGAGGAGCGTTGAGAGACTCAAAAAACTGGCGGAAGAGCTTGGAGGGGAGGTCTTCTACCACCACTTAGACGTCTCCAGGCCGGAGAGCGTCGAAGAGTTCGCAAACAAAACCATAGAACGCTTTGGGAAGGTGGACGTGGTCGTGGCGAACGCCGGGCTTGGGTACTTTGGCAGACTCGAGGAGCTCGGGGAAGAGGAGTTCCACGAGATGATAGAGGTCAACCTGCTCGGGATGTGGAGGACGATCAAAGCCTTTCTCAGGAACCTGAAGGAGACCAACGGGGTCGTTGTGGCGGTTACCTCCGACGTCTCTGCAAGGCTATTGCCCTACGGGGGCGGCTACACGGCCACCAAGTGGGCAGCCAGAGCCCTCGTAAAGACCTTCCAGATCGAGAACCCCGACGTAAGGTTCTTTGAGTTGAGGCCCGGGGCAGTGGATACCTACTTCGGCGGAAGCAAACCGGGTAAGCCAAAGGAGAAGGGCTTCCTCAAGCCGGAGGAGGTTGCCGAGGCCGTGAAGTACCTCCTGAGGCTTCCAAAGGACGTAAGAGTCGAGGAGCTCATGCTCCGTTCGATGTATCAGAAGCCGGAGTACTGAGCCCCGTTCTTTTTTTATTTGAACAACAATTCACGCCCAGTTGGCCAAAAATTAATTCTGGAGCATCCTCAGGTATCGACGATTCTCGCGTTATCTTCGGCGCTCCGGGGTGTCGATGCCGTCCAGTTGTGTATCTGGCCCCAACTGGCCCGCTAATGCAGGGCAACATTTATAAGGACTTCAACCCTCCAAAATTTGAATAATGACTGGAGGCGATGGTAATGGAACCCTTCGCAGGTGCGGCTTTGCTGATACTGGGCGTTTTTCTTTTGCTGATGCTCCTGCTGAGCGTAAAGGTGATACGGCCCTACCAGAAGGGACTCGTCGAACGCCTCGGAAAGTTCAACAGGATCCTCGAGCCGGGCATACACTTCATAGTCCCCTTCATGGAACGCGTCAAGGTCGTGGACATGCGCGAGCACGTCGTCGACGTCCCGCCGCAGGAGGTCATCTGTAAGGACAACGTCGTGGTAACCGTCGATGCCGTTGTCTACTACCAGATACTCGACCCGGTCAAGGTGGTCTACAACGTCAGCAACTTCCTCATGGCGATAATCAAGCTGGCCCAGACGAACCTCCGTGCCATCATAGGCGAGATGGAGCTCGACGAGACCCTCTCGGGCAGGGACATAATCAACGCCCGCCTCAGGGAGGAGCTCGACAAGACGACCGACCGCTGGGGCGTCAAGATAACCCGCGTCGAGATACAGCGTATAGACCCGCCGAGGGACATCCAGGACGCGATGGCCAAGCAGATGACGGCCGAGCGTGAGAAGAGGGCCATGATACTCCTCGCCGAGGGTAAGAAGGAGTCGGCCATCAAGGAGGCGGAGGGCCAGAAGCAGGCGGCCATACTCCAGGCGGAGGGTGAGAAGCAGAGGCAGATACTCGTGGCGGAGGGTCAGGCCGAGGCCATAAGGAAGGTCCTCGAGGCGCTGAGCCGGGCCGACGAGAAGTACCTGACGCTCCAGTACATCGAGAAGATGCCCGAGCTCGCCAAGTACGGCAACCTGATCGTCCCGTACGACACGGAAGCGCTGATAGGCCTGCTGAGGATCCTCCAGAAGGTGAGGGAGACGCCCCTTCCCGGGTCCAGACCGCCGGAGGAAGGGAAATCCTGGGATGGGGATGAAGGAGCGGCCCTTTCCGAGGAAGAGCTGAAAAAGCTCAAGGACATGACGGAGTGATGGGAGGTGGAGGGGATGGACCTCCTCCCGATTTCCCTTTTGATCCTCGGGTTGCTAACCATAGCACTCGACATGATGGTGACGGCCTTCATAACTCCCATCGGCGTTGCCCTGGCCTTGATGGGGCTCCTCCTTGGATTCGGCGTCGGCTTTGAGGAGAGCCTCGTGGTGGGCCTCATAGCGGCAGTGGTCACTTATATGGCTGTGGGCAGGTACGTAAAGAGGGACGTTCAGGACGCTGGAAAGGCCAAGTACACCTTCGAACTGAAGGGCAAGCGCGGGAAGGTGGTGAAAATAGGCAGGGAGAACTACATAGTCGAGCTTGAGGGGGACAGGTGGATAGCCCTCAGCGACGATGAGTTGAAGATAGACGATACCGTTGAGGTCGTTGACGTCGACGGCGTCAAGCTCATCGTTCGGAGGGTCTGAACCCCTCCCACAGCTCCTCCAGCGTTTTTCCAAGCGTTACCAGCGTTCCGTTTTTGTAAACGATCTCACCGTTAACCATGACAAGCTCGACGTCGCTTCCCCTCGTGGAGTAAACGACCTGGGAGTAGGGGTCTTTGCCCGGGAGAAACTGGAGCTTCCTCGCGTTTACCAAGACGAGGTCGGCGAGGTAGCCGGGCTTTATCAGTCCCGCTTTCAGCTTCAACGCCCGCGCACCTCCCAGCGTTGCCCAGCCGAAGACCTCCCCCGCGGTGGCAACGTCCGTCCTCCTCCGCCAGACCTTGTTGAGGACCGCGGCAAAGCGCATCTCCTCGAAGGGATCCATCAGCCCGACCGGGTTGGGCGAGTCGTTACCGAGGGCTATGTTGGTTCCCCTCTCCGCCAGCTCGATTACCGGCGCGACCCTTCCCTCGAGCTTCGCCATGCTCAGGGAGCAGTGGACGAGCGTCGCCCCGCTTTTTGCGTAGAGGTTTACCTCACCGGGAGAGAGGTAGATCCCGTGCACCCCTACGAGGTCCTCACCGAGAACGCCCGCCCTCTCGAGGTACTCAACCGGGGAAAGGCCGTAGCGTCTTTTTACCTCCCGCACCTCCCCCGTGCTCTGGGATACGTGGACGTGGATGATGGCGTTCCTCTCGCGGGCGAACTCACCTATCTCCTTCATCAGCTCGAGGGAAACCGTGTTCGTGGCGTGGGGTGCCAAAGTCGGGCGGACGAGCTCGTCTTTCCCCTTCCAGCGTTCGAAGAACCTGAAGCCCTCTTCGGGCCTGGCTATAGGGAAATCCACTAAATCCATTACGGTCTGGCCGATGAAGGCCCTGATTCCGAGTTTTCTCGCCGCTTCGGCTATCTCATCGGCGAAGAAGTAGTGGTCGTTTATCGTCGTCGAGCCGTTGGATAGGGCCTCGGCCATGCCGAGAAGGGCCCAGCGGCCTATCTCCTCTGGCGTCCACTCGAGTTCCGCCGGCCAGATAACGTCCTTGAGCCACCGTTCGGTTGGAAGGTCCTCGCCGAGCCCTCTGAGTTTCGCCATCGCCACGTGGGTGTGGGCGTTGACCAATCCCGGCAGAATTAGATAACCGGTTCCGCCGTAGGTTTCATCAACATCGTAATCGCCGAGCCTCTCGACGGGAACAACGCCCCTTATCGTGGGGCCATCTATCAAAACCGCGGAGTTCTTCCTAAAGCCTTCCGGGTCCACGACGGTTCCGACGAGTGCCTTCATTTTCTCCACTTCTCCACAATAACTGATTCAGTTGGGAGTTAGATTAAAGTTTCGGTCGTTGCCCCGCCCTTACCCGTTGTTCCCACGCGGTAAAACCCTCCGCGCGTCGTATTTCTGAACTTATCCGATAGTCGATGGAGAGGTGTGTTGTCATAATTGAACCAAAAAAAACCAATTTTATGATAAAATGACAATCAAACCGGCAAAGAATTTAAATTGGGCCTTTCGAAACCCCTCCCATGCCCCTCCTCATAGTGATCAGACAAAGGATTGGAGCGTTTCCGCTCTGGATGAATTGACGCTCTTCTGGTCAGTCCTCAATCGCTACCGTTATAAAGGCCGTTTCAAAGCCCCTGGAGGTGGTAAGGATGATCGATAAGGTTTATTGCGCCGACGTTCGGCCCGATATGGAAGGTAAGCGCGTTAAACTCGCCGGATGGGTTTACAGGAAGAGGGAAGTCGGAAAGAAGGTCTTCATAGTCCTCCGCGATTCAAGCGGTGTGGTTCAGACCGTCTTTAAGAGGGAAGCCAGCGAGGAGGCCTACGCCGAGGCCAAAAAGGTTGGCATCGAATCGAGTGTCATCATCGAGGGAACGGTCAAGGCCGACCCCCGTGCGCCCGGCGGCGCGGAGGTTCAGGCAGATAAAATGGAGATCGTCCAGAACGTTGACTTCTTCCCGATAACGAAGGACGCGAGCGACGAGTTCCTGCTCGACGTCAGACACCTGCACCTGCACTCGCCGAAGGTCTCCTCCATAATGAAGGTCAAAGGGACGATGATGGCGGCCGCCCGCGAGTGGCTCCTTCAGAACGGCTGGTACGAGGTTTTCCCGCCGATACTCGTGACCGGAGCGGTAGAGGGCGGCTCGACGCTCTTCAAGCTCAAGTACTTCGACAGGACAGCCTACCTGAGCCAGTCCGCCCAGCTGTACCTCGAAGCGGCAATCTTCGGCCTTGAGAAGGTGTGGTCGCTAACGCCGAGTTTCAGGGCCGAGAAGAGCAGGACGAGGAGGCACCTAACGGAGTTCTGGCACCTTGAACTCGAGGCCGCCTGGATGGACCTCAACGACATCCTGAAGGTGGAGGAGGAACTTGTGAGCTACATGGTGCAGAGGACGCTCGAGCTCAGGAGAAAGGACGTGGAGACCTTCAGGAAGGACTTGAAGACGCTCAGGAACACCGTCCCGCCGTTCCCGAGGATAAGTTACGACGAGGCTATAGAGATCCTGCAGAGCAAGGGCGTGGAGATAGAGTGGGGCGAGGACATGGGTGCCGACGAGGAGAGGATCTTAACCCAGGAGTTCGAGAGCCCGTTCTTCGTCTACGGCTACCCCAAGCACATCAAGGCCTTCTACATGAAGGAGGACCCCGAGGACCCGCGGAAGGTTCTCGCGGCCGACATGCTCGCGCCCGAGGGGTACGGTGAGGTCATCGGCGGCTCCCAGCGTGAAGACAGCTACGAGAAGCTCGTCCAGCGCATCCTTGAGGAGGGCATGGACCCGAAGGACTACGAGTGGTACCTCGACCTGAGGAAGTACGGCAGCGTTCCGCACAGCGGCTTCGGCCTCGGTCTGGAGAGGCTCGTCGCGTGGGTGCTGAAGCTCGACCACGTCCGCTGGGCCACCCTCTTCCCGAGGACGCCGAGCAGGCTGTATCCGTGAGTATCTGGCGGACAAAGATAGCAACGTTTGGCGGCTTCTCTTTAATTTTCCAGTATACGACACAAACGTTTCAAATCGCATGCACTATGAGGTTCTACCGGGGATGCTCATCAAGGCCCTCTAAGGGAGATAAAGAAATGGTAATGACAAACGGGATTGAGATCGAGAAAAGGG